>JBBIOD010000007.1:5622-62828 GCA_037443545.1 Ignavibacteriales bacterium | reverse complement strand
TATACAATATGTAAATCAGAAAGTAATATAATGCTAATAGACATTACAATAGTGGAAAATATTGTCTTTGACAGAAAGAGTACTTTTATCGGCGAAAAACCAATCCTGGTTAAATAATAATACTGGGTTGTAAACAATATGATCTCAATTCCAACACTCATAAATGCTACAAAAATGTATCCATAGGCAGGAATAAAAATAATTCCGGTGATTATAGCAACGACTGCGGCAATTAACGATGTTATCATAGTAAACGTTTGCCTGTTGATAGATAATAAATATCCATACATAATCCAGTTTAGGTATCCGATAGAAATCCCGGAAATTAATATTTGGAAAACAAATATTCCTTCAGCGAAATCAGGGGGATATAAAATACTGAATATTTTTGGGGCAAGCAGTATGCCGCCGGCTGCCACAGGAAAAGAAATATGAGCTAGGACTCTTGTCGAATCTGTCAAAGCTTTTGCTAATTTGTTCTTTGATGAAATAAAAAAATCTGAAAATATAGGATACACAACCTGATTAAATGAAGCCGGAATCAGTGTGAGGATCGAGAGTATTTTAAAAGCCGAACTATAAATTCCTACCTCATAATCTCCATGGGAATATTTCAATATGGTAGCTCCGATAAAAGTATAGATAGATATTCCCAAAGAACCTATTGCGATTGGTGTGCTTTGTTTCAATAGATCCTTCCAATAAGTTTTATCAACTGTATATTCGGGTATACCAATTTTCTTCCGGTATATCCATAAAAGGAAAATAAAATTTAATAAGGAAATAGAAAGGGTAACTAAAAGGGCAGTTACAACAAAGGGGTACTTTTGGATGAGTAAAATGATGATTATTGAATTTATTAATTCGGTTACTACAGTGACAACAGAAACGAACTTCATCATCCGATGTGCCTGAAATGCGCTTAGTAGTACCATTGAAAGACCGTTTAAAGCAAAAGCGCCGGTAGTAAGTAAGATTGCCCAATTAGTAACACTGTCGAAAGTAGAAAAAAAGCCAATGCTTCCGACAAAAAGACTGGCGATAAAAACGATTATAATTTTTAAAATTAATGTTCGTCCGATTGCAGCCAGGCTTTTTTGGTTGTTCCGCGCAATGTCCCTGATTATTATCTGAGAAAGTCCGAGGTCGAATAATACAATAAAAATTGAACAAAAGAAGAGTGCAAAATTAAGAATACCAAAGCTGCCAACAGCCAGATATGTTGCGAGGTAATTTAGACGGACAATCCCGAATAACAAACCTAAAAATTTTCCCACAAAGATGGCGGCGGTATCAAATGTTATTTTTTTTGTTTGACTGGGCATTTCAATATTTTTTTGAAGAATTTAAAAAGCCCTTAATCGCAAAAAAAATCATCCCACAAGGAATTGTTAACCAGTTATACCAATTTGCGTATCGCGACATCAATTTTAATTGACTTTTCAGTTTGTTTTTGTTCTTAAACCACGATAAATGTCCGCCTGTACTGACTGATAATTTATGCCAGATTTTCGCCGTTGGTTCGAAGATAATCTGAAAACCTGCCCGAGACGCGCGGGCACACCAATCGACATCTTCACCGTAAATATAATAAGCAGTGTCGAGCATCCCAACTTTTTCAACAACTTCTCGCTTTACTAATATACAACAGCCGGAGACAAAATCAGTTCCTTTTGTTTGATCATACTGTCCATTATCAATTTCTCGAACGCCTATGTGAGAAATCCAGCCCTTCCACCATTCGATTTTTCCGCCGGCATACCAAATTCGATGCGGCTCGTTGTAATAATACATTTTTGGTCCAACGATTCCAATTTGATTGTCTGATTCTGCTGTTGTAACGAGTTCGGCGAGAAAATTAGGGTCAACCGTTGTATCATTATTTAGTAATAAAGTGTAGTCAGCATTTTTCGAGAGAGCGTATTCGATTCCGACGTTATTTCCACCGGCAAACCGTAAGTTAGTTGCGTTAAGAATATATTCCACGTCAGAAAATTGTTTTTGTACTTCTTCCTTGGTTCCGTCGGACGAAGCATTATCTACGACCAGCAATTTAAAGTTATCGTATATAACTTTTTTCAGCGAATTCAAGCATTCGATAGTGTCCTCCTTACCGTTCCATGTTAAAACGATTATATATACGAGTGGCTTATCGGACATCGATCAGCTAAGTTTTTCTAAAATGATGTCAATGATTCTTTCAGCAGCTTTCCCGTCGCCGTATGGGTTGGCTTTGGTGGACATTTCGAGATAAGCGGTTTTATCCGAAAGTAATCGTTGAGCTTCATTTATTATCATTTCTTTGTCTGTCCCAACAAGTTTTGCCGTTCCGACTTCAATAGCTTCGGGACGTTCTGTTGTTTTGCGTAAAACGAGTACTGGTTTGCCTAACGAAGGAGCTTCTTCTTGCACACCGCCTGAATCGGTCATTATTAAGTATGCTTTGTTCATCAGTTGAACGAACGGGCGATAATCGAGTGGCTCAATGAGACGTATCCGTTCGGCGCTTTTAAAAACTTCGTTTGCCATTTTCTGGACGTTTGGATTTGGGTGTACGGGGTAAATTAATTCGACATCTGGATTTGTTTCGACTAAATGTCGACATGCAGAAAAAGTTTGGCTCATCGGTTCACCAAAATTTTCACGCCGATGTGAGGTCAGTAATATTACCTTACGGTTTTTATAATCAATTTCATTCAACAACTTTTCTTCAAATTGAAAATTTGGATCGACTATCATAAGTAACGCATCGATGACAGTATTGCCTGTTACAAAGATTTTAGAAATATCAACACCTTCGTTGATTAAATTATTCTTCGACCATTCAGTCGGCGCGAAGTGAAAATCAGCTAATCGTGTAGTAAGCTGCCGATTTATTTCTTCTGGAAACGGATTGTATTTATTCCAAGTTCGTAAACCAGCTTCAACATGTCCCACTGGTATTTTTAAATAAAAAGCTGCAAGGCTTGTTGCGAAAGTGGTTGTAGTATCGCCCTGCACTAAAATTACATCAGGTTTTTCTTTCATTAGGATAGGCTTCATTTCGTTGATGACACTCGAAGTTACATAAAACAAATCCTGATTTGCTTGCATTATATCTAAATCATAATCTGGTACGATGCCGAAAACCTCTAACTTCTGGTCTAACATTTCGCGATGTTGAGCAGTTACTATGGTAACAAAGTCTAATTTTCGTTTTTCACATTCTTTTACAATCGGAGCCATCTTAATGGCTTCGGGTCTTGTTCCGAATACTATAGCTATTTTCATTTTGTTTTACTTTTTAATAGATAAATAACGCCACTTAATATAAGTTCGTTTAAAATTGGAATATTTCCAAACCATCCAGCACTGATGGGTTTAAGTCCGAAACGAATGTGATTCGGTCCGATTATATATTTTCGAACGTGCTCAACGGATAAACCGCAACTCTCCAGTAGCTTTTCGAATTTGTGTATTCCCATTTTTAACGATGCGAGTTTTTTTATCTCCTCAACAAATGATTTTTCTTCGTTCGGGCATTTATCAATCAATGAAGAGATGGTAAAAGGAAGAAGATGAAAAAAGGGAAACTTGCCAATTCTAGATTTTAAGAGTTGTTGGTGAGCGCCATAGGCTGAATAGTAAGGGGGGAATGTTATTAAAATTCTACCGTCGGAATTTAAACAGTTGTTTAATTTTTCTAAAACTAATTCTTTTTTCTCTAGATGTTCAAATACATCGTGCAATACAATGAGGTCGAATCGCTCTTTAAAATATGGAAAGTCTTCATCAAATATGTTGCCATATACCATCTCGAAATCTCTGGAGCCACGCATAGCATTCGCAAGCTCGACGCGTCGAGTTTCAATATCGAACCCTTTACAAACAAATCCGGCATCATAAAACGCAGAAACTCCGCCACCGTCGCCACAGCCGACATCTAAAAGAAATATGCCTTTTGTATTCATCCCCCACTCTTTCAATAATGGCAACAAATATTTTGCAACAACATCATATTCATATTGCCAGTATTTCTTGTCGTGGTCTGTAATTTCAAGCATAAATCATTTATATATTTTTTTCCTTCACCGCAAATACTTCGACGCGATCACCGAAACGGTTCAAAACTTTTGTAAGCATATAGTTTGGATATTGAAAAACTTTTTTAAAAACGCGTTGAGAAATGGGTCCACGCAGAGAAATCTTAGCGGGTGGGATTATTGATTGGTCCATTTTAATAATTTTGAAACTTGCGTTTTGAAATAGCCAAGATAAACTATTAGGGCGATATTCAAACAAATGATATGGAGGTAAACCTACGGTCGCCTTCTTTTTTAGTGTTTCATATACCTTAAAGCCAATGCGGGAAAAGATAGTGTTAGTTTGCATCGGACATACAATTACAAGTATTCCGGATATCTTCAAAATTGAATTAATCAATTTCAGAGTATGCATTGGGTCTGGTAAATGTTCAATAACATCTCCCATGAAAATAATATCGAAAGTTTCAAGTTGAAACATTCCTTCTTTCAGTTCACCAGTAATAACATCGAGATTGAATTTTTTTCGTGCGAGCTCAGCTGCATCATTCGAATACTCAACTCCACACACATCGTAGCCCTCATTACGTGCGGCGTTTAAAAATATGCCGCCCGCACAACCGATTTCGAGTAACTTACCTTTATTTTTATATTGTTTTATTTTTTTTATAAAACTAACGTCGCTTAATTCGCCAGCAGTTGCATCGTCAAAATAACTTCCTGCATGACCGCACCTAAAATCTCCTTCAAAATATTCTTTTGAATATAATTGCTTAAGCTCTTCTTGCGTCGGCTGCGGATGTATAAAAATTACAGCACACTTTCTGCATTCATAACCCCCTAACCACTTCGTATTAAAATTATATCCGAAAGGTTTAGTGTGAATGTTGTTTGAATGACACACCGGGCAATGTTTCGGCAAATTATTCATAATAGAAAAAAGTCTTCAATTGTTTTCACAAAATTGTCCCACGAATATTTTTTCTTTTCAACCTTCACATTGTCGGAAAATTCTTTTTCTTTGTTCTCAGTGTAGAATTTAGTGATAGCATTGGTAAGAGTTATTGGATCGTTTGGTGGAACGATAAATCCTGTTTTTCCATCGAGCACAACCTCGGCAAGTCCGCCAACATCCGTCGCAATTACAGGTTTATTAAAGTTATATGCTATTTGAGTGATGCCGCTTTGCGTCGCCGACAAATATGGAAGCACCACAACATCGGCGGCTGAAAAATAGGTGTTTACTTTGTCGTTCGGTACGTAGTCAGAAACGAATCGAACATAATTTTCGATCTGTAATTCTTTCACACGGTTAAGGTATTTGTTTTCATCATCATAAAATTCTCCGACAACCAATAAAGTCAAATCCGAAATCTTGCTCACCGTATCCAATAAAACCATCAGTCCTTTGTATTGACGAACATAACCGAAGAACAAAATTACTTTTTCGGAATTGATATTTAATATTTTTCGTGCTTCATTTTTATCAACGACTGAACCGAAGATTTCGTAAACAGGATGCGGCGCCAATTTATATTTTGCATTAGGGAAAATGGAGAGGAGGTCGGTTTCAACAGATTTTGATTGGACTATAAAATAATCGGATTGTTTAAATGCGTATTTGGTGAAAGTAATATCTCCAGGACGTCGTTCGTGAGGAATTACATTATCGCAAATGAATAAAACTTTTGTTTGTGAATTCCTCTTTGCATATTTAGCGATAGTTCCAAAGCAAGGTCCGAAAAAGGGAAGCCAATATTTAAATATCAGTAAATCGGGTTTTTGTTTTCGGATTTCTTTTGCTACTCTTAACCAATTAATAGGATTGATAGAATCGATCAACTGATTAACAGGAACAGCGGGTGATTCTCCGCCGATTTCGTTTTGTGTTTTACCGGGGAAAAGAAGTTTCGGATACTGCCGTGTGAAAGTGATTATTTCGACCTCGTGATTTTTTATCAGGTATTGAGCGAGTAACGAATTGAAATGAGCAATTCCACCGCGGAAAGGATAAGCTGTACCGACAAGGATAATTTTCATCCTAAAACTCAGAATCCTATTTTATCTTGTATTACGTACAACGGGCGCTGCTTGACTTCGTCATAAATTCGTCCGATGTATTCACCTATGAATCCGAGTGTCAATAAAATTATTCCACCGATGAAAGTAATGGAAACAATCGTCGAAGCCCAACCGAGTATTGCTTTGTTAGTAAAAAGTTTTTCATAAATAACAAACAAACCGACGAAGAACGAAATTAATGCTGAAAAAAATCCGATGTAAATAGCAAACCTTAATGGTGCGTTTGAAAAAGAAAATAATCCGTCGAGTGCCAAGCTAACTAACCTTCTAAAACTCATCTGAGGTTTGCCGGCAAACCTCGCATCCCTGTCGAATTGTATTCCAGTTTGTTTGAAGCCAGACCAAGCGCGCATACCGCTGATGTAGCGGTTTCGTTCGGGCATCCTTCGTAAAACATCTATTACTTTTTTATCCATTAAAGAAAAATTTCCAGCTTCCATCGGAATTGAAATCGAAGCAAAAGCGTGCAGAAGTCGATAAAACATATGAAAAGCAAAACGTTTTAAAGGGTTTTCTTTACGGCTAAGTTTGACTGTATATACCACCTGAAATCCATCTTTCCATTTTGCTACCATTGAAGGAATTAATTCGGGTGGGTCTTGCAAATCACCATCCATTAAAATTATTGCATTACCGTTCGCACTATCAATCCCTGCGGAAATGGCAACCTGATGGCCAAAGTTTCTTGAAAAACGGATTATTTTAATTCTCGAATCTTCCTTATTTATTTTCTCAAGCATTTCAAACGAGTTATCACGACTTCCATCATCGATCATAATTACTTCAGTCGGTTGGTCCAAATTATCGATTACCGTTTTTAATCGCCGGTATAATTCGGGAATAGTTTCTTGCTCATTGAAAATTGGTATTACTATCGAATACATAATTTATATTTTTTTGTTTTTCTTTCTCAAAGAATATACAATTCCAATTCCACATAAGCCAATTGTTGCGAACGAAATTATTGCACCATCGAAAAGTGGTTTCGGTTCAAAGCAGATTTCAATTCTATGTTCGCCTTTACTTACTTCTAAAGCACGTAGATTCCAGTTTGCACGTAATATATTTTGTTCAACTCCGTCGATGTACGCTTTCCAGCCGGGATAGAAAATTTCACTCAGCACTAATATACCATCATCCGGAGTTGATACATCCATTGATATTGAGTTTAATTTGTAAGAAAATATATCCGCTTTCCAAGAATTCCAAGCAATATTTCTTTTTTGTGTTTGAGGTAAATTAATTTCTCCTTCTAATACAACGATTTGTGAGGGGTCGAAATCGGACTGCGACATAAATTCTTTTATCTTTTCATCCTCGCTAATTACTTTGTAATTATAAACGAACCATGCACGCGGGAGGTAAGTTGTTGACTGGGTAAGACCCATCGATTGTCTTTCTTCATCAATCTGTATTCGATATTTTGCATTATGCAAATCACAAATCTTGTCCCAACTTGAGCCGATAGTAAAAGCTCGTTGCAGAGCTAATGGTGTATAACCCTCCATCAAAAAGAGTCTATCAACCATTCCCTGGTTTCTATCTAAAATCAGATTTCCCCCTTGTCGCGAATTAATTCTAAAATATTCCTTCTCACCTTCAGTTTTTAAAAAACTTGTTAAGCGTTCAGTACGTCGGTAGTATTCATTTGGACTTATTTTGCCGTTGTTAAAATTGAATCCAAAATTATGCACATCTATAAATTGAATCAATAAAATTAATACGGTGAAAACGAAACTCGAAATCTTATATCGATTGAAAATAAAAATCACTAATGCGATTACAGCAACAAACGCCAACATTATATTCGATTGATTGCTAGAGATATCTCGGATTTCTTGAAGTAATTGAACATTTTGATGCTGCTGGAATACACCAAGCTGAACGAGCCCCCATACGACTGCGCCAATCAGAATTGTAATTAAAGATATTTTGACAAGAAGTTTTTTACTAGCCTGATTGTCTGCTGGGTTTGAGAATTTTAATATTTCGTTCAAACCGAAACCGCTTAAAATTGCCCCAGAAAATGTGAACAAGAGGGACATACGGCCCGGATTTCTGAATAAATGAAAACCGGGTATGTTATGAAAGAAAAATTTGTGAAGTATAAAGAAATCGCCTAATGCATATAAAATTGCAAAAAGAAAAACAATTGAAAAGAACAACACAAATTTATTTTTATGAATAATTGAAAATGCAAACAGGGCAAAAAGTAAACCCGCTATACCGATATAAAAATTTGTTTCCCAGTAGTGCCAATATTGACCTTGCCCCCAATAATTACTTACCTGGGCACTTTGTTCACCGAAAAATTTTGGAATTAGCAGTGTGATAATTTGCTGCGGATGGAAAGTTCCTTCCAAAGATTTTTCATAAGAAATTGCGGCGCGGTTTGATAATGGCGCAAGTTCAAGCGTCGGTAAAATTTGAATCGCAGTTAATAAAACTGCAATCAGAATAAAACCCGCCGCTATAGGAATTATTGAGAATGCTTGGTTAAAATTTGTCTCTTTAAGTTTAACGATGAATAAAAAAACAAAGTAAAACAATAACAATAAAAAGATGTATAGGCTCAGTTGTGGAAACCCAGCTAGAACTGAATGTCCAAGCGTTAATCCGCCGAGGATAGTGTAAAACAATGATTTTTGTTCAATAGATTTAGTGAAAAGAAGCAAAACAAGCGGCAGCCAAGCAACGTGATTGATGATTATCTGATGAATACCGTGGGTTATCATAAATCCCGATAGCATATAAACCAGTCCACTGAACAATGCAGGAAGTTTGTCGACTTTGAAATGCTTCGTCAAAAAATACATACTCACACCTGCAAGTATGTAATGCAGGATTATAAAAGATTCGACCCAGAAGAAATGTAATCTCTCGCCGCTAACGAAAAACATCTGAATTAAATTTGGTATATAAAAGAGAGCTGACTGAATATCGGCTTGGAAAGGCATACCATTGAATGTGTAAGGATTCCAGAGAGGAAGTTCACCTTTTGCAAGCGAAACAGCGGCAAAATTTCGGAAAGGATAAAATTGATTAATAAAATCTTCCCACATAAATGCTTTTTGAAGTAAAATATCACGGAAGAAAATTACTGCTGATGCAACTATTACAACTATCGCGTGCCAGTCCTTAATATGAGGAAACGAAGCTCTTATTTTCCCGGTTTGCTTTGTTGCCCTTGCCATATTAGTTCGGAAGCAAATTCTGTATCGTGTCGAGAACAGTCCCGACTTTTAAGTATTGCATGCAGTTATTTTTACAAGTAGGAGAAAAATAGCAGTTGCACTCATACTCAGGTTCTAATACCTCCCCGAGTCCGTAAAGTTCAAATTCGTTTCTATTGAAGATGTTGTTAAAAAGAACAATCTTTTTCTTCAGTCCGATTGTAACGTGCATAGCCATAGTTACACCCGTTACAACTAAATCGCATTGATTAACTTCGCTAATAAATTGTTTGAGAGGAAAGTTCCCTAAATAAGTTGCACCACTTTGCTGAGCGATTGTTAAATTCTTCTTGTGTTCCTGTTGGCCGCCAAGTAACAGCGGAAGATACCGGGCTTTCTTAAGTTTTTGTGCAAGTTCAATCCAATATTTTTCGGGCCATAAACGGGAAGTCCAGCGACCGCCGCAGCCGGTATTCAAACCGATAATCTTTTTGTTCTTCGGAAGATTCCATTTGAATTCATCCGAACTATCAACCAAAATATATTCTTCTCCCTTAAACTTGAAACCTGCGATCTCAAAAATTTCTTCTAAATAATTTTTCGTGTTTGCTTTGTTAACATCATCGAATAGTCCCGTAATAAATTTATGCTCAGAATTCTTGTTAATTGGGGCGCATTTACCCTTCTTAAGGATGAATCCTCTTTTACTGTGGGCAGAGAGCTGAGAACAGAGAGCGGCAGCTTCTTTATCTTTATCAAAATTGTAAATTATATCAAACTGAACAGCTTGCAGGGTGGTAATGCTTTGGATGGTAAACGGTAGAACCACATCGACAGAACTTGGAACTACTTCCGGCGAATAGGTCAGCCACCAGATTTCAGCTTTCGGTTTTACTTTTTTTAGTTTGTGAAGAATTGGAGTTGTCCGGATAACATCGCCGATTGCCCCGAGTTTGATTATTAAAATTTTCTCGTTCGTCTTATCGTAATGTTGGCAAACTTTGCCTTTGATATCGAAACAATGGACGCCAAATATTTTGTGAGGTTTGCACGGGATGTCGCCGCGAAAATGCCGGCAATCAGTTTTTATTTTGCAAAGAATAATCTGCTTTGTCATCATTTAAAGATATCTTTGATTGAGTATTCGTTCTTAGATTCACGGGATTTTGTAATCATCTCTCCAATTAAGCCGATTGAAATGAATTGGATACCGACTATAATAAGTAAAATACCACCCAGAAAAAGAGGACGATTGCTCAATGCCATACCCTCGGCAAACTTTTGATAAATGAGATAGATGTCGATCACGAATCCAGAAAGGAAGAATACTAAACCCCAAGACCCAAAAAAGTGCAAGGGCTTCTGCATATACCTTGTTGTGAAAAGGACTGTAATGAGATCAAAAAATCCTCTCCAAAAACGCCCGACACCAAATTTAGTTTTTCCATATTTTCGTTTATGGTGCTGCACTACGACTTCTCCGATGGTATAACCTTGCCAGTGGGCAAGCACTGGAATGAAGCGATGTAATTCGCCGTATACATTAATTTCTTTTAACACTTCTTTTTTGTAAGCTTTCAAACCGCAATTGAAATCGTGTAGCGGGATACCTGTTAGCATCGATGTTACAAAATTAAAAAACCGGGATGGAATTGTTTTCGTAATCGGGTCGAATCGCTTCTTTTTCCAACCCGAAACCATATCTTTTCCCCTATTAATTTCACTTATTAATTTCGGAATTTCTGCCGGGTCGTCCTGAAGGTCGGCATCCATCGAAATTATTATATCTCCCTTAGCTTGTTCAAAACCCACCGACAAGGCTGCTGATTTGCCATAATTTCTTCTGAAAGATATCACTTTAATCCGATTATCGCGTTGTCGCAAATCTTTTAACACCCTTACCGAATCGTCTGTGCTGCCATCGTCAATCATAATTATCTCGTACTTATAATTATGCTGCGTAACGGTTTGTCTTATTTTTTCATATAATTCACGGAGTGAGTCTTTTTCATTGTATGCAGGTATTACAATCGAAATCGAATAATTTTGTTTTTGTTCGGGGGAAGGCTGCCTTCTCTCCGATTGGTTGTCCGAGCGTGGTCTGCGGTAATTTTGGTACCGCGGTCGATACTTCGGTCGTGGTTTCTGTTCCTCAGAATTTGCAGCGTCGCCGGTTTTTTCGATTTCTTTGTTTTCGTCTGTCATTCATACTCCTTTAAGTTTTTACGGTGCAAGATACAATTATTTATTCTCAAAAACAATGAACTAAATAGTGAAATTGATTGACATTTCCTCGCTATTTCTTTATATTTTCATGAGAACAAAATTTCAATCGATTATTTATGAGGTATTTATATGGTAAGCAGTAAATTAAAAATATGGATAATAGCGTTACTTATCCCGGTCGGTTTGATGGTAGGATTAGTAGTTTTTTTAAAGATTTATTTTTCCAGCGATAGATTAAAAAACTTTGTTATCCCAAAAATAGAAGAAGCCACACAACGCAGCATCGAAATATCGGATATCTCGTTAAGTTTGTTTCCGACCTTCGGGATTGAAATTAATAATTTGAAAATCTCGAATCCGAAGGATTTGAAATTCGAAAAAGATGAATTCGTTTCACTTGAACAGCTCCTGCTCGATGTTCAGATTTTCCCACTCTTCAAAAACCATTTAGAAGTGAACGAGGTAATAATTAAACGTCCAACACTCTATTTAGAAACGAACGAAGCAGGAATTACCAATTATGGTTCATCGAATGAAGAAACTGGTACTCTTACAAGCACCGATGTCGAAGTTAAAGGATTGCACGGTGCATCGGTTCTATTATCAAATTTCCAAATTATAGATGGCAAACTTGATTTCATAAATAAAAAAGATGACAATCGTATTACTTTAGCAGGTTATAACCAAAAAACTCGTGCCGAATCGCTAACCGGAGAGGAAGTGGGTGTAATGAATGAAATACATATCGGACGATTTAGTTTCGGCAGTGTAAAAAGTAACATAATCGAAAGTCTTCCAATACGAAGCTACCAGCAGCTTACTTATCTATCGGACAAAGATGAATTACGATTTGATTCTGTGAATGTTGGAATAAATGAGATGCAATTTTTTGGAAAAGGAAAGATTGCAAACACACAGACGACACCCTTAGTAGATTTTGAAATTTCTTCGAGGGATACTGAATTGAAGCAACTGCTTTCGATTATCCCGAAAGAGTTTTTAAAAGCTGCAGAAGGAATATCGAGCACAGGTATTTTCAGTTTTGCTATGACAGTAAAAGGAGAAATGAGCGATACCATTCAGCCGCTGGTTACAGGGAATTTTTTACTCGAAAACGGAACTGTAAAATATGTACACTTGCCTAAATCGATTACGAATATAAATGTTGCCGGAAATTTTGAGCGATTGCAAACTACCGGAAAACTGGATATTCAAAAATTTTCTATGAATTTGGCAGCCAATACAATGGGAGGCAATTTAAGTATCGTTGATTTTGATAATCCTGTAATCAGCAGCAATATCAACGGAGTTGTGAATTTATCTGAAATTAAAGATTTCTATCCACTAGAAAAGGGGACGGAGCTTGCCGGTATTATCCGGTCAAATCTTTCGTTGAAAGGGAAAGCTAAACTACCCACAAGTATTAGAGCAGAAGGAAAGATGGAATTTCAAAATGTGGCAATTGCAACTGCTGCTTCCGCAAATCCTATTAAAAATTTGAACGGCACAATCGATATCAATGATCAGAACATTGAATCGAAGCAATTGGCTATGGAGGTTGGCAACTCGGATGTGAAAATTGCTTTCATTGTAAAAAATTATTTAGCGATGATAATGGAAAAAGCCGAAGCGGGGAAGCCATCTGCCTTAATTACACTGAACTCTAAACAGTTTTTCACAGCCGATATTATGGGAACTGAGAAAAAAGAGGTTGAACCGAAAGCTGGCAAAAAAGCTGAACCGATTTTATTCCCGAACATAGATATAAATGCCAGTGTGAACATCGGGAGGTTAGCGATGGAGAAATTTGATTTTACCGATGTTAAGGGTTCGCTCAGCATTACCGGTGGAGTTGTAAACTTGCAAGGTTTGTCGCTTAATGCTTTCGCCGGAAGTATAATTACAAGGGGAACGATTGATTTGCGAAAGCCCGATGTTAAACCATTCGATATGAATTTTGAGATCGATGGAGTTGAAGCAAATTCCCTTTTAAGTAAATTTACTTCATTCGGCAAAAATATCTTTGGCAAGTTTACGATGAATACAACGATGAAAGGGCAACTCGACGATACTCTCGGCTTGATGCCTCAAACTCTTTCGGGAAATGGTAAGGTACAAATTTTCGACGGCAAGCTGACCGGCTACCCGGTTATGCAAAAAGTTGCAGAGTTTACAAGCATCAATGAATTGCGTCAGATTGATTTTAAAAACTGGTCGAACAGTTTCGATATTCTAAATGGCAGGATTAATCTTTCGGATTTAAAAATATCGGCATTGAATTCAGACATCAATATGAAAGGTTATCAAGCTTTCGATGGAAGCCTGGCCTATGATGTAGGATTGAAACTGCCCGCAGCTCTTTCCGAAAAATTAAAAGTTGGCGGAACTGCTCACCAATTAGTTAATGTATTCAAAGATAAAGATGGAAGGTTTTTGCTCCCCCTTTTAGTTGGTGGTAGCTTAACGAATCCGGTAGTTAGTTTAAATACAAAGGAACAGAAGCGACAGTTGGAAGATGCTGCACGTCAGGAAATTGAAAAACGAAAAGACGAGTTAAAAACCAAAATAGGCGAAGAAGTTAAAAAGTTGGAAGATACTTTAAAACAGAAGGGAATTGAAGAATTGAAGAAAAAAGGAGAAGATGCGATTAAAAAATTATTCAGGAAACCCTGATTGAATGCCTAACCTTGTTATTAATACGAGTAAAATTGTTATCCAGCCGAAGAAATCGCTCGGACAAAATTTTTTAATCGACGAAAATATTTCCCGCAAAATTGTTGAAAGCTTAAAATTAGCAACTGATGATGTGGTAGTCGAGATCGGTCCAGGACAAGGTGCTCTCACAAAATATATTGTAAAAGATGTAAAGAAATTATATGCCGTTGAAATTGACAAACGGGCTGCCGAAGAACTTAGGTCGAATATCTCTTCAAAAAAATTAAAAATTATTAATCAAGATATTCTTGAATTTGACCTTAGTGCGTTAAATACGGGGACTAAAAAATTAAAGCTCGTTGGAAACATCCCGTATCATTTAACTTCGCCTATTTTGTTTAAAGCCATCGAGTATCATAAAATAATTGCAAATGTAACAATGATGATTCAGAAAGAGGTTGCCGATCGTCTCGCGGCTAAACCTAACTCAAAAGCTTATGGAATTCTTTCGGTGCTTACACAATTCTATGGAATTACGAAATGTCTTTTTAAAGTGTCGCCAAATTGTTTCTTCCCGAAACCAAAAGTAACTTCAACCGTAGTGAGGATCGATTTCCATCATCAATTGCCATTTGAGAATACTGATGAGAAATTGTTCAGCATAGTAGTGCGGACAACATTCGGTAAACGGAGAAAAACTTTGAAAAATTGTTTAAAATATTTACCTTTCGATGAAACGATTGTAAAAAATATTATCCAGAAAATTAATTTTCCGTTAGACAAACGTCCCGAAGAACTTTCTATAAATGAATTTGTTATATTGACAGATAAAATTGATGAAATAATTAAATGTCAGATAGGTTAAAACATAATAATCAACCGATAATCACCGAAGATGCTATAATTATTCCCCGCAACAGGGGGAAGAAAACCATCGAGGTGGATGAAGAGTTGATGTCAGACATTGCCGAACTGGTTCACGATGAAGCTGCACCGGCATTACTGAATATCCTCACCGATTTACATCCTGCCGACATTGCCGATATCATCGATCATCTCAAAGAAACTGAAGACCGCGAGTATGTTTTCAACTTGCTTGATATTTCTGCTGCGAGTGAAGTTTTGTTGGAATTGGAAAGTAGCATCCGAAAAGGTATGTTAGAACTGCTGTCTCAGGAACGGATATCTGCGCTCGTCGGTCAGTTAGACTCGGATGATGCCGCTGATATAGTGGCAGAACTTTCTGAATTTGTTGCCGGGAGAGTTTTAGAGGAGATGCCCGCCGAGGAATCGGCTGAAGTTAAAGAGCTTCTTCGTTATCCCGAAGACACCGCCGGCGGTATTATGGCGACGGAAGTCGTTACCGTTAATCAATACGACACGGTTCATCAGGCAATAAAAAAAATCAGGGAGATTGCAAAAGAAATTGAAGATATAAATATTATTTATGCAGTCGATGATTCCGAAACTTTATGCGGAAAACTTACTCTGAAAGATTTGATTACTAATTCGCCTCGTCAGCGCATCAATAAGGTAATGGCTGCCGATGTAATAAGTGTAGATGTAATGACCGACCAGGAGGAAGTTGCGAACCTGATGCAAAAGTACGATTTAATTTCGATCCCTGTCGTGGGTGATAAATTGAGACTCCTCGGATTTATAACCATCGACGACGTGGTCGATGTTATCCAGGAAGAAGCGGCTGAGGACATTGAAAAAATGGCGGGTATTACTGGCACTGAGGTAGCATCGGCAACAGTTTTTCAAGTAATGCGATTACGTTTGCCCTGGCTTATGCTTGGTTTTGTCGGAGAAATGCTCTCGGCTGTAGTTTTAAGCGAGTTCCAGACATCCCTCGAAAAAATTGTGATGGCTGCTTTCTTTATCCCTATTATAATGGCGATGGGCGGCAATGCAGGAATTCAATCTTCGGCGATCGTTGTGCGGGGATTAGCAACCGGCGAAATTTGGTTCGCTCAAATTAAACAACGCCTTATTAAAGAATTGGGTGTTTCTCTATCAAACGGATTTATTCTAAGCTCCTTACTCACTCTCGTTTCTACTCTATGGTTTGGCGATTTTTGGTTCGGCTTCGCTATAGGTATTGCTCTGTTAATCGTTGTTGTTAATGCCACTGTCGTCGGTGCGGTTATGCCTTTCATTTTAGATAAAATAAAAATTGACCCCGCTGTTTCAACAGGTCCGTTCATCACAACCACGAACGATGCTTTAGGCCTGCTTATTTATTTTTCTTCGTTGAGTTTAATTTATCTTAAGTAATGAATTTGAAAAAATATTTCTCTCAATTACAGCCCGTCGATTTAGTTGTTATAGTTTTTGCAGTCTTCCTGATTGCTCTCGATATTATCTACCACTCAAGTATCGAACACTATCTTGTTTTGATAACTGTTAATGTTATTGTAATAATTTTTGTTTTAGTGGTTACCAACCTTGATGAGCGGCATGAAAATAAACTCTTGAAATGTATCCGACACTGGTATATTGTCCCGATGGTTCTAATAACCTTCAAACAGCTTTATTTTATGATCACCCCGATACACGAAAAAGATTATGATATGCTATTAATTGAGGTTGATAGATTGCTATTCGGCGTTGATCCCACAGTTTGGCTTGGGCAGTTCTCGCATCCGCTATTAACAGAAGTCATACAAATTGCATATTCAAGTTTTTACTTTTTGTTCATCATCGTTGGTTACGAGTTGTATAAAAAAGGGGAGTTCGACAAATTTTATTATGCAGCGTTTTTAATCGTTTATGGATTTTATCTTTCGTATATAGGTTATTTCTTTTTGCCAGCAGTCGGCCCAAGATTCACGTTGCACGATTTCAGCGCAACTAACACCGAGTTGCCTGGATTATTTATTACAAACTTTCTCCGCGACTTTGTTAATTATGGCGGGTCGATTGTGAAAGGGCATCCGAATCCTATCGAAATTGTACAGCGGGATGTTTTTCCCAGCGGCCACACTCAACTGACACTCGTATTAATGTATATCTCAGCACACTACAAAATGAAATCGAAATTATTCTTGTGGGTCATCGGAATCTTATTAATTTTTGGAACTGTATATCTCCGATATCATTATGTAATCGATTTAATAGCTGGCGGTGTGTTTATGATATTAACTATATCGACTGCAAAATTTGTGCATAATGGTTGGAATAATTTGAGGATGCGGTGGAGAGGAATAAATTAACCACCGCACAAATTTCTCAAATTGTTTGACTTCCGGTTGGAGGTACTTTGAGAATTGTTGTTATTTCACCTTCAAGCGTTTTCATTTCGAGTAATAGGGTTTTCATAATCGTGTGTGATTCATCCTCATCGCTGGCAGAATAATATCGAGCCGAATAAAAATAAGACTTTAAGTTTTCCATTTTTGAATAAAGTAATGCTCGGGTTGCTTGCGTCAAATTAATTTTCGGATGGTTGTAAACTGTCTCGAGATTATGAATTTTATCTTTCCATTCGTAAAGCAACCGTTCATAAGTTTGGTGTAGCCGAAGATTTTCAAACTCTCTCATAGTTAATTCCTTCTTATATAAACCAAATAACACAAACAGAAACATTAACGAGCTTCGCATTTACAGAAAAGCAGTAACATTTGCTCCGGGAAATTCTGTAAAAATATAATGCAATAACCCCCGAAAATCAATGATTTCAGAAGATATATTTCAAAAAATGTTTTATTCCGCTTCGGTCGCTTACGTTCCAAAGCCTCAAAAAAAGGAACGTGGAAGAGAAGGAGTGGTTTATCAGATTTCTTTCACGAGTTCTAAAAACCGTTTGTAAGGAATAGCTGTCCAGCTCTCGGCGACTGCCGCTCCCGACGAAAGTGTAATCATAGATACTTTTGCAGCTTCCTCTTCATCGGGTGCGTCGTAGATATCCATAAAATCATAGGGCCCAAGCAATGCATAGTGAGCTAACCATTTAACCTTTGGGCATTTCAACTTAATTTTCGTTTTCCATTCCTTTCCTATGTCTTCCCTGATAGCCGGATTTTTTGTTATATCCGATGATAACTTTGTTGCGAGTATGAATGTCGGCATAAATTTGTCTCCTCAATTAGTTGATTATTACATAATAAAGATAAACAGATTTTTGGCGATTGGCAAAAGTTCTTTGCTTTTGAAACTATATTTTCGTAAAATTGATACAAATTTTTCCCTCTATCATGTTAATTTCGTTAGCTAAAATATTTCTTGTGGTAATCGCCAGTGTTCTCGGCGGTATAGCCGCACTTTTATTTATTCCGATTAACAAGCGAGGGCATGCATTCCACTGGGTCGCAAGAACTCATTCCAAATTTGTTTTGCGTATATGCGGCGTAAAAGTAAAAACCACCGGCGTCGAAAATTTGCAGAAGGGAGTAAGCTATATTTATGTTTCCAACCACGCAAGCGGTTTCGATATCCCCGCAGTCATCGCGGGTATTCCCGACCAAATAAGAATTGTTTATAAGAAAGAATTAGAAAAAGTTCCGTTTTTTGGTTGGGGACTCAAATATGGGAAGACTTACATTGCAATCGACAGGGAGCGTGGAACCGAAGCAGTTCGCAGTTTAGATGAAGCTGCCGATAAAATCCGTAACGGTGCATCGGTTTTGCTTTTCGCCGAAGGAACGAGGACCAAAGATGGTAAACTCCAACCCTTCAAGCGGGGGGCTTTTAATTTAGCTGTGAAAGCAGGCGTGCCTGTTATTCCTCTAACAATTAACGGCAGCTTTAAAATTTTACCGAAGAAAAAATTCCGCATCGTACCGGGCGATATTACACTGGTAATTGATAAGCCAATCGAAGTTTTGAAGGATGGCGGTAAACAAGAAGAATTGAGGTTAATGGAAGAAGTCCATAAAACCATCACAAAGCATTACATCGAACAATGAGCTTCGAATCGAAAAAAGTTTGTGCAATAATTCCGGCGCGATTTGCATCTACACGCCTGCCGGGGAAACCGCTTGTCGATCTACTCGGTAAATCTATGATTCAACGTGTATATGAACAAGTTGAAAAAGCTAAACTTGTGAACGAAATAATAGTTGCAACCGACGATAGCAGGATTGTTAAAGCCGTTAACGGCTTTCAGGGCAAGGTAGTTATGACACCTGAAGATATACAAAGCGGCAGCGACCGAATAGCTTACGTCGCAAAAAATTTAGACGAAGCCGAAATCATTATCAATGTTCAGGGCGACGAGCCGCTTCTCTCCCCGCTGATGATTGATGAAGCTGTGCTTCCACTTTTACAGGACGATTCGATTGAAGTGGCTACTTTAGTTAAAGTTATCACCGACGCAGTGGATATAAAAAATCCCAATATACCTAAAGTAGTTTTAGACGAAGAAGGTTATGCCGTTTATTTTTCGCGTTCGCCGATCCCATATTTTCGGGAAACAGAAAATCATTACGAATGGCTTAAAAATCATACCTACTACAAGCACGTCGGTTTATATGTTTTCCGGAAAAATTTTCTTCTGATGTTCACATCGTGGAAGGAGTCGCTGCTTGAACGGGCTGAAAAATTGGAACAGCTTCGCATAATTGAAAACGGATATAAAATTAAAGCAGTTTTAACAAAATACGATACCATTCCTGTTGATACTCCTGCGGATGTTGAAAAGGTAAAGAAAATTTTAGAAATAACTGAAGGCATTAAATCATGAGTGACGAAAAATTGTCGGTGCTTAGCTTTTTGAGAACAACTTTTACACGAGGTATTGCAGTTATCGTACCGATCGTTATAACGCTTTTAGTCCTAAAAACATTATTTGAAACTATCGATGGTATCATATCTCCGATTACCGATAGAGTGATTGGATATCATATCACGGGTATCGGTTTCATATCGATGACAATATTGATTTTAATTGTTGGTTTAATGTCGCGAAACCTGATTGGTAAATTTATCATAAAGGGTTTCGATAATTTATTATCGACGCTCCCACTCGCACGAACAATTTACAGCGCTATTCGGGACTTGATATCGGCATTGGCAATCGGGGCTAAAAGCAAAACATTCAAGAATGTTGTGTGTGTACAATATCCGAGAGAAGGAATTTATTCGGTCGGCTTTGCAACGAACGAAGTTGTATTTGAATCTACTGATCTTATTGGTTTAGAAACCATCTCGGTTTACATTCCACACCCACCGAATCCGACTTCCGGTGTAGTAATTTTCGTTCCCAAAAATGATGTAAGAGTTTTGAATCTCACGATAGAAGAAGGACTTAAATTAGTTCTGTCCGGTGGGGTAGTATCCAAGAATAACATCCAAATAAAATAACCGTTATCCGTTAACAAACGGAAACGGAAGGAGAAATTATGGCACGACGAAATCCCATTAAATATATTTTCGTTACAGGAGGTGTTGTATCGTCACTCGGTAAAGGAATTGCTGCCGCTTCGTTAGGTTTACTTTTAAAGTCGCGGGGACTTCGTGTTTCGATCCAAAAGTTTGATCCATACTTAAATGTTGATCCTGGCACGATGAACCCTTATCAACACGGTGAAGTTTATGTAACTGACGACGGCGCCGAAACCGACTTAGATTTGGGACACTACGAAAGATTTTTGGATATAAACACAACGCGTAAAAATAATGCAACAACTGGTCAAGTATATTATGAGGTGATTACCAAAGAGCGTCGAGGTGATTATCTTGGAGGCACAGTACAGGTAATTCCGCACATCACTGACGAAATCATACGAAGATTTGAAGCGTTAGGGAAATCGGGAGTTTACGATGTAGTTATCTCTGAAATAGGAGGAACCGTCGGCGACATCGAGAGCTTACCCTTCCTTGAAGCAATGCGGCAGTTTATGTATAAATCAGGGGGTAAAAATGCTCTCTCGATTCACGTTACACTTGTGCCGTACATTAAGTCGGCAGGAGAGATTAAAACAAAACCGACTCAGCACAGTGTATCTACATTGCGTGAAATTGGAATACAGCCAGATATTTTAATTTGCCGTTCTGATAGACCTCTCTCGAAAGAAGTGAGAGAAAAGATAGCGCTATTTACAAATGTTGATCCCGGAAATGTAATCGGGGCGCCCGATTTAGAGACTATTTATGAAGTGCCAATCGTTTTCGAAGCACAGGATTTGGATAATATAGTTTTGGAGAAACTAGATCTAACCTGCCCCCCCCCGGATTTGAAGCATTGGAAGAAAATGGTCAACCGGATTAAAAATCCTGCTGGTACTGTCGATATTGCTATTTGTGGAAAATACACTGAACATCACGATGCGTATAAAAGTATAGTCGAAGCTTTCATACACGCAGGGGCTTCAAATAATGTTCGTGTGAATTTAAAATGGATAGCTGCCGAAGATATGGAAAAAAGTTGTGTTGAAAATAATTTAAAAAATATTTCGGGACTTTTAGTTGCCCCCGGTTTTGGCGAACGGGGAATTGAAGGAAAAATTTCGGCAGTTAAGTATGCTCGCGAAAATAAAATTCCGTTTTTCGGAATTTGCTTGGGTATGCAGTGTGCAGTAATTGAGTTTGCCCGAAACGTTTGCGGTTTGAAAAATGCCAACAGTCCCGAATTCAAACAAACAGAACAACCTGTTATCGACTTGATGTTGGAACAGAAAAATGTGAAAGATTACGGAGGCACGATGCGGCTTGGTTCGTTCCCTTGTAAATTGCAACGCAACTCAAAAGCGTATCTTGCTTATAAACGCGAATTGATTCACGAACGCCATCGCCACCGGTACGAGGTGAATGATGCTTTCGTCGAACAGTTATCCAAGTGTGGATTAACATTGAGTGGAATCTGTCCGCAAAATAATTTAGTTGAAATAATTGAGCTTGAAGATCATCCTTGGTTTGTGGGTGTGCAGTTCCATCCTGAGTTAAAATCGCGCGCCGCAAATTCGCATCCGCTGTTTCGTGAGTTCGTAAAAGAAGCTTTAATCTATAATAAAATCAAATTATAATTTCTGATTTTTATTATCTAACATTTCTTCCAGATACTCAACTGATGGTACAACTTACTTTATCCAAATTTTCGCGCCATCTCATTTAACTCAAGAATGCAGGATTAGTCGTTGATGAAACGAAAAGAATGTGGGTTATCTACTCACTTGCTAATGGTGAGGATGAAACTACAAAGCGATTGAGAAAGAATTAAAAGGTTTTTCCCCGAATTTAAAAGAGAGTCTAATTCAATTGAAACGAGCAGTCAAGGATTAGTCGTGCACAACATATTGTGTAAATTGTACTAATAAAACCGAGAAAAAATAATAACCAATAGCTGAAGAGATGAATAACACTCAAACTAAAAGAATTTTAATTCTTTGCACCGGTAATTCCTGCCGTAGTCAAATGGCGGAAGGTTTCGTAAAATCGTTTGATCCTGATATAAAAGTTTTTTCTGCGGGAACGAATCCATCACCGAAAGTTCATCCAAAAGCAATACAAGTGATGAAAGAAGTTGGGATCGATATTTCAAAAAATTACCCGAAGTCAGTAAATCAATTTTTAAATGAGTCATTCGATTATGTAATAACTGTATGCGATAACGCCAAAGAAACTTGTCCGGTTTTTCTTGGCAGGATTGGTAGGCAATTACATATTGGATTTGAAGATCCTGCCGAAGCAACCGGTACAGAAGAAGAAATAGTTTCCGTCTTCAGAAAAGTACGTGACAAAATAATGAAAGATTTTCTCAAGTTTTATCAAGATAATATAAGGAATTAAAAAAATGCTTTACCACTGAGTTACTTTCCTGTTATGAAAATATTTTACAAATTGAACATTATATCAAAAAATTAAAGGTTGATGCTTAATTTGGCTCTCTCCTAAAAATTTTTTATTTTATACAAGAATGAACGCCAATTTAACACAAATTAAACTTACACCGCCATAGCGTTTCCTCCGATTATAAGGCATATTTATGCCTTCTTTTCATTATTTACCATTTTTTAATTTTATCCTAAACGAACATTTATGAAACATAACGAAGTAGCACGCCGTCGCACTTTTGGCATTATAAGTCACCCCGATGCCGGGAAAACTACACTCACAGAGAAACTGCTGTTGTTTGGCGGTGCGATCCACACAGCCGGCGCTGTAAAAAGCAATAAGATTAGAAAAACAGCCACCTCCGACTTCATGGAAATTGAAAAACAGCGGGGAATTTCCGTGGCGACTTCTGTGATGGGATTCGAATACAAGGGTTATAAGATTAACATCCTTGACACACCGGGGCATAAAGATTTTGCAGAAGATACTTACAGAACTCTCACTGCTGTTGACAGCGTTATCCTCGTTGTCGATTGTGCAAAAGGTGTCGAAGAACAGACTCGCAAACTAATGAACGTTTGCCGGATGCGAAGTACGCCGGTGATTGTGTTCATCAACAAATTAGACAGAGAGGGGCGCGATCCGTTTGATCTGTTAGACGAACTTGAACGTGAGCTTGGCATTCATACTCGTCCTCTCACGTGGCCCATAGGCAGTGGCTCTCGCTTTCAGGGCGTATATAATTTATTCGACAAGCAGTTGGAACTCTTCTCTCCCAATAAAACTAATATATCGGATGTTATCGTCGCAATTGACGATCTCGCCAGTCCACTCCTCGATAAACACATCGGCGGTGATTCTGCCGCAGTGCTTCGTGAGGATGTTGGAATCATCGAAGGAGTGTATGAGCCGTTTGACGAAGAACACTATCGCGATGCTTATCTTGCTCCGGTATTTTTCGGCAGCGCAATAAACAATTTTGGCGTTAAAGAATTGTTAGACACATTTGTAGCAATTGCACCACCACCTCAAGCGAGGGAGACGAATATCAGGAAAGTCGTCCCTACGGAGGATGCCTTCAGCGGTTTCATTTTCAAGATACACGCGAACCTCGACCCAAACCACCGGGATCGAATTGCATTTTGCCGTGTTTGTTCCGGAAAGTTTGAAAGGAACAAATTTTATACTCACACGCGTCTCGACAAAGAAATGCGTTTTACAAGCCCCACCAGCTTTATGGCTAATGAAAAGAGCATCATCGACGAAGCATGGCCCGGTGACGTTGTAGGATTGTATGATACGGGAAGTTTCAAAATTGGCGATACATTGACGGAGGGTGAACAGTTTAGTTTCAAAGGTATACCAAGATTTTCGCCGGAGATATTCAGACAGCTTTTCAACAGGAATCCATTCAAAGCCAAGCAATTAGATAAAGGAATCAGACAACTTTCGGATGAAGGTGTGGCTCAACTATTCCTTCGCCAACAAGGTAACATCAAAATTGTTGGCACAGTCGGCGAGATGCAATTTGAAGTAATAAAATTCAGGTTATTGCATGAGTACAGCGCCGAGTGCGACTTTCAGCCGATGAATGTTTATAAAGCTTTCTGGTTTACTTCTAAGGATGACGAGCAACTTAAGCGTTTTCATTCACTCCAATACCACAACATTGCATTCGATAAAGATGACCATCCGGTTTTCCTTGCTGAAGGAACATGGTCAATTAAATCTGCTAAAGATATGTTTCCAGAACTCGAGTTCCATCTTACATCTGAGTTCAAAACCGATGAGGATACAGTTCTAAGTATAGGGCAATGGGGAAAATACTAAACTACGAGCCGAAGGTCATGCATAGCATTCAATATTTTTTCTGAGAAAAAGAATTCAAAAACCTGAAGCCTGACCAAAAAGTTTCTTGCAAAGGCGCAAAGCAGCAAAGTATTTTAATCTAATTATTTGAATTATGATTCTTTCTGCAAAACAGAATGTACTACCTCCAAAAGCTTCTCTGCAGTGTATGGTTTTTGTATAAAAACATCGGCAGGATAATTATCATCTTGCATAGTTTGTCCGTTGGCAGTAAAGCCGCTGGAAGCGATAATCTTGAAAAACGGGTCCATATTGCGAAGGGCACGAATCGTGCGCGTTCCATCCATTATCGGCATCATCATATCTGTAATAACCAAAGCAATATCCTTACCTTGAGTAGCATAAATGGCTAAAGCTTCGGTACCATTGGTGGCAGTAACCACACGGTATCCGAACGTCTCCAATGTCTGTTTTGTGATTTCGCATATTGATGCTTCGTCGTCAACTACAAGAATTAGTTCGCCTTTGCAGGTAAAAAGTTCATTAATTTCAAATACCGATGTCTTTACCTCCTCAGTTTCTGCGGCGGGTATATATACTTTAAACGCACTTCCTTTTCCAACCTCGCTATATACCTTTATGAATCCGTTGTGGTTTTTACTATAACATGCTTCCGATTATTTTTATTGTTCCCGTTCTTCAAATTGTAATTTTAGGTTATGCTGCTACGTTAGATGTTCGAAATATCGGTTTGTTGGTTTTAGATTCTGATAAATCAAAGATGAGCCGGCTATTTGTAGACCGATTTGTGAACTCCGGATATTTTGAATTAATAGATTATGTTGATAATCAAAAGGAGGTCGATAAATATCTTGACAGAAATAAGATAACACTCGCTATAATTATTTCAACAGATTTTTCAAAACAAATTATATCGGGGGAACAAACTGAAGTAGCTTTAATAGTCGATGGCGCCGATGCGATCATGTGAAATATCGCTCTTGAGTATGCTTTACAGATAATAGGAAAGTATTCACGCGATATTTTAATGAAGCTATGCATCGTCGCAAAAGATGCCGCGCCGGGTGTTGGTGCCGAGACACGAAACTGGTTTAATCCCGATTTGCACTCTGCTAATTTTATGATTCCCGATGTTATCGCCCTCGCCCTGATTATCATTACGATGACTTTAACATCCGTTTCGATTGTTCGTGAAAAAGAAATCGGCACGCTTGAACAATTGCTTGTAACGCCCATCGAACCACGCCAGCTTATTTTAGGAAAAATTATTAGTTATTTAATAATTGGATTTCTAAATATCACCTTCGTCCTGACGATTGCCGTGCTTTGGTTCGATATACCAATTAAGGGATGCATTGTTCTCCTTTTTATTTTAAGCGGCTTATTTGTACTCACCACATTTGGGTTTGGAATATTTATTTCAACGATCTCGAAAACGCAACAGCAAGCTATGATCACTCCACAATTCTTTGTTTTTTTTCCGTTTATTTATCGGGGTTTACTTTTCCAATCGACAATATGCCTTGGATTATTCAACAAATTACATACTTTATACTTTTAAGGTATTATTTAGAAATTATAAGGAGAATTATTTTAAAAGGGTCGGATTTGGGTACATTATGGGGTCAAACCTTAGCTTTAGTTTTTTTCGGAATCGGAATATTAACTGTCAGTATAATCAGATTGAAAAGCACTATCAAATAAATTTTTAATTTAGATAGAAACTTTATATATTCATAGGGAATTAATGTCAAAATAATAGAGAGATTTTTAAATGGCTAATATCGAATTTACATGCGTCGAGAGATTCTTAAAATATGTTAAATACGATACTCAATCGTCAGAAGAATCGACAACCTACCCAAGCACCGAGAAGCAAAAAATATTAGGCGCCAGGTTGGTCCAGGAACTTATTGAAATGGGTTTAAAAGATGCAGCGATGGACGAATACGGATATGTAACCGCCACATTGGAAGCCACTACAAATAAAAAAGTTCCTGTCATCGGTTTGATATCGCACATGGATACTTCACCCGATGTAACAGGTGAAAATGTAAAACCGATTCTTCATAAAAATTATCGAGGCGGCGATATTGTTCTGCCGGCTGATAAATCAATCGTAATTACAGTCGAAGACAATCCTGATTTAAAAAATCAAATCGGAAACGACATAATTACTACAGATGGTAGTACACTTTTGGGTGCCGACGATAAAGCCGGCATCGCCGAGATTTTCGATGCGATCAACCATTTAATTAAGCATCCTGAAATTAAACACGGTAAAATCCGAATTTGTGTAACACCCGACGAGGAAGTCGGAACGGGAACAAAATACTTTGATGTAAAAAAATTTGGCGCCGACTATGCCTACACAGTCGATGGCGAACAGCTCGGTGAAATTGAAAACGAAACTTTCTGTGCCGACTCGGTTACAATAACAATAACGGGCAGAAACATCCATCCCGGTTATGCCAAAAATAAAATGGTGAACAGCGTAAAAATTGCTGCCGAAATAATTGAGAAACTTCCCAAAGATAAATTATCACCCGAGACCACAGAAAAACGCGAAGGTTATGTACATCCACATATCATAAACGGCGGAGTTGAACAAACTGTTATCAAATATCTGATACGCGATTTCGAAGAAAAAGAATTGAAAGTAAAAGAAGATTACATCAGAAAAATTGCCGAAGATGTTATGGCAAAATATCCGAAAGCAAAAATGGAATTTAAAGTGGATGAATCATACAGAAATATGCGTTACATAATAGATAAACATACACAGGTAATAGAGTATGCCATGGAAGCGATAAAACGTGCCGGGGTTGAACCGAAAATGAATATTATACGTGGCGGCACCGATGGTGCACGCTTATGCTTTATGGGATTGCCGACACCAAACCTTTTTGCAGGGGGGCATTCTTTCCATTCAAAGCGGGAGTGGATTAGCATACAAGATATGAAGAAGGCAGTAGAAACTATCGTCAATTTGGTTCAAGTCTGGGAAGAAATGTCTTAATTGTGTCAATCATCATTGTAGAATTAAGAAATTATTCACAGATTTGGTTGTATCAGATAAGAAAAATAGTTAAATTAAGCCAAAATTTGAATAAAAACTCAATAACATGATTTTAAAAAAGTCTCGTAAAATAATCTTATTCACCTTTTCAGTTACAATCTTTCTCAATTCTTCGGCTTTTCTTTATTCTCAGGACACGACACAATATTTACATTCTCTGCTAACCAGAGCATACGAAACAATTGGTACCAACCCACAAGAGGCAATCTCATTATTTCAAAAAGCTTCTTTGATTGATCCGACAAATGTTCATTTAAAAAAACAATTGGGATACCTTTTTATCGGACAGGATAAAAAGAGTGAAGCTATTGAACAATTTATTGTGGCTGACCAATTAGCTCCTTCCGATACAATCAAACTTCAAATAGCATATTTATATAATTCGTTAGGACGAAATGAGGAAGCGCTTGTTTATTTCAGACTGTTAGAAAACTCCGATGACCTTGATATTAGAGAAAAAGCTCGTGCCTCAGTAATAGTTTTAGGCACTTACCAGGGATTACAAAAACACCCTTGGTGGGGCGAGGTTTACGCTTCGCCTTATTATGATTCGCGGTTCGAAAGCATTTTTAGTTTTTTACAAATTCGTGAGGGCTTTTCGGTAGTCGGTGATAAGTTAGTTTCGGTATATGGGAGTCTGGAAGTTTCGGGCGATACCAAATCTAAAAGTGCCAACACCGAACAGCCGCCAATTATTTTTTCAGATAATGCAGCAATACTCGGCTTAGGTTTAATGTCGAATCCTTTAGCCGGTTTGAAAATTTTTATCCAAGGAGGTATTGGAATCGATTTGATTAAAAGAGAAACTTCCTCACGTGTGAAGGAAGATTTCCGTGCATTGATAACATACGGTAATGGAATATATCCGGAAATCTCGAGGCCGGCTATCGTTCGATTCGGATTCAAACCTTTTGCGGATGTTTACGGTTCTTTCGGGTATTATTCGAGATATTCAAATCTCATCGCTTTTAGCGCAGGCAAAGCAGGCGGTAGAATCGTTGAATGGAAAAAAAGCGCTCTCGATATCTATGCACGATTAAATGTTACTCGTGATTCGAAAAAGGAATTTTATAATAATGTGGTAGAGTGGGGAGGAGGAGTTCGCATAATTCCGCACCATACATTTGGCTTAAGCTTCCTGGCTGAATTTCACAGAGGTACATACTGGAAAGTTGATAACGAACCAATTCCGTATCCTTCCTATTACAATTCATACAGGTTATTTATAATTTTCGGGCGTTCGTTATGATTGACCTGATAATTTCGTTTTTCAGTTCAACTTATGATTATTTATACACCGGTACTTTTATAGTTGCAGTCTTTCTATTACTTAGTGCGTTGGACGATATTTTTGTTGATTTATATTATTGGTTCCATAGTTTTTTTGATAGAAAAAAATTTAAAAAATACCGTTATACTCAACCTGAAGAGATAGAGGGATTAGAAGAAAAACATATCGCCATTTTTGTACCCGCCTGGCACGAAGCAGATGTAATTGATAAGATGCTGACGAATGCAAACCGAACTATTCAATATACCAATTACGATTTTTTTGTAGGCGTTTACCCGAACGACCCCGCAACAATAAAAAAAGTTGAAGAAGTCAGTGCCATATTTCCAAACGTACATGCGATTGTAACCGAAAGACCAGGACCGACCACTAAAGCCGATAACTTGAATCAAGTCTTTCAAGGTCTTATTAAACATGAAAACGTTACAGGCAAACGCTACGACATAATTATCGGACACGATGCCGAGGATATTATCCATCCGATGTCCTTAAAATTACATAATTACTTTATACCCGAATATGATATGGTTCAGGTACCGGTTTTTCCTCTTCACGTTGAACACGCAAACATTATCCACTGGACTTATGCTGATGAATTTGCAGAAAATCATACGAAGGATTTAGTAGCTCGTGCACATTTCAGTGGATTCGTTCCGTCAGCTGGAGTTGGAACTGCTTACAACCGATGGCTGCTTGAATTTGTAGGAACATCCTTCGCGAAAAATATTTTTAGAGCGGCATCGCTTACCGAGGATTATGATATTGCTCTGCGTCTCGCACTCGGTCGTGCTAACTTATTATACGTCTACAAGCCCTTCGGAATTGATGTGTCAACGCGGGCATATTTTCCTCACTCACTCCGAGCAGCAGTCAGGCAACGAGCCCGATGGTTAACGGGTATTTGTCTTGAATCGTGGAGAAATGTTGGTTGGGTGGGCGATGCTAAATTCAGATTCACTCTTTATCGCGATCGAAAAGCTGTAATTACGAATTCGATTAATTTTTTTGCTTACGTGGTCGTTTTATATTTATTACTATATGAGTCAATCCGTTGGGGTTTTACGGCAGGGGCGCTACTACCACCGATTGTTGTTAAAGGTACTTTACTCTGGGATTTGGTAGTCATCGATACTATGTTAATGATGTGGCGGCTTGCTCACCGCTTTATTACAACAAAACGTGTTTATGGACTTTGGGCAGCAACTTTGAGTATCATCCGTGTTCCGTTATCGAATATCATAAATTTTTCAGCTACTGCGAGGGCTTTGTATCTTTTTACAAAATCGGTTTTGAGAGGTAAACCTCTGAAGTGGGATAAAACTGCGCACACGTTCCCGCAAACTGAACATTCGCCCCCTTCGGCTGAACACGATTGATTTGTTTGCTTTTTTTTGTAAATTACTATAAAGAAGGGAATTAATTATGGACAAAACAAAAATATTATATGTGGAAGACGAAGAAGCATTGAGAATATTAGTCAAAAGCCAACTTGTATTAGAGGGCTTTGAAATGGAAACTGCTGACGATGGCGACACTGCTTTAGAAATGTTGAAGAATAATAATTACGATTTAATTTTATTAGATATTCGAATGCCTCGTGTCGATGGAGTTGAAGTGTTAAAAAAATTAAAACAATCCGGCTCGAAAACCCGAGTCATCATGCTTACTGCGGTTACTGAATTAAGCAGCGCTATCGATGCGTTAAAATTGGGTGCAAACGACTATATTACCAAACCTTACGATATCGAGGATCTTTTAGGATGCATCAATCGTGTTTTATCACGATGACGTGTAACCTGTATTCGATATTTTTTATTTTATATCGATTTTCTTTTCCTCAGAGTTTCCGCCCCCTTTTGCAAGGTTCGCGTTCCGATTGATTCTGCCGTCGTCATCAAGACGGGTTGCGAATAACCATAGAAATTAAAGTAGAGCGAAGTATCAGTTTGCACAAAATTATTCCTGTTTGTGTAGAAGAAATCCTTGATCTCCTGAACTTTTTCAGACACTATTTCATATATACGCTCGTCAACGATACCGAGCGAAAGCTCTGCGTTTTTTATTGCTTTCCCTTTTTGACCACTGACTTTGATCGTAACAACTCCGCCTTCTGCCGGTTCATAAAGTTTTTTATCGTTTACTATTTCGATATTCAAAAACTTATCTTGCGGAACGACAGAAATCAATTTGGTTTGTTGATATAAATTATCGTTTGCAATAGCGCTTACACCTAAATGAAAATCGGGTGTGTGAATATTTTTAAGAGGTATTTCAATTACTTTTGCACTGCTATTAAAATGTTCGATCCGGTAGTCTATCAATCGTTCGCCTTCCGCAATGATCAGGACGCTGATATCGGAATCGGCATCACCACGAATGCACGCACTGTTTCGCCCGGTAAGTAACTCTGCTTATCGGGTATTATTTGGATTCCTGAGTTCACATCGCCCCACCAAGTCATGTTTTTTTCGGCACAATAAACTTGAATGCTCTCGGTAATTTTGTTACCGATTTTATCTACGGCCGATACGGAAATGGAGAAGTAACCGGTTTGTTTCAACTCGAAAGTTGTCGAACCGATACCTGTTTTTGCAGTTTTACCTTTTATTGTTAAAACGAGTTCGTTGTTCCATTTGTAATCATAGGTTGTCCTGCCATCCTGAATTCGCGGTAATCTATCCCACCAATCGCGCGATACAATCAATTCGTAATCGGTTTCTATTCCAGCACCTTCAAAGTCTGCTAAATTTATATTAATTATGGCTTTATCGTAGAGCTTGTAAAGATATTTGTCGGCTTGAACTGCGAGTGTAAATAGAGCACGCGTAACCTTGATTTGCGAGGCGCCTGATATTGTACGACGGCTCCGATCGGTAACTTTCGCTTCAATTTCATAAGTATATTCGGTGTTAATTTCTTCATTAATTCGATGTGTGAATTTTAATTTTCCGTCTTTATCTAATTTACCCGACCCAACATATATTATTTGTTCATCGTGTGGAATGCGTTTGTAAAAAATATCGGTTGCGTTTTCGGGGTACCAGTGTTTGGCAAAACTATTTCGTGAAATCTGATACTCGACATCGGCATCAATAACAGGGCTGCCAAAATAATATTTTGCCTCGAAAGTGCCTATAATTGTTTCACCTTTTGAATACTGTTTTTTTTCGGATGTAAATGTAACCTCGAACTCCGGCTTCTTATACTCCTGAATTTCGAATATCGTAGTAGTCGAAGCTCCTTCAATGTCCGTTTGTATGTTGTAAACTCCCAGCGGCGGTTCATCGGCGAGCAAAAGTTTACCGTTATAAGTTCCGTTTTGATTTGAGTAGAGGGAATCGTGCAAAATTTCGCCGCCGCGAGAATCTCGAATGGTTACTTTCACTAATTTGTTCGAAACATTTTGCAGATTTCCTTTTTCGTCTTTCTCTCGTACGATTCCTTTAAAAAATACTTCCTGATTCGGACGGTCGGTGTAAGTATAAATTAAAAACGGTTGTTCTAATCCCCACACATAATAGTATGGGTCAGCAATAATAAAATTATTTTCCTTTTCTCCCATTACAATAATATTCCTGCTTGTTGGATGAACCGGTCGCCGCATACGTTGATTGGGGATTAGCTGTTGGTCGCCGACTTTGATCGGTGGAAGTGTAGTATAAAATAAACCATCCTTTGTTGAATTGCCTTCGGCGAGCTTTTCTTTGAGTTGGTAAACAAAAATTTTTGCATTTGAAATTGGGCTACCACTTCTGCGATCGACGATGTAAGTTAGTAACTGCGATTTGCTCTGTTTTGTCAAGAGGGCGTAGGGAGAAATTAATACGATTGCTTGTGCGAACTTTTTCCGGTAACTAACTTCAACAAAATAGGCGCCGGATGTTTTTACACCAAGTGAAATTTCTTTTTAAAAATTATTGTATCTGGATTTCCTACAATCAAGGGGTGGCTTTTGTTCCAGAGATTCGTTGAATTCCTGTAATTTACTTCTTTTTCCACCTCACGCCGTCTTTTTTATCTTCGACAGTTATCCCGATTTTACTCAAACCATCCCTTATTTTATCAGAAAGTTGCCAAAGTTTCTGTGCCCGGACCTCAGCACGCAGGTCAAGAATCAGGTTCACTAAATCGCTCTCGATCGAGCCCTTCGTTTCTGTCTGGAAAGTTTCTGGAATTATTCCCAGAATAATTCCACCAAGCTCTTTGAATAATAGATGAGCTTTTTGCAGGTCTGCCGCTGTCATTTTTCCTTCAGCGAGGTTGGCATTTATCTCACGGCTAAAATCGAATAATATCGCAATTGCCTGTGGTGTGTTGAAGTCGTCATCCATTGCCTCCAAAAATTTTCCTTTGAAACCATCGAAGTCAATGTTAGTTTCTTCACCTTTTGCTTTTGAGAATTCCTCCTTGATGTTTCGAACTGTGTTGTATAGTTTCTCAAGTCCCTTCTCAGCTCCTTGCAAAGCTTCGTCGCTGAAATCGAGTGTGCTTCTGTAATGACTTTGCAAGATAAAAAAACGGACAACCATTGGGTAGTATTTTTTGAAAGCATCCTTCAGGTTTATTACATTGCCGAGCGATTTTCCCATCTTCTGTCCATTCACAGTTACCATATTGTTGTGAATCCAATATCGTACGAAAGGTTTTCCGGTTACCCCTTCGCTTTGAGCAATCTCACATTCGTGATGAGGGAATTGGTTTTCCAAACCGCCGCCATGTATATCAAAGGGCTGCCCCAAATATTTAGTTGACATAGCCGAACATTCCAGATGCCAGCCCGGATAACCTTTGCCCCATGGACTTTCCCACTGCATAATGTGTCCGGGTTCAGCTTTTTTCCATATTGCAAAATCAGCTGGATGTTGTTTTTCGTGACTCACATCAACCCGTGCACCCGCAATTAAATCTTCAACCGATCTGCCTGAAAGTTTTCCGTAATCCGAAAACTTTGACACATCAAAATATACCGAGCCATTAACTTCGTATGCAAATCCTTTTGCCAGCAACGCTTTTACAATTTCGATCTGCTCAATTATATGTCCGCTTGCAGTAGGGCTAATATCGGGTCGCTGAACTCCGAGTGCATCCATATCTTCAAAATAACTCTGGGTGTATTTTTGAACTATTTCCATCGGATGAACTTTGTCGATTCGCGACTGCTTCAGTATTTTATCTTCACCCTCGTCTGCATCGTCAGTTAAATGACCCACATCCGTGATGTTCTGGACGTATAAAACTTTGTAGCCGATGTAGCGCAAGTAACGGACTATTACATCGAACGAGACATAACTTTTTGCGTGGCCGATGTGCGAATGTCCGTAAACAGTTGGGCCGCAAACATAAATGCCGACATTGCCTTCATTTATCGGTTTAAATTCTTCTTTATGACGAGTAAGTGTGTTGTGGATTTTTATAGGCATAAGTTTTTGTGTTTAGATTTATTTATCATCGAGCAATACTTCGAAGATTATGAGTAAACGCTTATAGATCAGGTGACGAATTATTAAAAAGAAAGATTGTAAAAACACAGCTAAAAACACTAAAATTATGATGGAGGGAACCCAATAAAATTCCTGATTCATGAAATCGCCCCACGGTTTAACAATTAGTGTTGATAAAATATAGCCGGAAAGGATAAGCCCAATCCATGCACCAAGATAGCTGGTTCTTGAATTGATTTGCTTAATTTTTTGTAATTCTTGAATTAAATTAATTCTGTTTTCAGGTTTCATTTTTTCTCCGTTTCATTTTATTGTATTCGACACTCGTTACAGTATGTACACCGCCACGTATTTTGTAATCGGCAATTACTTGCATCCACTTTGGTTTGCAGGATGCAACAATATCTTCAAGTATTCTATTGACTGCGTGTTCCTGATAAATGCCGACGTTTCGATACGACATTAAATAATATTTGAGAGAACGTAGCTCGAGGCAAAGTTTATCCGGAATGTAATTGATTTTTATTACTGCAAAATCGGGTAAACCGGAGAACGGGCACACTGCCGTGAATTCATCTGTGTCGATGTTAATTGTTAAATCTCTTCCCGGATATTCGTATGGAAATGTATCAAGGACATCCACGTCTATCGTATCCAACGGCTGAGTATCGTAACGACGGTCGAGAGGTTGAAGTTGTTCTGTTTGTTTTTTCTTCATAAAAGTTAAGTATTTATTTTTTTTGTGGGTCTGTCTTTATGTCAAATTGATACGCCATTCCTTTTAAGAGCATAATTCGTTTTGAAATGGGAGGATGAGTAGCAAGTAAATCTGCCCAAAATCCTTCCTTGAAATTTGCCTTCAGGCCTAATGGATCGACAATACAAAGATGAGCTGAACCGCGTTTAATAAATTGAGTCGGAGCCGAGGCTCTCTCAATTTTCTCCAACGCAGAAGCTAATGCTAACGGGTTTCGTGTAAATTCGCCGGCAGTTGCATCGGCGTAGTATTCACGCTGCCTCGAGACAGCCATAACTAACAACCGACTTAAAATCGGAGCGAGGATGATTCCAATTATCCATAAAATAAATAAAACCAAAGCAATCGGTCCGCCCGCGCCGCTTTTCGAGCTTTTCTTATTTCCCCGACTGATGCCGCCGAACCTCAAACCTCTGACTGCTAAATCGGATAACAAAGCAATAGCACCGATTAGGGCTGCTATAATTGTCATTAAACGAATATCGAAATTCCTAATATGTGCCATCTCGTGTGCGATAACACCTTGTAACTCTTCACGATTCAATGTGTCGAGTAATCCTTGTGTAACGGCAATGTATGAGCTGTCCGGGTTTTTTCCCGTGGCGAACGCATTCGGGTCGGCATCCGGAATTACGAATAATTTTGGGTGTGGCAATCCCGATGCAATCTTCATTTCATCTACAACATTTCTGAGAGTCTGAAATTTAGGATCGTTTTCAGGAACGGGATACGCTCCCGCAGAAGTTAATACGGCTTTGGCTCCACTCTGCAATCCATACAACGAAAATATGAAGCCAAACATAAAAGCGGCAATTGTTGCAAAGGGTAATCCGTAGGTATCGGAAAATATTCCGAGCGGATCATTCCCAAAGTAAAACAGGTCGAAACCGTATCCTAAGAAAACAAAGAATAAAATAAATATTAGCATAATAAAAACAGTACGTCGTTTGTTACTTACCTGCTGTTCGTAAATATTCGGAAATAAATTTATAGCCATCGGTTATCTGTTTAACGACAAATCGACTTGAGGTACAGCACGTTCTGTTTCTGATGTAACTTCAAACAATTCAGCTTTTTTAAAATTGAAGATGTTCGCAATGATATTGGTCGGAAATACTTCCCGCGCAATATTAAATTTCATAGCAATATCGTTGTAAAACTGCCGAGCAAAACTGACTTTATTTTCTGTGCTAGTTAATTCTTCCTGAAGCTGCATTACATTTTCGTTCGCTTTCAGGTTCGGGTAGTTTTCGAATAAAGCAAAAAGCCGTGTTAAAACAGTTGAAAGCTCGCCTTCCTTGGCTGCAACATCTTTAACCCCTTTGGCGTTAACAGCGGCATTGCGGGCTTCGATAACTTTTGTGAGTGTTTCTTTTTCGTACTCCATATAACCCTTAACTGTGTTTATTAAATTTGGAATCAAATCGTGGCGGCGTTTTAGCTGTACATCAATTTGTTTCCAGCCGTTTTCGACTTGGTTTCGAAGGGTAACGAGCAAGTTGTACTTCACAATCACCCAGCCGGCAACTACAACAACGAAAATAACTAAAATTAAAAATTCCATTATGCTACTCCTTTGGTATTAAAATTTGAATGAAATTACTCAATAATTTAAATAATTGCAATTGCTTGACTTTGATTAATTACTCTACTATATTATTTGTGGATTTTATGTTTTGTGTTAAATTTTAACTAACAATGATATCAACAACAATTTTCAATCAAAAACAGGAAGCGAGTACATTCCAAGCTATGCATTTCTTACGAAACGTTCCTATATTTTCTGATATTGAAGAAAATGAAATTTTGCAAATCGCTCGTGTTGGGGTCCGGAAAAAATACAAACGCGGCAGCATGATACTGCTCGAGGATGAAATCGGAGCCGCACTTTTTGTAATCATCTCTGGAAAAGTGAAAGTAATACGAAGCGATGAGGATGGGAGAGAAGTTATTTTGTCAATTTTAGGTGAGAATGATTTTTTTGGCGAGATGGCTATTCTCGATGGATTATCACGATCAGCGAGTGTGGTTGCGATAACGAAAGCAGAGTTGTTTATGATACATCGCCGCGATTTCCTGAACCTTCTAAACGAGTATCCTGCCGTTGCAATATCGTTGCTGAAAGAATTAACAATGCGACTGCGGAAAGCCGATACACAAATTAAAAGTCTTTCACTCAAAGACGCTGCGGGTCGTGTCGCTAACGTTATCTTGCAACTCGCCGACGATATAGGCAAAATACGAAAAGGTCGAGTTGAAATCGATCAACTTCCTCTGCAAATGGATTTAGCAAATATGGCGGGAACATCTCGCGAAACAATTTCGCGGATGGTGCATTTGTTCATTCGCAAAGGTCATATCGAATTACAGGGTAATAAACTTATAATTAACGATTACGAAAAATTTAAGAGTTTATTCCTATAAAAATTTATTGAACGGGGGGAAAATGAACAATACGGTTTTATCTGAACCAAACAGCGATTTACATTTGCACACATCACATTCCGATGGTAAATTTACAACCGTACAATTGCTGGAGAAAGTAAATAAAGTCGGCTTGAAATGTATTAGTATAGTTGACCATGACACAATAAACGGTATCGATGAAGCTGTAAGTTTAGGAAAAAAAATGGATATCGAAGTTATACCGGGTATCGAGTTAAGTTCGATACTCGGTGATATTGAAGTTCATATTATAGGTTACTTTATAGATCATAAAAATGAAAATTTGCTTGAACACTTGACTATTTTCAGAGAGGAACGCTTGAAACGAGCAAAACGTATCATCGATAATTTGCACAAACTGAAAGTTCCATTAGATTATGAATCAGTTTTAGCGCAGGCACAAAATGCGGTATTAGGACGCCCACACATTGCAAATGCGATGGTCGAGAATGGTTTCGTTAGCAGTTATCAAGAAGCATTTAATCAGTACATCAAGAACGGCGGTCCTGCTTATGAAGCTAAATATAGTTTTTCGCCGAAGCAAGCAATTTCGCTTATCAACAAATGCGGCGGCGTGTCATTTATAGCACACCCCGGTTGTTATTTGGGTGAGGATGCTATCTCAGAACTGATCAATACGGAAATCGATGGTATCGAGACAGTGCATCCGGGTCATAGTCCTCAAACTACCGAATCTTTAAAAAAGATTGCTCACACATATTTTCTTTTAGAGAGCGGCGGGTCGGATTTCCACGGCGGCTTACGCGACGATGAGGATGCCCTCGGGAAATACACGATACCCTACAAATTTGTAAGTGCAATGAAGCGACGATTATTTTTGTATTAGATAAAAATTTAAAGGTAATAAAACAATGCAAATATTAAGTGGTAATTTAACGGCAAAAGGACTCAAGATTGCCTTAATAGTAAGTAGGTTCAACGATTTTATAACCAAACGGTTGTTAGACGGCGCAATAGATTGTTTGGAGCGTCACGAAGCGGATACCGAAAACATTTCGGTAATTTATTGCCCGGGCGCTTTTGAAATTCCGCAAACAACACAACAGATTATAAATTCGGGCAAGTACGACGCAGTTGTTTGTCTTGGTTGTGTAATCCGTGGTGAAACACCCCATTTCGATTACATAGCAGCCGAGGTTACGAAAGGGGTGGCGCACATCGGGTTAAACTCCGAGATTCCTGTTACATTAGGAGTGCTTACCGCCGACAATTTAGAACAAGCAATCGAGCGGGCTGGTACAAAAAGCGGAAATAAAGGTTGGGATGCCGCTTTAAGTGCAATTGAACTTATCAATTTATTTAAATCGTTAAATAAAAAAAGAAAATAATCTATAGGCTATCAAAGAAGTGCAACTTTTCTTTCACCTATTTTTAACTTTGAGTTTTACAATTTCCAGCTTCGGGGGTATCGGCGATTGGAAAACCTATACATCGCATAAACAAATCCGTTCGATATTCAAACAAAACAAATCGATTTGGGCTGCAACGAGCGGAGGTGTGTTCGCTTACAATTTTACCGACAGCAGCTATAAAATATTTACTACTCTCGACGGATTAAAAAACACGGATATCACTTCAATCATTGCCGACCAATCGGGTTCGATATGGATTGGATCTTCAAACGGTTATATCAATGTTTTCAATCCTCAAAAATCAAAGTGGGTTTACTATAACGATATTTACTTCACAAATGCTACTGAAAAGAGAATTAATAATTTTTCGGTATACGGCGACTCGTTATTTATTTGTACACCTATCGGAGTTCATGTTTTATCAATTCGAAAGAGCGAGTTCGGCGATTCATACACAAAGTTCGGCTTGACGGATCAGATTATTGGTAAAGTTAATGATGTTCTGATTTACAATGATACTTTATGGGTTGCCACAAACGATGGTGTGGTGTCGGCTTGGCGGCGCCATCCCAATTTAGCTGCACCACAATCGTGGTCTGTTTACAAAACTCCACAAGGACTTCCTGCCAACCGAGCCAGTGCTGTTTTACTGCACGACGGCAAAATTTTTGCAACCACCTCAAACGGATTAAGCTTTCGCGAAAATAATACCTGGCTTCCGGTAAACAATACGATAGGCAAAAATATACTATCAGCTTTTTCAGCAGTTGACGGTTTATATTTTATCACACAAAACGAATTATATAAATTCAGTAACGACGTTGTTACTCTAATCGAAAATCAATTCCCGTCGTTACTAACTTCATTAATTGTTAACGACACGCAAATATTTATCGGAACTACAAATAACGGGGTTCAACTTTTACAAAATAGCTTACAAAAAAATATTACTCCTCCCGGGCCCCCTACTAATAATCTAATCGGTATAGCAGTCGACGATCAAAACGATGTTTGGGCTGGAACAGGTACTGGAAACGGACAAGGGTTCGTCCGGTTTGATGGTAAAATTTGGCATCATTATCATCCCGAAAAATTCCACGAATTATTTAGCCCCAATTATTACCGTGTGGATATAGGTTATAAGAACAGCAAATGGATAAGCGGCTGGGGGCAAGGCGTTGCGTTATTAGGGGGCGATAACCAAATAATAAAAGTTTTTAATAGCACGAACGGTTTACCCCCTTCAATCGCTCCTACCTATGTGGTTATTGCAGGAGTCGCAACGGATCTGGAGGGAAATGCCTGGATTAATGTTCGAACAGGGCGAGGCGATACACTTCTAGCAGTATATCGAACAGATTCAACATTTTCGTATATTAAAAAACCCTCCGCTTTGTCATCATTCATCTCTACCGGAATTACAATCGACCAGAATCGAACGAAATGGTTATATACTGGAAGTAACGGAGGCGGATTGTTTTTTTACTGCGACTCGGGCGTAGTTCGTGGCACTCTTCCCAACGAGAACTGGGGTAAAATTTCAAAAGCAAATGGTTTATCGAGCGAAAATATCTCCGTTGTCGCGGTAGATAACGACGGCGAAATTTGGGCTGGCACTACCGATGCCGGAATAAATATTATTTACGATGCACGAAATCCGCTCAATCGAATTGCTCCTTACAATCCACTCCGAGGTCAAAAAATAAACGACATACTCGTTGACCCAACCAACCAAAAATGGGTTGCAACTCCTCAAGGAGTTTTTGTCCTGAATCAAGACGGAACTTCAATTAATGCTCAATACACATTCGAATCGACAAACGGCAAACTGCTCGATAACAATGTGCAATCACTCGCAATGAACAAAAAACACGGAACAGTATACTTCGGAACTGAAAAAGGGATGTCGGCATTGCAGACTGCAGCAGCTACACCCGTTCAAACGATGAAACAGATTATTATTTCACCAAATCCGTTTGAGATTCCATCATCAGCTGTGGTTACCTTCGATGGGTTAGTTGCCAATTCTTCAATAAAAATCTTAACAATCGACGGAAAACTATTAAGAGAATTATCAACACCGGGGGGAAGGGTTGGCGTTTGGGATGGAAGAAATTCGAACGGCGAACTTGTTTCGACAGGAATATATATCGTGGTTGCATATAACGACGATGGTTCAGAGGTAGGACTCGGAAAAATTGTCGTAGTGAAAAAATAGTTTCACTATGGATATCAGCAATATTGTAACTGTAGTCATAATCAATTATCAAACTTCGGATTTAACCCAACTTGCGATAACGTCGTTCCGGAAATTTTATCCTGATGTGCATTTAATCCTCGTCGACAATGGTTCACAAGACGAGTCGGTAAAAGTTTTAAAAGAGATCCAAAGCACTCAAACTGCCACAACAAAATTAGTCCTGAACAAAACCAACATCCACCACGGACCCGCAATGCATCAGGCAATAACTTTAAGCAGCGGCGAACTAGTTTTATTTTTTGATTCCGACTGTGAAGTGCAGCGTGGCGGTTTTATCGAAGCGATGGTTGAGTTAATCGAACAGGATAGTCAACATTATGCAGTCGGGAAAACGGAATTTCTAAACGAACGGGGTTTTCTTGTAAAGCCTAACCAAAACGGCATTCGATACATTAGACCGATATGCATGCTCGTTCGTAAAACGTTGTATAATGCACTCCCCCCGTTTCAATTGCACGGCGCACCTTGTTTGACCAATATGAAAGAAGCCGCAAAGCGGAATTTCGGCTTGATTGAATTCGATATTCACAAATTTATTTTCCATAAAGGAAGAGGCACCGCCTCGAAATATGGATATGGCTTGGGTATACGCGGAAAAGTTAATTATTTGTTAAATAAATTAAATTTGTAAATTGTTTGCATCAAACTACTTTTTTTTGTAGATTTAACCCACTTATAATGTTGCCAGGTTAAAAAGCCTGGCTTTTTTTACTATTTGAGCTGTATTGATGTTTGATGATTTAACACTAAAATTAGAGTCGGTTTTTAAAAAACTCCGCGGCTTCGGAAAAATTTCGGAAACTAACATCGCCGATTCGATGCGAGAAGTCCGTCGTGTCTTGCTCGATTCCGATGTTAATTACAAAGTCGTTAAACAATTCGCCGAAGATGTTCAGAAGCGGGCTCTCGGTCAGGAAGTTATTGCGAGCATAAACCCCGGACAGCTAATAATAAAAATTATCCACGATGAGTTGGTAAAATTATTAGGTGAAACGCGGCAGGATATAAAATATGCTGTAATGCCGCCAACTGTGATAATGGTAGCCGGACTTCAAGGGTCAGGTAAAACTACATTTTGCGCCAAGCTTGCAAATCATTTAAAAAGGAAAGGAAACTTTCCGATGCTTGCAGCAGCCGATATTTACCGCCCCGCTGCTATCGATCAATTGCTGATGTTAGGAAAGCAAATCGATATTCCCGTTCATTACGACAGGAATAAAAATGCAGTTGAAATTGCAGTCGATTCAATTGACCATGCACGTAAATCGGCACGCGATGTTGTTATCGTCGATACAGCCGGCAGACTTCACATCGACAATGAGATGATGAAGGAAGTTGAAACTATCAAGTCGCGTGTGAATCCGAATGAAATTCTCTTTGTTGTCGATTCGATGACCGGTCAGGATGCAGTGAACACGGCGAAAGCGTTTCACGATCGATTGAATTTCGATGGTGTTGTTATCACAAAATTAGATGGCGATACACGAGGTGGCGCGGCTCTTTCGATTCGCTCGGTGGTAAACAAACCGATTAAGTTTGTTGGAGTAGGCGAAAAATTAGATGCACTTGAACCGTTCCATCCCGACCGGATGGCATCGCGCATCCTCGGTATGGGCGATATAGTTACGTTCGTAGAAAAAGCGCAACTTGAATACGACCAAGACAAAGCCCAGAAGTTAGAGGAGCGGTTACGAAAGTCGCAGTTCACGCTCGAAGATTTTTTAGAACAACTTCAGGAAGTGAAGAAGATGGGTCCGATATCTCAGGTGTTGAACATGATTCCGGGTTTAAACAAACTCCCGGCTAATGCTGAAATTGACAATAAATCGCTTGTAAGAGTTGAAGCGATAATACATTCGATGACAAAAAATGAACGTTCGAACCCGAACCTTATCAACGGAACCCGAAGGCGCCGGATAGCTAATGGCAGCGGCACATCGGTGCAAGAAGTAAATAGAGTTATGAAACAATTTTTTGAAATGCAGAAGATGATGAAGATGTTTTCGAGGGGTAAAATGCCGAAACATTTTCGCGGTTTAAAGCTGCCTACTGCATAATAATGCAAAATTTATTTTTTTTTTATATATTAACATAAAACTAATAGGAGTCTAAAGTTGGTCAAAATACGATTAGCCCGCATGGGAAAGAAAAAGCAGCCGATTTATAAAATTGTTGCTGCCGATTCGAAAGCACCCCGTGATGGACGTTTTCTTGAAGCAGTAGGGATATACGATCCCCGTTCTACACCATCGAACGTACAAATAAAAGAGACTGTTTTGTTCAAGTGGTTGAAACGTGGTGCGCAGCCCACAGACACTGTACACAGTTTAATAAAACGCGAAGGCTTGATGTTAAAGTGGCGATTAATTAAAAAAAATGCTGACGAAGCAACGATAGCTGATGAGATGAGTAAATTCCTGATGGTCAAAACCGAGAAAGAACGTCGCAAAGCCGAAAGAAAACTTCGCGTTAAAGCTGCCCATAAAAAGAAAACAGCCGGCGAGATTGCCGCGAGCTCAACAGCTACTCCGTAAGCATTGATTCGTGTTCCGACTCGATGCAGGACGATGATAATCAAAAAGTTTAATAAATCACAACGCTCGCATTTTGCAAAGCGGAATCTTGAAATAAATGTTGCACTCATAATTGTTTAAAGGAGCTAATCATGAAGGAATTCATCGAATTCATCGCAAAAAATCTTGTCGATAAACCGGAAGAAGTTTCTATCACCGAAGAACTGAGAGAAAGCAAAACTGTTTTCAAACTAAAAGTGGGTGAAAGCGACATCGGTAAAGTTATCGGCAAACAAGGAAAAACTGCTCAAGCTATGCGCACTCTCTTAAGCGCCGTCAGCGCTAAAGAAGGTAAACGGGTAATTCTTGAAATAGTCGATTAATTATTTAACAGCTCATCTATCCTATAAATTTCAGATTTGTCGGATAAGATTTATTTTTTGAAACATATTTATTATCAAACCAATGACACTTTATGCATTAGGAAAAGTTGGAAAAACTTACGGTATTCGAGGCCAGTTTAAATTCAAACCGTTCATCGAAAATCGTAAACGTCTTTTAACTCTCCTGCAAGTTTATATAGGCCCAAGCGAAAAAGAAGTCGTCCCTTATAAAATGTCCGATATAAGGTTCAATCGGGACGGGATTATTATACGACTTCGCGAAATTACCAAACGAGAACAAGCCAAAACTTTAAACAATCAGGTTCTGTTCGTTGACGAAAAAAATTCAGTACATCCTCCCGAAGGACATTATTACATCCACGATATCGTTGGTTGTATTGTAACTTATGGACGGAAAAAATTAGGTAAAATATATGACGTCCATCGTAAACGAGAAGGTTTTTCACAGGACATTTGGGTCGTAGAAGGCGATCCGGAAATTTGGATTCCCGTATTACCCGCATTCATAAAAAGCGTAGATGTAAAAAAGAAGAAAGTCGTTGTTCAGAACGCCGACCCGTTTTTACCTGAAAAATAGTTTTCATTTATTGTAATGAGAATCGATATCGTTAGCGGGTTGCCTAAAATTCTTTCAAGCCCTTTAAATAACAGCATTCTTAAACGGGCCAAGAAGAGTAAAAAAGTTCAGATTCTTATACACGACTTGCGTAAGTTTGCACACGATAAACATAAGATCATCGACGATACACCTTACGGAGGTGGTGCGGGTATGATACTAAAACCCGAACCAATTTTCGAGTGCGTCGAAAGACTGGCGAAGAAGCGAAATTACGACGAAATAATTTATTTAACCGCCGACGGAGAACAGTTCAGTCAGCAAATCGCGAATGAACTTTCTCTAAAAAAAAATATCATCTTGATATGCGGGCATTATAAAGGAATCGACGAGAGAGTTCGTGAATCGCTTGTTACACGCGAAATATCGATCGGCGGTTATGTTTTAACAGGTGGCGAATTGGCGGCACTTGTTGTTGTTGATGCAGTCGTGAGGTTAATTCCCGGAATCATCAGCGACGGCGAATCGTTGTTAACCGACTCGTTTCAAGATGGACTTTTAGATGCACCTAATTATACACGACCGCCGGAGTACCGGGGTTTAAAAGTGCCGGAAGTTTTGCTCTCCGGCGATCATAAAAAAATAGCAGCATGGCGTAACCAGCAACGGTTAAAGCGCACGAAAGAACGCCGCCCTGATTTGTTAAAATAGTAATTATAAACTAAATACTGGATTTTGATATGGACAAAATAAAATTAGTAGAAGCTACTCAAATTAAAACCAATATTCCCCAATTCAAACCGGGCGATATTCTTAACGTTCACGTTCGCGTTATCGAAGGCGAAAAAGAACGCATACAACAATTCCAAGGAGTTGTATTGGGCCAACGTGGCAGCGGTATGGGCGCCACATTCACTGTGCGTAAAGTCTCCGACGGTGTCGGTGTTGAGCGTATTTTCCCAATACACTCACCGCGAATTGCAAAAATCGAAATTATGAAAAAAGGCAGAGTCCGACGCGCAAAATTATACTACCTGCGAAAACTTGCCGCAAAACAAATCAGGCAAAAAACTTCTGCGTGAAAAATTTAGGTATCATCGCCGACCTTTATGCGGCGCCTCTCTTTCAAAGTTTGAAAGAGAAACCCAAAACGGTGAACCTGATAACCGATTTTGAATTCCAACTTTCAAAAATGCTGCGCGAGGGTAAACTCGACGCAGCTTTTTTATCTTCTATCACATTTGCCCGCAACCACGATATTTATTCTATCGTTCCCAACGTTTGCATCGCTTCCGAGCGTTTTAGTAATGTAGTCTGTTTGTATTTCAAAGAGGGACTGAAAGAAATCAAAACGATTGCTACCGACTTGTTGGATGTGTCTGGGATGGTGCTTGCAAAACTTGTGATGAAAGAAAAATATTCCACGATACCTACCTTTATTCCTACCAAATCGAACCTCGATGGGATGCTTCTTAAAGCCGATGCTGCACTTATTGTTGGCGATTACAACCTCGAACTCTTCGACCATAAAAATAAACTCGACCTCGTTGATGAATGGTTCGACTTGACTGAACTGCCCTATGTCCACGGTTTATGGATAAGTCAAAAAGAAATATTATCGCAAGACGACATTAATATTCTACAAACCTCCGCTGATTATGGTTTAACACATCTCAATGAAATTGCTTCCCATCTTCCACAACGAAATAAAGAAGAAGTTGTTGAGTTCCTTTCCTCATTTTCATACAAGCTCGATGAGAAAGCAAAAGCCGGCTTAACAGAATTTATCCGGATGGCATACTTTCACGAAATCATTGAAGACCTGCCCGACTTCGATTTCGAGGTCGATACCCTCAACGAATTCCCTAAAAATTAAAATTCACTTTCCGATTGTAAGAATATAGAGCGGCTCTTCTTCTTTTAGCTGTAGCAGCTTCTTAACTTTCTCGTCATTAAAAGCCCCAATCGGGCAGGCGCCTAAACCTAAACTCTGAACTTGAAGCAAAATATTTTGTGCTGCGTGCCCAACTTCCATATTAACGTACCGCTCTGCCCTGTTGCCGTATTTTGATGAGGTTCGCTTTACAATCGCAGTTAATATTATATTTGCTGCGGCAGTTTCAATTTGTTGTTGACCCAGCGCTGCACTTGCTAAATCTTTTTGCTTTTCACCCGACATAATTTTTGTTAAAGAATGATTTTGCGGCTTGTACCTGTAAATTCCTGATTCAAGTCCGCTTACATTTCCGGCTACTACAAAAACTTCGAGCGGATAGAGTGCGCCCGCAGAAGGTGCCGTTCGAAAACCTTCCGGCGAATTTACCCCCTGGGCCGCCCATAATAGCTGACTTAATTCAGCTAATAAAATTGGTTTATGACTGAACGAACGAACCGTGCGACGTTTGTTAATAGTTTCTTCGAGCGAGATTTTTCCGGTAGTTTGTGGCTTTGGAAGCAGGGTAAATGCCTGATTGTTCATATTCTTCTCCATTTTACTATCATGTATTGCCGACCATAATAATAGTAGTATAAAAATATTTTGTAGCATAACAACCTCCAATTTAGTTGTAAACAATTTAAGAAATCCTATACAAAGTTCAAAAATACAATTGATATTTCCAAAATTTTCCTTAAATTATACCACAAATGCTTAAACATCTTCAAATCCATAATTACGCGCTGATTGAAAAACTCGAAATCGATTTCGAGCAGGGATTGAATATCATCACCGGCGAAACGGGTGCCGGGAAATCAATCATCATAGATGCGTTGAGTTTAATTTTAGGCGAACGTACCGACACCGCCGCTATTCGCAAAAATTCCGACAAGGCGATCGTTGAGGGAACTTTCGATGTTTCTCAAAATAAAAAAATCAAACATTTCATAAAAGAAAATGATATAGATCTTTCAGACCAAGTTATCCTACGCCGCGAACTTTCGATTAAAGGAACAACCCGCTCCTTTGTGAACGACACTCCCGTTCCATTGAGAATTATGAAAATTATCGGCGACTCGCTTGTAGATTTGCACGGACAACACGAGCATCAATCACTACTCCGAACCGAAACACACATCGATTTGTTGGATGATTTTGCCGGGTTATCACCACTCGTTGAAGAATTCAAAGCTGCCCATAACCAACTAGTTAGCGAAGTACGTAAACTTACCGAACTCCAAAACCGAAATAATATTGTTAATGAGAAAAAAGATTTATACGAATTTCAATTAAAAGAAATCGATGCTGTAAATCCACTGATCGACGAGGAAGCACGTCTCGAATCCGAATTAAAAATTTTAGAGAACTCGGAAAAACTGAACGAAGAAACGAATAAACTGTATAATATTTTGTACGACGGTGAAAGTTCTATAATCGTTAAACTCAACCAGTCGCTCAAATATATCGAGCAGTTATCGCTCATCGATGAAACATTCGGAGCGCTAAAAAAAGAAGCTGAATCTGCCAAAGCGATCGTGAAAGAGCTGACTGCTTCGATGCGGGATTACATTTCAAATATCGAATTCAATCCAGAAAAATTAGAACATCACCGCAACAGGTTAGGACAAATTACTCTGCTAAAAAAGAAATACGGCGGCTCAATTGAATCACTCATCGAATTCAAACATAAACTTGAAGCCGAATTACTGCTTGTCGAAAATATTGATGCCGAAATAAAAAAAGTGAAACAGGCAATTGAGGAGAAGAGAAAAATCGCATCTGAGTTGGCAATGAAACTTACTGCCAAACGAAACGAAGCCGCGAAAAAAGTAAATTCCGAAATCGTAAAAGTATTAGCTGAACTCGGGATCAAAAACTCGAAATTCGAAACGCGAGTCGATAATCGGTTCGTGAAGCCGGATAACTCTGAAAACGCACTCGTAAAAATCGGAAAAGATTTTTATGAAACCGAACCAAAGGGGATTGACTTTGTTGAGTTCTTCATATCGACTAACATTGGTGAAGATGTAAAACCTCTTGTGAAGGTAGCATCGGGAGGGGAAATATCACGAATTATGCTATCGCTCAAAACCATACTTGCAAAATCTGAAAAACTGCCTCTACTTATCTTCGATGAAATAGATATCGGCATCAGCGGACGTATTGCGCAAGCCGTTGGATTGAGCTTGAAAAATCTTTCGAAGTTACATCAAGTTATTGCAATCACACACCTTCCGCAAATTGCCAGCTTGGCTGATACTCATTATGTAGTAGAAAAAGTAGAGGACGGAAAACGTTCCGCAACCGTTCTAAGAAAATTAACACTTGATGAACGCATCTTCCAAGTCGCAAAACTGATGAGCGGAACTGACGTAACTGAATCGACACTTAAATCGGCGAAAGAATTAATCAACATAAAATAAAAAAACGTTTTAAAGGACAAAAAATGAAATATCTAAAATTAACCCTCCTTTCAATCTTAATAATTTATTCAACACAAAACTTTGCACAAAAACCCGATACTCAGATGGAAAATAAACCACCGAAAGCAAATATAATATTACAGACTACCACATTAGATAACGATACTTTTATAGATAAATATAACTGGCTCAAGGACAAAACGAATCCAGCAGTTATCAAACATCTCGAAGCTGAAAACGAATACACCGATGCGATTATACTGCCAACTGTGGCGTTCCAGGAAACAATTTATAACGAGATTTTGAATCGAATAAAAGAAACTGACCTCGATGTCCCATACAGGGTCAGCAATTACTATTACTACACTCGTACGGAAAAAGGAAAACAGTATCCGATTTATTGTAGAAAGAAAGGGAATCTTGATGCTGCGGAAGAAATTCTGCTCGACCAAAATGAATTTGCCACTAAATATCAGTATCTTCGATTGGGTGCATTCAGCGTCAGTCCCGACCAAAACATTTTAGCTTTCTCGATTGATACAACCGGTGCAGAAGAATTCTCGTTGTTATTTAAAGACCTAACGACGAACGAATTTCTTGCCGATAAACTCGATAATGTAAACTCAGTTGTTTGGGCTTTGGATAACAAAACTATTTTCTATACAACTCACGACCACGCAAAACGTCCGCATCAACTTTACAGACATACTTTGGGAACAACTCAAAAAGAAGATGTGCTGATATTCGAGGAGAAGGATGAACTTTTCCGCATTTCTGCATGGCGTTCAAGAAGCAAAGAATATATATTTCTAAACACACAATCAAGCAATTCAGATGAAGTTCGCTATTTAAATGCCAATAAACCTTTCGGGGATTTCCAATTAATATCGCCTCGCGAACCAGAACACGAATACTCAATCGATCATTCCACCGCAGGCGGAGGGGATAATTTTTATATCGTAACGAACAAAGGGGCGAAAAATTTTAAGCTTGTCGTAGCCCCTGTCAGCAATCCGCAACAAAAAAACTGGAAGGAAGTTTTACCACATAGGAAAAATGTTCACCTTACGAATGTCGATTTTTTTAAAAACTATTTTGTTGCCTACGAAACCGAACTCGGTATTCAAAAAATGCGTGTAACCGATTTACGCACCAACAAGCACCATTACATCGACTTTCCAGAGCCGGTTTATTCAGCATTCCCGAGTGCGAATGCTGAGTTCGACACGAATGTTTTCCGTTTCACCTACCAATCGTTTATAACGCCCGGTTCCATTTACGATTATAACTTTGAAACGCAAAAACGGACGCTGCTAAAACAAACCGAAGTTCTCGGCGGCTACGATCCTAAATTGTATAAGTCGGAACGTATTTATGCAAAAACAAAAGACGGGAAGTCGGTTCCGATATCGCTCGTTTATAAAAATGGATTTAAGAAAAACGGTAAGTCGCCTCTACATCTCACCGGTTATGGATCGTATGGATATTCGTCGCCGGTTACATTCTCATCAAACCGGATAAGCTTATTGGATCGAGGAGTTGTGTTTGCAATCGCTCACGTGCGCGGCGGCAGTGAGTTGGGAAGAGATTGGTATGACGACGGAAAGTTGTTAAAAAAGAAGAACACATTCACCGATTTCATCGCATGTGCCGAGCACCTTGTGAATGAAAAATACACCTCGGCTGACCGCCTTACGATCGAAGGGGGTAGTGCCGGTGGATTACTGATGGGTGCCGTAACTAATATCCGTCCCGATTTATTCAAAGCGGTTGTTGCTCAAGTTCCTTTCGTCGATGTGATAAACACGATGCTTGATGAAACTCTTCCTTTGACTGTCGGCGAGTTCTTAGAATGGGGCAACCCCAAAGAAAAACTTTATTACGATTATATTAAAACCTACTGTCCTTACACAAATGTTAAACCTCAAAAATATCCGAGTATACTAGTGAAAGTTGGTTTGAACGATCCGCGTGTCGGTTATTGGGAAGGGGCAAAATGGGTTGCAAAGCTGCGAGAAATGAAAACTGATAATAATGTTGTTCTCCTGAAAACAAATATGGGGTCCGGTCACGGCGGCAGGTCGGGGCGCTATGAACGGTTAAAAGAAATCGCTTTTGATTACGTGTATATTCTGAGCCAGCATGGTATATTAAAATAGTATAAACTAATATTCCGATATGTTTTATACCGGAATATCAAATTAATGAGGTATGAAATCATTTTTTCATGTTCTTGTGTCGTTAATTGGTATTGTTTGGGAAGTGAATTCACAGGTTCATCCGTTCTTGACTTATACAATCAAGAACGACCTTGTCTCAAATGAGGTGCGGACTCTTTTTCAGGACTCCCACGGTTTTTTGTGGATAGGAACATCGGAGGGGTTGAGCAGGTACGATGGCGTTTCATTCAAAAATTATACCCCCGCTGAGGGGCTTCCTCATAATTACGTAAATCATATAATTGAAGATCGTAATGAACCAGGCGCGTTATGGGTTGCTACAAACGGCGGCGGTGTGTTCAAATTTTCCCGCGGTAAATTCAAAACCTTCTCTCACAAATCCGACTACTACGCAAACTACGTGGGCTATCTAATGCAGGATACCTACGGAAAAATATGGTGTGGAACTCTTTCGGGGATTTATCTTATCGAAAATGATACTCTTTCTGCATTTGAAAATAAAATAAAAATTCATCTCGGCGGAATTTATGAAACAGCCGCGAACGAGATTATATTTTTTTCCGGATTAAGGTTGTTCACGTATTCGCCAAAAAATAAATCTCTAAAGTCATTTGAAATTTCTAAGGATTCAAATGTTTTCTACAGCGACAGTTTCATAGATTCAAAACAAAACATTTGGATTGTATTATCGAACGGCACTCTTTTAAAAGTTTTCGATAATAAGATAATAACCAAGATAGAAACAAGTATTCGAAATATAACTTTTATCACAGAAGACAAAAGTGAGAACTTGTGGATTGGTACTATCGAAGGACTGTTTCAAATTCCTTCTGGCAACTTTAAAGATGATGTCCCGGTTAGGTATCATACTGAACAAGGGCTTCCTAACACGAATTTAACATGTGGTCTTATTGACCGTGAAGATAATTTGTGGTTGGGAACATACAACCAGGGCATGATAAAATTTTCAAACCAATATGTTTACAAGTTTCCGATGCCGGGACTAAGCACACCCATCAACAATTCACAAGCTGTAAACGATAGTGCGGGGCATATTTGGGTTGCAACCATATCAGGTTTGTGGGAATTATGGTCAGATAAAAAAGGAAGGTGGTCAAGTTATTTACATAAAGTTATACATAACAATTTTCCACAAACTTTATTATTCGACAAACAAGGTAAACTTTGGGTTGGATATGCTCATTCAACTATTATTATTTATGAAATTATATATCAGCCAGGGAAACATTCGAAGCTTGAAGTTACAAGTAGTATTCCACTAAAACTTGTACCCGAAAAATCAGATGTATTGTGTATGATGATAGATAAACAAAATAGATTGATATGCAGCATTTCAAATTATGGGATACTAATGATTGAATTCGATTCTTCCATAACAAAGCCCCGCTATAAATTAATCACTGATAGTTTACCCGATGTTTCGATACGGGCAATTTATGAAGATAGGGTAGGCAATATTTGGCTCGGAGGATACTGGGGTGGTTTGGGTGTCGTTGAAAATGGTGATTGGAAAACAGGTAGAATATTAACTCTAAAAGAGTCGGATGGATTACCCAACAATGCCGTCCGTGCAATTTGCGAGGATGAGAGCGGAAATTTATTAGTCGGAACCAGATACAGCGGCATCGGTGTAATACCAAAGGATAGAATATCTTTAATTTTTGATAAAAAGGAGAAGTCGGACATCTTTTGCAGAACCATTACAATGCGCGATGGCTTGGCGAGCAATGCGATATGGTGTTTATCGAAAGAGGATGAAACTATTTTCATCGGAACAAATCACGGATTCCAGTCGATGGTTTATGACCAGGTTGTGAAATTCCGGAATTTCAGAGAGTCGTTTGGAGAGAGAGTTGCGTTGTGTGGAGTCACTAAAAACGGCGTCAGTTGGTATCTAACGAGAGATGTGATTGTGATTGATGAAGATATAAGATACAGGATAAATTTATTGCCCCCTAAAGTTCTGATAAATTCTTTTACAGTCGATGGAGTGTCAATTCCTATTGATTCGATTTATAATTTTTCTATGGATAATGAACAATTTGTGATAGAATATGTTGGAGTTAGTTTAAGGGACGGTGATTTGATAGAATACCAGTATCGTTTAAAAGATGTTGTACAAAACTGGAGTTCGTGGACGCGAGACCGGCGGGTTACATTTGCCGGCTTGAAACCCGGTACTCATACATTCGAGGTGCAAGCAATTAACGCCGATGGTTTTATATGCGAGCAACCTGCACAAATTACTTTTATAATCGTTACACCTTTATGGCAGCGGTGGTGGTTCGTGTTTTCATTCTTTCTCGTTCTATCTTTAGTGTTTACAATAATCATTAGGTATCTTTCAACTCGTAAGATAAAAGCGAAGTTAGAAAAAATAAAACAGGAACAAGCATTCCAGAATGAAGGCACACGAACGCGTGAGAGCATATCGCGGGATTTGCACGATGAGATTGCTTCGACATTGAGTGGAATTGGGTACTTTGTACAAACAGTTGAAAAAGAAAGTGGAAATGTGATTCCGCAAAATTCAAGAAAATATTTATCCCTCATAAAAGAAAGCACAGATGAGATTTTAGAATCTATCCGCGATATTATTTGGTCGCTTAATCCTGAGAATAACACTTGGGAAGTAGTACTAACAAAGTGCCGCCGCTACACGTCAGATTTATGCGAAAGCAAATCAATCAGTTATAAGATTGAATTTCCCTCAAAAATTCCTAAAAATACACCACTCCTGGAAAATCTCAAGAACTTTTGGCTCATATATAAAGAAATTATTACTAATGCTATTCGACATTCTGAGTGTACACATTTGAATATAGATATCACGCTATCAGAAAACTCCTCATTCTTGATTCGGATAAGCGACAACGGAAAAGGGTTTGAGCCTGATAAAATACAAAACGGTAATGGCGTAAAAAATATACACTCACGCATTAAAGCGATGAATGGTGAGGTAGAGCTAACCACTTCTCACAAAAACGGTACATCATGGGAAATAACTTATCCTGTCTAAAAAACCACATATTCGGGTAGTGTATTTTGATTTAAAACATTTATATTGTTCATATTATGATAAAAGAAGATCCTATAATATCTATTTCATTAATTGAAGATAATCGTTACGTCCGATTTGGGATGGAAGAACTTATAAAAAGCATTCCCGAATTTTCACTCACCGGTTCTTTTGAAAGTTGTGAAAAAGCTTTTGCGACTTCAGCGATTGAAGAATCGGATGTAGTTCTTATGGATATCGGTTTGCCCGGTATGTCGGGAATCGAGGGGGTAAAATATATTTCAAAAAATTATCCCGATGTAACTGTGCTGATGTGCACAATACACAACGACGACCAAAAGATATTCGACGCAATTTGTGCGGGAGCTGTTGGTTATTTATTGAAAGAAATTTCTGCCGACGAGTTGACTAAAGCGATAAAAGAAAGTATGAGCGGCGGTTCGCCAATGAGCCCGAATATTGCGCGCAAAGTAATTTCTTTTTTCCATAAATCAATAACTCTAAGCTCCGAAAAGCTGAACGAGTTGACTGAACGTGAAATTCAAGTCTTAAAAAAAATGGCTGAAGGAAAATCCTATTCGATGATCGCAAATGAATTGTTCCTCTCAATCGACGGGGTCAGGTATCATATCAGGCACATTTACGAAAAATTGCATGTTCATTCCAGGGGCGAAGCTGTTGCAAAAGGTTTTACAAGCGGTTTGATCTTCCCAAAAACGTAATTTTTTTCCTAATTTTATCGACTATTTCCTCCTTCCCAAAAACCACATCTTTATGCGGTGATTTTGGCATTTTCTAATCCTATATTTGTATCATTAATAACCAATTTTAGGAGAAAAAAAATGTCAAAATTTTTAACTATTGTATTATTGTTGATTTTGAGTATGTACATTCCAAATGTATATTCTCAACCGCTTAGCGGTTCTTACACAATCGGGACTGGAGGAAATTATTCCACGTTGTCTGCGGCTGTAACCGACCTTACTACAAAAGGCGTGAACGCAGCGGTAACTTTTAATATTATTAGCGGAAGTTATAATGAACAAATTTTAATTGGCACTATCAGCGGAGCCAGCGCTACTAATACAATTACCTTCCAATCTCAAAGTGGAAGCGCTGCCGATGTAACACTTTTCTTTACTCCCACAAGCACTAACAATTATGTTGTCGGATTGAATCAGGCAGATTACATTACCTTCCGGAATATCACGATTACCGCGAGTGGAAGTCCGTCATACGGTATAGTTGTTAAACTTGACGGCGATGCCAACAACAACCGATTTCTGAACAATGTTTTGAACGGTATCAGTACAACGGGTGGTTCAACAAATCTCATCATCGTATATGCAGACGGCGACTCCCTCGACAATACTACAATCAGCGGCAATACGTTTGTAAACGGCAGTTATGGAATATCGATGAGAGGTTTCAGTAACGCGGTACAATCCTCCGGCACACAGATAACTAACAATACATTCAACAGTACGGGTTATAATCCTGTATTTTTACAGTATCATGTAAGCCCGCAAGTTAACGGTAACAGGATAATTTCAACAACAGCCCAGCGGGGAATGGAGATTCAAAACAGTACAGGAGCAATGCAGATATTGAAGAATCAGATAAGCATAAATTCAAGTTATGGTATATATCTTTATGGATGTGATGGAGGAACAGGTCTTCCCACGCCACGCGGATTGATAGCGAATAATTTTGTAACAGTAGGCGGAACGAGCACAGCGTATGGGATACAACTTTATGGCACTACTAATCAGGATATATATTATAACAGTGTGAATATAACCAGCACAAGCACAGCACAGCGAGGTTTATCGGTTGAAGGAGGCGGCAGCAGCATAAATATTGTCAATAACATATTTGCAAATCAAGGTGGTGGTTATGCATACTACATCGGCGTGCCTGCCGCTATAGGAACATCAAACTACAATAGTCTCTACACTGTCGGTAATTACATTGCATACTGGAACGGTGATAGGACAACACTCTCAGCGCTACAAACAGCCAGCGGTAAGGATGCAAATTCGGTATCTGTATATCCACATTTTGTTTCAAATAGTGATTTGCATACAGTAAGTCCTTGGCTTAATGGCAAGGGAACAACACTTGCGAGCGTAAGCGACGATATAGATGGTACAGTACGTTCATCGCCTCCGGATATAGGAGCCGATGAGTTCACACCCGACCCCGCTACGACTACACCGCTTGCCGGAAGTTATACACTTGGCAGCGGAGGAAATTACTCATCTTTATCGGCAGCTCGTTCTGAGTTGCTTTTGAAAGGTATCTCTGCGCCGGTTACATTCAACATTTTAAACGGAATATACATCGAGCAGGTAGAACTATTGCCTATACCGGGTGCAAGCAGCACAAATACAATTACGTTTCAGTCGCAGTCGGGCATTCCAGCCAACACGACATTGTTTTATGCCGCATCGGGTGCAAGCGATAATTATGTGATTCAATTTAACGGCGCAGATTACATAAGGATTCAGAACCTCACATTAGCGGGCAACAATGTTGCTAATGCAACGTATGCAAATGTTTTCAATATAGTCGGTGGAGTAGAAGATTTGCGTATTCAGAACAATGTATTATCAGGGACACAGACATCGGGCGGTTCCGGTAATCAGATTATTCTAACTGCGGATAATTCGCTTTATACGAGCCGCATCATCAGCGGCAATACGTTTGTAAACGGCAGTTATGGAATATCGATGAGAGGTTTCA
>JBBIOD010000007.1:0-5522 GCA_037443545.1 Ignavibacteriales bacterium | reverse complement strand
TGGTTATGCATACTACATCGGCGTGCCTGCCGCTATAGGAACATCAAACTACAATGATATTTATACTACTGGTTCCACATTAGCATTTTGGAATGGAGATAGAGCTAATCTCGCCGCCTTAAAAACAGCCAGCGGTAAAGATGCAAATTCTGTTTCTTTAGATCCTCTTTTCACGTCTAATACCGATCTACACATTGGCACATTAGGTTTGGATAGTGCAGCGACTCCCATTGCATCGGTTACTGACGATATCGATAATGAACCACGCGACCTGTCAAAGCCCGATATAGGCGCAGATGAATTCCGTATCATTGTAATCCCTATTTCATTAGGCGTGGAATATCAAGATACACTAAAAGCATTTGGGGTTAGATACTATCGCCTAAATACAATTGCGGGGAAAACATTATCGGTAAAAACTCTATCTACATCCTTGTTAAAACCACCGGACGCTTTTACTTCTACATTAACAAACTTAGATCGCAACACCTATCAATTTCGCTCGGAGAAGATTAGTTTATCGACAAACGAGATTATAATACCCAACACCATCGACGGTGCTTACTACTTCTATGTCTATAATCCAGAAAACAGTATTAATCCTTATAAATTCCGAGCCGACTCGATGAGCTTTTCTATTCAACGAATACGCGAAAATACTGCTGGTAATAACGGCGAAATCACGATAGAAATTATCGGTGCAAGGTTCGAGGCAAATTCGACAGCAATACTAAGACGGGCGGGCTCATCTGATGTAGTTGCTCAACGAACGAATTTTGTTAATGAGGCTCGCTTGAATGCTGTTTTTGTGCTGAATAATGTTGCTATCGGTCAGTGGGATGTGGTTGTTCGCAGACCGAATGCCACTCAAGCTGTTCTAACTAATGGCTTAACAATTCAACCAACGGCGCCACTCGATATACAAATTTCAATGTCGGGTCCTGCCGCCATACGCCAAAGACAGCCGGGTTACTTTTCGTTGAGTGTGCACAATCCGATGAATATAAATATTGAAAGAGCGCTCGTCTACTTAAAGGTAGCAGGGGATGTAAGTTTGGTTGTAAAACCAGATGCGCTTCCGATGGATGTACCCCCATTGCCGAATATGAATGTATATTTAGATTCAGCGACCAATACACGTTCCATTTCGTTGTCCCTATTCAACATTGCAGCCGGACGCACAAAAACTATCCCGATGACAGTTACTTTTAACACAGGCGGAAGATTCCATTTTTATGCAGATGCTTTTATAACAACGCGTTCTAGCTTTGACTCTGTCTATTATATTTCAATAAAAACGGCGCTGGATAGTGGATGGTTAGATACTTCCAAAGTTTTAGCTAATACTTTTTTTGGTATTCCTTATGGATTAGCCCAGGGTTGTCCGTATGATGATGCCGGAGCTTGCGATGCCTGGAATTTGAGGAATCAGCAACAGGATATGGCACAAGATGCTCAAGGGTTAGTACAGGATGCTGCTCAGATGCTCTACTTCCCATTCAAAAAACCCGGCCCGGGTAAGTTGGTTGGTATCGGAAACTTTTTTAAAAAACTATTAGATTTTCATGATAAACATTCACAGCATGATCAAAATGTAAGTTCACCTGAAGGCGTTGGGTCGTTCGATCCAAATGATATTGTAGGACCCATTGCTAATGGTAACTTGAATTGGGTTCAACATAAATCACTTTCTTACCTAATTCAATTTGAGAATGATCCGGATTCAGCAACTGCACCTGCTCAGATAGTGAAGATAATACACAAACTCGACGCTAACACAGATTTCGGTAACTTCACTCTTGGAAGTTTTGGTTTTGGTTCCTTTACATACAACATTCCACCGGGCAGAGATTTCTACTCTGCTCGTTTAGATGTTAGAGATTCCTTAAACCTTTATGTAGATTTTACAGCAGGATTATATGGCGATTCAGTAGTTTGGGAATTTCATTCGATTGACCCGCTGACGAATTTACCGCCAACCGATCCATTCTCTGGTTTCCTTCTCGTAAATGATTTTACGCATAGAGGTGAAGGTTTTGTAACATACTCCATTCTTCCAAAAGCTGACATTACTACTGGAAGTAGAATATACTCACAGGCAAGAATTTATTTTGATGATAATCTGCCAATCTATACAAAAAATATTTTCAGAACCGTAGATGTAGGAAGGCCTACAAGCTCTGTCAAAGCTTTGAATTCAACTTCGCCAAATTCCTTTAATGTAAGTTGGAGCGGCAGTGATGATGCTAATGTTTATCAATACACTATTTATGTTTCCGAAAATTCAACTCCGTTCCAAGTCTGGTTATCAAATACATCGGACACATCCGGAGTGTTTACCGGCGAACACGGAAAAAACTACGGATTTTTCAGTATCGCGATGGATACGGCAGGGAATGTAGAGAAGGCAAAATTATCTTCTGAAACGAGTACTAATGTTGTTTCAGTTTCTGATGGTCATTCGATACCGTATCAGTTTAATCTCTCACAGAATTATCCAAATCCGTTTAATCCTGCTACGACTATCAAATACACTATACCTGAAGCATCTAAGGTAACGCTTACTATTTATGATATACTTGGCAGAGAGCTAACTGTGTTGATCGATGAAGTGCAAACCGCAGGTCACAAGCAGGTAGTGTGGAATGCTTCGTCATATCCGAGCGGTGTTTATTTTTATAGGATTATAGCAGTTGGCGAAAATAAATCTGGTAATAAATTTACGCAAACTAAAAAACTTTTACTTTTGAAGTAGTATCAATCAACATAAGTCCAAAAGTATTCAGACGGCAGTTATCCTTTAGTGGGTAACTGTCGTTTGATTTTTTAAATCAATCGTTTACGTTCTTTAGCCAACCCAAAGAAGATACAGGAAGTAATGGTGTCGGCTAATATCGGAGAGTTCCAGCAGTCAAAAAATACATCTTTGGTGAGGTTCAAGGGCAGGAATTCATCATATATTCTTATCGCCAAAACATGCTTTTAACGCTTAAAAACCCGAATTAATAATAAAAAAAACAGGCAATTGGTTTTCGATAAATAAAATTATATATTCTTAATAATTATTGTAAGTCTAACAAACAAGTGCATATTAAATACGGTGGAATACTATTTAATTTTGAAATAATAATTCAAAAAGGAGACCGCTTTATGAAAAAATATTTACTATTAATTTTCCTATCAATTCCTATTTATTCATTCTCACAAACTGAAGTATGGAGGCAAAATGGATATTCGTTAAGCGGATATCTCGATGCAGTTATTATTTCGGAAGGAAACGGAAATATTTATTTAGCTCGCAAGAATAGAGCAGACACGCTTAAAAAAATAAATTCCATGGGTACTGTAGTAAATCAAATTGAAATACCCGCACTTAAACAGTTGATTAAAAGCAAGGAAGGCTTTTATGCTCTTTTTTGGGGTGAAACATGGTTCTTCACTACCATTGCATATTACGATACTTCATTAACAAGATTGTGGGAACGAAGTTATTGGGGTAATGTTAATATACAAAGTGCTGTCGATAGCAAAGGTAATCTAATAATTTTAGACCCCATTCTACACTTTTTTAACAAATACAGCCCCACCGGTGAGCTTATTTTTGAAAGGGCCGTTCCTCGTCCTGTTGACTCTTATGGTAAAGAAAATTGTACAATGTATGTAGATGCATCAGATAACATTTGGTTTGTATTGCATTCTATAACTAGCCCTTTTCACTCAAAGTATGGTTATGTACATGTTTACAGATTTAATAGTGGCGGAAATCTATACCCCGAAAGGGATATTAAAATAACTAGGCAAATTGTTTGGACTAGTATAACAGGAAGTATAACAGAAATTGAATGGCCATATCTAACTAAGGCTATAACTTCTAATGATAAGCTTATTCTCGCCGGTACATACTATAAAAGCAAGGAGCATTCTAACCAGAGAATTACAATATTTAATTATTTTTCCGAAGGGAGGTTAATTAATGTAAATAACAAAGGGTTTGTAAAAAGGTTTAATCTCAAAGGTAATGGCAAATATATATGTAATGGAGATTGGTATCGAGAAACGTCAAACGGAGAAAACTTTATAAACGATTTAACTGCCGGAAAAGGTGGATCAGTATACGTGGTTGGTACATTAAGCAGGGGTTTAGCTACGTGTGATTCTAATTTGCATACAGACGGCTTCATCATGAAATACAATACTAATAAGCATAAAATTGAATGGCGAAATATAATTCCAGACAGGAAGCCAGGGGTTGCATTCTTTGACCCTACGCGGGGAATTATAGTCACATTTCCAGAATTTATTAGAGTTTATGATCCATCTGGTTCATCCAGATCGAATACTTATCAGTTTTATGACGAAATTCGTGCTTTTCCAAGGTGGATTAACAATGAGCCTGGTTATATTTACCTTTTTATGAAAGAAAGGGATTCTCAAAATTATTATTTAGCAAAGTACTTGTTGCCACAGTCTACGTTCACAGAAAATTACTCGTTTGCTGAAACAGATGATGAAACTGTAGTTGATGAATACCATCTTTACCAAAATTATCCGAACCCATTTAATTCATCAACTTCAATAAAGTATTCACTCCCTGCAGATGCTTTTACAACTATAAAGGTGTTTAATTTACTTGGAGAGGAAATTGTGACACTTGTCGACGAGATAAAAGATGAAGGTTCACACGAAGTTACTTTTGATGCTCCAACAATTTCCGCTGAACTACCCAGCGGTGTGTACTTTTTCAGAATATCTGCTGTAGATATTTCCAATCCGTCAAATAAATTTACGCAAACTAAAAAACTTTTACTTTTGAAGTAGTATCAATCAACATAAGTCCAAAAGTATTCAGACGGCAGTTATCCTTTAGTGGGTAACTGTCGTTTGATTTTTTAAATCAATCGTTTACGTTCTTTAGCCAACCCAAAGAAGATACAGGAAGTAATGGTGTCGGCTAATATCGGAGAGTTCCAGCAGTCAAAAAATACATCTTTGGTGAGGTTCAAGGGCAGGAATTCATCATATATTCTTATCGCCAAAACATGCTTTTAACGCTTAAAAACCCGAATTAATAATAAAAAAAACAGGCAATTGGTTTTCAATAGATAAAATCATATATTCTTAATAATACTATTGTAAGTCTAACAAACAAAGGAGAGATGTTATGTTTTTTTATACAAGGTACAATTCAATGATATTCACATATCTACTAATTTCATTTACACTTTTTATTCTTGTCCTAACAAATTTAGGGTATGGGCAAGCAATACTCGATTCATCCTACGTTACACCAACCACGGTAAATGTTTCTCCGAGCGGCGCGGTTGTTACAGTTGATGTGTGGCTGCGTAATTCACCCGATTCTCTCTTGTTTGTGTTTGTACATATTTGACACCCAGATTCTGTTATTAAATTCTATTCATAATAAAACATAGATTTCACGAAAAGCGGACAAAAGGAATAAACTTGAAAGAATAATATTAACAAGAGACATCTGAAAAATTAAATCAAAGGTCATTGCGAGG
>JBBIOD010000006.1:36848-64159 GCA_037443545.1 Ignavibacteriales bacterium | reverse complement strand
CAGCCGCAACCGCCTGATACATCGATGTTCCATCCATATTTATTGTTGCACCTAATGGTAAAACGAAACTTGTAATTTTTTTCGGCACGCCTAAATTTTTTTCACACTTTTCCATATTTACCGGAAGTGTTGCAGCGCTGGAACTGGATGTAAATGCTATCAACATTACCTCACGGATGCCTCTGAAAAATTTTACAGGATTGATGTTCGCAAAAATCTTCACCATTGAACCCAAAACGATAAACTGATGTATGAGCAGACCAATTATGAGTGTTGCCGCATACCAGAAAAGTGTTTGCAAAATATCAAAACCAAACTCGCTTACCGTTGCCGCGATGAGTGCGAATACTCCGAACGGTGCAATCTTCATTATGTAATCCACCATCTTAATCATCAAATCGCTGAAACCGTCAAAGAATTTTATTACGGGTTCCGATTTTTCTTTGCGGATCGCTGTGAGTGTAATTCCAACGATCAATGCGAAAAATACAATTTGCAGCATCTCGGCATTCGCTAAAGCTGAGATTGGATTGGTCGGAACGATGTTAACAATTGTGTTGAGGACATTAAGCTCTACCGACTCTTGCATCTTGACTTGAATGTTGGGAGCAAACTCTACTAACAGTTTTTCACGTGCTTCTTCCGAGAGCCTCTCGCCGGGTCTGATTACATTCGATAGCGTCAAACCTATCGTAATCGCAATTGCAATCAGAAAAAAATAAATCGTGATCATCTTCGTTCCGATTTTCCCAACCGTCTTGATGTTACCCAAACTCGACGCACCCACAATTAACGATGCAAACACCAAAGGGATCGCAATAAACATCAACAGACGAATGAAAATGGTGCCAATCGGCTTAATATAAATTGGAATAGTTTTTACTTTTTCAATTTTTTTTATCTTCTCAAAATGCTGCCGCGTTGTAACAACCGCTTCGCTTCGATCTGTCGCTTTAATCGTAGCGAGCATAAGTAAATTTGTTTTTGCTGATTGATCGAGACTTTGGAAATAGTTCAGAAGTTTTAGCTGGTCCTCCTTCCCAAAAGTTTGAACCACCTCCAGCGATTGGATGTCGGCGAATTCAATTTTTTCCCAATTATTAACAATCGTCGATCTTTCTTTTTCTTTCTCTTTATGAGTAATCTCTAATTCGTATTTGCTGACGTTCAAAGTTGCACCAAAGATTGCACCGAGCAGCAACCCTAATAAAATTTTGTGATGGAGTTTTAGATTCCACAATTTCGAGAAAAAAGACATAGTCAGCCGTTTAATTGTTTAAGAAATTCGTTGAAAAAATACAAAAAAAAGGGGTGAGATACAATGTATTGAGTTTGTAAATTTTCGGACCTTATTTCAAAATAAGCAATTTCCGAGTTTTAGTGAATTTGTTTGAAGGATTATTAATACTTGCTGTTTCTAAACGATAAAAGTAAACCCCACTCGAAAGGTTTTCCGAATGTACTTTTATCTGATATCTCCCTGCTTGTTGATATGCATTAATTAGACAGACCCGTTCTCTTCCTAATAAGTCATAAATATTTAATTTCACGTAGGAGAATTCCGGGATTTCATAACTCACCACAGATTGTGAATTAAACGGATTCGGATAATTTTGTGAAAGATAATATTGTTTGATTGTTTCACCGTCATCATCAACTGGACAGGGCGAAAGAATAAAACTCCATTTATCAGAAAAACCGCTGAAACCCTCGCTATTTATAGCACCTACTCGCCAGTAATGCCAAACAAAAGGTTCTAAACCTTCAGTAAGTTGATAAGTATTTGTTTTTATCGTAGAATCATTTATTATCGTAGTTGTAAAATGCGAGTCAGTTGATACCTGCAGCCAATATTTATGGGCACGCAAGGTTTGTTTCCATTCGAAGTTTGGAGAGCCGAAAATATCAGAAACATCTATCGGGGATACCAAAACCGGGGGATCAGGTATCCGGTAAGGTTTAGGAATTCCGATAATCCGAAATGTATTTATATAATCATCATCTATTATCAACGATGAATCCGTTAGCATATTAATTACTGTTGTTGGATATAGACCTCTAATTTCTAATGAGTCATAAAATTCATTCAAATTATTTTGCCAAGAAAATTTTAAGGGTAGTCCACCACCGCCTGGTTGAAACGCTACTCTAAATGTATCTCTTTTAACATATTTTTCCCAACCTTGTAAATGAAGCCACACCCCAACAGACCCTAAACAACTGCCAGCACCTCTCCGATGGTCGACAAACAGAAAATCAAACCCGAAAGGAATAGGTGGTAATTCGTATTCACCAAATTCTTCGTCGATGCAATAAGTAGCCCCAACAGCAACACCAAAGTGCATAGTTATTTTATCATCTGTATTGTTGCGCACAGTTATAGGAACCACAATTTTAGGAGCGTCGTTAAGATGTGTAGTGAATCTCCTGATGAGGGAAAACGAACTTGAACCGGAATCGTTTCGTGCACTAACACACCATCTGTATTCTTTATTAAATTTTAATGTTCCTATTTGGAATGTTGTGTCGGTTAAAGTAGAATCATCGAATATTAAATCTGAACGATAACACGAACCTTCCCAAATTTTAATTCTGTAAAATTCAGCGCCGGTTGAAGAGTTCCACACAAATTTAACCCTAGGTGAAATCTTATCAGCATTATGCTGTGGTGAAATTAAAGTGGGTGTTGGAGGCGGCTGAAGATAATTTAATAGAATTGTATTCTCAAGATAAACGAATTGAGGTGAAACAATGATCATAAAAATAGCAGTAATAAACTGTTGTATTTTTATTAAAAGTCTCATACCCAATCCTCAGACTAATTTAAGACAAGGGCTGTTAAATGTCAAGCTTTTTTTTGCATCTCTCATCAAATTTTCGCATCTTTATCTACACTATTTTACGATTTAACAAATGAATACTACAATGAAATCAAAAATCTATTTATTCGGTTTAATTTTCGCATTATTCCTAAACACAACTGCTTATGCGGTTCGCGACGAGGGAATGTGGATGTTAGATGCTATCAACAATCTTCCACTCAATGAGATGAAGAAAACTGGACTTGAATTAACCCCTGAACAAATCTACAATCCAAACGGGACAAGTTTAAAAGATGCCGTTGTTTCAATAGGTGGTGGGACTGGATCGTTTGTTTCGCCTAATGGCTTAATTCTTACCAACCATCACGTGGCTTACGGAGCAATTGTTTCGGTAAGTTCGGTAATGGAGGATCGCCTTAAACACGGATTTTTGGCAAATAAACTTGAAGAGGAAATTCAGATAGACAATATGACCGCACAGGTGCTGATATCGTTGCGGGATATTACCGACGAGGTGCTGGCAGAAGTAAAAGACGATATGACTGCCGCCGATAGGCAAAAAGCGATAAGTGCTAAACTCCGCGAAATTGAAAGACGGGAAAAAGGTAATTCCGATTTTGAATGCCGTGCGACCGATGTTTACACCGGTGTGAAATATTATTTGTTCACTTTTGAAGTTATCAAAGATATTCGGTTAGTTTATGCGCCGCCAAACTCAATCGGCAATTACGGCAGCGAAATTGATAACTGGATTTGGCCCCGTCATACAGGCGATTTTTCTTTCTTAAGAGGCTATGTTTCGCCTGAAGGAAAAACTGTAAAATTTTCAAAAGATAATGTCCCCTATAAACCAAAACATTTTTTCCCGATTTCAAATCAGGGATTTGAGGAGGGATCGTATCAGATGATTATGGGATTCCCGGGAAGAACATTCCGATACCGAACTGCCGCCGATGTTAAAGTTGCGTTTGAGCAAGCCCTACCTACGACTGTCGATTTGTATAAAACAAGAATCGAGATTATTAATAAATGGGGTAAAAAAGACCGGGCAATTGAGTTGAAGTATGCAAACAGGGTCCGCAGCTTAGAGAATACTTACAAAAACTCGTTAGGTGTTTTAGAAGGAATGAAGAGAATCAAACTAATACAAAAGAAAGAAGCTGAAGAAGCTGATTTTTTGAGATTCATCAATTCAAATCCTGAACTGACTAATAAATATGGAAATATTCTTTCTGACATGGACAAACTGATTGACGACTTGTTGCAATACAATAAAAAGAGGATGATGTTGATGAATTTACAATCAACCGATTTATACCGGTTAGCGCTACGGTTAATGACTTTTACTGCTGTTCCAGCCAAAGATTCTCGTGGTAAAATAATCCCCTGTACTGATGCCGACCGCGCACCCATCAAAACTTTTTTTGATGCTGTCTATAAAAATTATGTGCCTGAAGTCGACAAAGAATTGTTTACTGCTCTGTTAATGAAAGCTGCCGATTTACCCGAAGAACAAAGTTTTGAATTTGTGCAAAAAATTGTAAAAGGTAAAACAGGCGATAAAAGAGAAAGCGCTATTCGGAAGTTTGTCGACGATTTGTATCGCAACACCGATTTACGAACAAAAGAAAAAGCTGAAAAATTATTGAAAGAAGATGACGATGATATTCGCGACGATGAATTCGTTGAGTTTGCAATCGCACTCGATAAAGATGACGCTGTGGTTAAAGACCGCTTTGCAAAGTATGAAACTCAGATAGGTTTATTGCGGACGAAGTTAATGGAAGCATATATGAAGTGGAAAGGTGAAAATTTATATCCCGAGGCTAATAGAACAATACGTTTTACATACGGAACTGTAAAAACTTTACGACCACGCGATGCAGTTAATTTGGATTACGTTACAACCCTCGGAGGTGTAATGGAAAAAGAAACCGGTTCCGAGCCGTTTGAAGTCCCAGCTAAGTTGCGTCAGCTTTGGGAGAAAAAGGATTTCGGAATTTACGCCGATAAAAGATGGGGCGACGTTCCAGTAAATTTCATTTCAAACCTTGATATCACCGGAGGTAATTCGGGAAGTCCGATCCTAAACGGGAAAGGCGAACTCACAGGCTGTGCTTTCGATGGAAACTGGGAAGGGGTAGTGGGCGATTATTATTTCGAGGATGCGATGAACCGAACAATCAGCGTAGATTCAAGGTATATTTTGTTTGTTCTGGATAAATTTTCGGGTGCACATAATCTTCTAAATGAAATGCAAATTAAATAACTTGCTATTTAATAACCTTTTTTATAACTTTTGTTTGAAATAAAAACAATATGGAGTCGTTGTTATAGATATTTGTTAATAATTATAAAACTCTAATTAATTAGTTCTCAATAATTTTCTGATACATTATTAAGCAGTATCGGGTAACAACGTGAATAATTTACATACGATCTTTCAAAATTGGAAGGAATTTTTCTCCAATAAATCAAATATAATTGCAATTTTATTTGCAATAATCGGTTTAGGGCTCTCCTTTCTGGCGTTTTCCCAATCGGCAAAATCGTCATCTGGAAATTTTTCCTTTCCTAATGTTATCTCTGATACAACCGAGACGATCGAAGACGAACCCGAGGAAAATATCGACGAGGAAGACGACAGAGAATTTCTGCCCCAAGAACCAAACATCAACACTATAATTCGCGGAGAAATTACTAAAGATTCTTCTCACGCAACCGAATGGGTCGATTCAACAGCTTATATTTTTATTGATTCCACCTCACGAGTTGAACACTTTTTACACCAACGGAACGAATTAATTTACGCCAACCCGTTTGTAAAAAGTCCACATCCACTATATTTAGAAAACCGCAGCACTGCATATCAGCTTAATGTTACTCTGGACAGCACCGGATATTTCGTAGATGTAACCGAAAAGATTTACGATAAAGATGTAAAAATTCCGATACGATTTACATTAGAAGATTATATACACAAACGATTAGAATTTGACCGGTATAAATCGTGGGCAGCTTTAGCACAAGTTTATGTTTCGGAACAGAAAGATTTAGGATTGAGTGAATTTTTTGGTTCTATAACAAATATCGAAATTCCTATGCCTGCGGTGGGATTCCTTAGTATATTCGGACCGCCAATAATCAATCTAAGAATCAGCGGCGCTGTCGACATCAAAGCTGGGTTCCGAAGCCAGAAATCGGACCAAACTTCACTGTCAGAACGCGATCAAGTTCGTAACGAACCGAACTTCAATCAAGAAGTTCAAATAAATGTGAACGGCACGATCGGCGATAAACTAAACATACTTGCCGATTGGAATACTCAACGTACATTTGAATATGAAAATCAATTGAAGTTGAAATATACCGGCTATGAAGATGAGATAATCCAAAGCATTGAAGCTGGAAATGTTTCGTTACAAACCGGCGGCTCCTACATCGGTAGCAGCCAGGCGCTATTCGGAATCAAAGGGAGATTCCAGTTAGGTCCCCTATCGTTGCAAACAGTAGTATCGCAGAAAAAAGGACAGACAAAAGAGTTGACTGCTTCAGGAGGCGCTCAGGAAAAAACGTTTGAGATTCGGGCTTTTGATTATTCCACAAACCATTATTTCTTCGATACAGTTTACCGAAATATTTTCGAGACACTCTTCGCTTCACTCGATAATCAATTGCCATTTACGATGCTGCAATATCAAATTGTGGAAATCGAAATTTGGAAAACCAAGCAAGGCAGCATATTTCAAACGGGTCAGAAAGAAGCTGTGGCGCTAATCGACCTACCGCCGATTAGTCCGAATCAGACATATCCTGATTCCACTAGAAACTTAAGTAGTGTATCTGGAAAAATTGAACGCGGAACCTGGATTAAACTTCAACCTAATGAATACAAATACAATCCGGTGGCGGGTTATATTTCTATCGCCACAAGTTTACAAAACGACCAAGCTTTGGCGGTTGCATTTAGAACTCAAGGTGCAACCGGCTCGCTTGACGACGATATGATTTTCGGAGAATTTGCCGGTTCAGATACCTCGAACAGACCGATGATTTTAAAACTAATCCGACCAAAAAATTTAATCCCAAGTTTCAAACCTGCTTGGGACTTAATGCTGAAAAATATTTACTCTTTAGGTGGATCGAATCTGAAAAAAGAAGGATTCGAGCTGAAAATATATCGGGAATCAGGCGGGCAAGCCGATTTAGATGAGCTATACGGTACACCTTTACTCCAAATATTGAAACTCGACAGATTAGGTGAAAATAATTCTCAGCAGCCCGATGGCTTTATCGATTTTAATAACCGTACTGTCGATCAACCACGTGCGGAAATAATTTTCCCATCGCTTGAACCATTCCGAAAATCAATACGTGAATTTTTAATCTCAAAAAACGAATCCGATGCGGTTATCGATTCTTTAACCTTCCCCGAAATCTACGATACACTCACTTACATAGCCAAACAGAGCAGAGGAAATAGATATGTGCTTAAAGGAAAATCATCTACCGGTGGGCAAAGTAAGTATAGTCTTGGTTTCAACATAGTCGAAGGAAGTGTCCAGGTTTTGCTAGATGGTTCTCCCCTTTCACCGAATGTTGATTATACTGTCGATTATATGATTGGCGAAGTTATCATCCGGAGTGCGCGCGCGTTAGTCCCGAATGCAAATCTTCAAATTAAATACGAACAAAACGACCTCTTCCAACTTGCTTCAAAAACATTAATAGGTTTGCGCGGCGAAATGGACCCGCTCCCTAATACAAAGTTAGGTTTCACATGGATGAATTTGAATCAGGAAACCCTGAGCGACAAAGTCCGTTTGAACGAAGAACCTACTAACAATTCAATATTCGGCGTTGATGCCACAACTTCGTTAAACCTCGGATTTTTAACTACGGCAATCGATGCTTTGCCTTTCATTAAAACTAAGGAGATGTCGAGCATTAAAATTTCGGGCGAAGCTGCTTATATGCTACCCGATCCTAATACGAAGAAGAGTTCGATTGCGAGCGATAAAGGTTCGGGTATTGCATTCATAGACGACTTTGAGGGGGCGCGCAGAACAATTCCTCTCGGAGTTGGGTATTCAACATGGAGACTCTCGAGTCCTCCAGCTTACACCCTACTAGGGAATATTCAAGATTCATTAAAAACATATTCGAAAGGAAAACTCTGGTGGTACAACCGATTGCCAAGCGACGTATTCATTAACGATATTTGGCCCAAAAAAAGTGTGCGGCAAGGTCAGGAGCAAGTTACAGTACTTAATTTAGATTACTTCCCAAAAGAACGGGGACCATTTAACTATTCATTAGATATCGAATCGACATTGCTTTCTGAACCAAATAAAAATTGGGCCGGCGTAATGAAATTTTTAGGCGGTACTGGATCGAATATAATTGAACAAAATATTAATTATATAGAACTTTGGATTAAAGCTGAAAATATGCCCAGCCACGCGGCTGCGAATTTACTACGAGGAAGGTTATATTTAAACATCGGTAAAGTTAGTGAAGATGTAATCCCAAATAAAAAGTTGAACAGCGAAGATTTAGTAAAAACCGTTAATCCCAATGGCGTTCTCAACGAGGGTGAAGATACTGGTTTAGATATGCTCACAGATGCCGAAGAAAGAATTGTATACGCGGCGTTAGTAAATAAGTATCCCGAACTATCATCCGACCCAAGTGGTGATAATTGGGCTTTTTCAACAGGTGGCAAAGACTTTAGCCGCATCAACGGTACAGAACGGAGTGCCTCAAGCCCTGAAGGTAGATTTCCTGATAATGAAGATTTGAACACTAACGGCTCTATTGACCTTATTGATAGTTATTTAGAGTATGAAGTTCCGCTCGATACTGTTTATACCGACTCGCTTGGATTTGAAAGACAGAACGAATATATTGTCGGCGGTGGCTCTTCCGGTTGGTATCAAATAAGAATTCCACTGATCAATTTCACACGTAAAATTGCTTCAGGTGCCGAGAGTCCAACCGACATTTTACAAAACGTTCAATTCGTCAGGATGTGGATTTCAGGGTTTGATGAACCGGTCCGTATCAGAATTGCAGATATTAGCTTAACCGGAAATCAATGGCAAGAGGTGAACAGAACTGATACTGTCCTCAGAGTTTCTGTTGTAAACATCGAAGATAATCCTGAGTATGAAAGACCCCCTGGCGTTATCCGTGAACGTGATAGGACTCAACCCGATCAAGAAATATTCGGGAACGAACAATCACTCACTTTACAGATTCGAGGTTTAGTCGATGGTCAATCGCGCGAAGCTTTTAAATATTATGCCTACAAACCGTTGGACGTTTTCAACTACCGGACGATGAAAATGTTCGTTCACGGTGGTAGAACTTTTAATTTCAGGGGACTTGATGACTATGATGCCGATGTTTATCTTCGTTTTGGTTTCGACTCGTTAAATTATTATGAGTACCGCGCCCCTCTTCATCAAGGTTGGGATCCGATCAATAACGAAGTTATAATTAAATTTTCTGATTTAACATCTATCAAAGAAGGAAGAGACTCGGTACGTGGACGTTCAACACCAGTACCAGTTCCCGGTGGTCCTCCCGGATCTTACTATGTTGTCCGTGGGACCCCTGCTTTAACAAATATCAGATACATCTGGGTCGGAGTCGAAAATCCAGTTGATAAAGGAAAATCAATCGTCTCCGGTGATATCTGGTTTAACGAGCTGCGTGTTTCAGATGTAGATGATACACCGGGTTGGGCTTACCGCTTCGATACTCAAATTAAAATAGCCGACTTCGGAAATGCTTCATTCAATTACTCGAAAATGGATCCATACTTCCACGGATTGGATCAGCGGTTCGGTTCAAGAACTAGCTCAGTGAACTGGGCAGCAAGTGCAAATTTTGCGCTCGAACGGTTCCTACCATCAAGCTGGCAGGGAACTTCCCTACCATTCAGCTATTCGCATACCGAAAATGTTGTAAACCCACAGTACTTCCCTAATACCGATATACGTGTCGATGAAGCTGCCGACCGTGTTAGGCAAACTATGCTTAACGAAGGACATAGTTCCGAGCGAGCTGACTCAGCAAAAAACTCGATCTTGAACGAAGCCCAAACTTTGCGGATATCAGATTCTTATACAATTCCAAATTTACGAATCGTTATTCCATCTTCGGCTTGGTATATCAACGAAACTTTCAACAAATTAGCTTGGAGGTTTAATTACACAAAATCGATGGAACGCAATCCAACAATCGCTGAACGGATAAGCTGGGCTTGGAACGGTGGCGGTAATTATGCAGTGGCTATACCGCCGAATTTCTATTTCTCGCCATTTATAAAATTATTTGCGGGCGTTTGGTTGTTAGATGATTTTAAAGATTATAAAGTATTCTATATTCCGATCGTAAGTTTTAATACCGGGTTCAGTGTTCAAAGGGGACAATCGTACGAAATAGCAAGAGTTCAAACTGTTCAACGTCCTGTTACCCGTAATTTCAACGCGAGCCGTTCGCTGGCTTTTGGATGGAAACTGACTGAAGGCGGGCTTTCAAGTTTATCGGGCGATTACTCGCTTAATATCGAAAGTGTCCTTTTGCATTTAGAAACCGATTCAGCCGGTAACCAACGCCGCTTTTCTGAAATACTTAGGGATATTTTTCGAACGAATAAAATTATTGATTTCGGGAGAGATGCACGATATGGACAAAGATTTAGCATCAATACCAAACCCAAACTACCCAACTTATTAGATATCAATAAATATTTAGATTTTACTTTGGGCTATAGTGTAAACTACGGATGGCAAACTAATTTCCTACCAGGTGATGCCGGAAAAAGTTCCGGTTGGGATAACAATATTACTTTTTCATCTAATTTTAAATTAAAAGCTTTGACCGACCCTTGGTTTGCTTTCATAGATGCGCCAGGAACACCTCAGGCAAAATTACCTCCTCCGAGAATTCGACAACGTGAACAAATTGATGATTCTACTGCTGTAAAGGATACAACTGCTGTTGAAAAGCCAACGGATCAACCCACAGGACCCAATAAAATATTATCGCAGCTCAAAAATCTTTCTAAAATTTTTATTAAGTACCCTTTGTTGGATTACGAAACGATAAATATAACTTTCACACAAACAAACCGTTCGACTAACTCCGGTGTTCGTGGCAGCACAGGTTTTATGAACTTCTGGGGGATCCCTCCATTCCAGGATCCGAATCCAGAATACGGACCCTCACGTTTATATCAATTAGGCATCGTTGCCGACCCGAGCGGAAGACTTGAAATTGAACGTACTACTGGTTTCCCGTTTATTAAATTCAATGCCATAAAAGGACTGCGCGCACCAAATGCACAGTTAACAGATCAGTTTACACACACGAACAGAATATCGTTGCGGACAAGCCGACCCTTGTGGGAAGGGGCTTCTTTGGATTTAACCTGGAATTTATCGTGGGCTTTCAACAAATCTACAACTCTGTCAACCGATGCTGATGGCGTTCCTTCAGTCAGCTCGATGGCAATTTCCGGAAATGTTGACCGCTCATTCTTTACTTTGCCCCCTGTTCTTCTCTTTAAGATGCTGAAGAGTAATTTAGAAGAAGTCGGCAAAAAATATAACGCCCGCAGAATTGATATCACCGATAAAGCATCGGACGATGTTAAACTTGCAGAATCGTTCGAAGAAGGGATGGAAGCCCTTCCATTATTACAGAAAGTTTTGGGTCCTCTCGTACCACGCGCAAACTATTCATTCCGTTGGGATGGTTTAGAAAAAACTTTAGGTATCGGCGATTATATCGACCGCCTGTCTTTCGACCACGTGTACACATCGAACTTTGCAAAACAATGGCGTGGAAATCCCGCAGGAGGTATTCGAACCGAAGCTGAACGAATTGGATATGGTTTCGCACCCCTCATCGGCTTGAATGCAACGATGAAAGAATTGCTAAAAGGAAATGTTACGACTACTCTACGGTATAACACAACTTCTTCATACGATTTGAATATAGCTGCCCGGAATATAGCCAGCACTTTGACTCAGGAATTATCATTCTCGATGAATTACAACCGCCGTGGTTTCGAGTTTCCGTTATTCGGACTTTCACTGAGTAACGATATAGATTTGAGTATGAGTTATTCGATGTCGCATAATTCCCGCACGACATACGAAGTAAACCAATTAGAAACTAACCCCGACGGAACTCCTCTGGAAGGAACAACGAGAACAATGTTTGAACCGAGATTAAGATACGTCCTCAGTTCTCGAATAACCGCCTCAGTATTTTACCGTTATACTAAAATAGCACCCGATGAGGGGGGTTCTTTGATCCCTGGGAACACCACAAACGAGGGTGGGTTGGATATAAGAATTGCAATACAATAAAGAAAGATAATAATGTTAAATAAAGGTAAAATACTTTGGGTAGATGACGAAATCGAACTTCTGCGTCCGCATATTCTTTTCTTAAAAGAAAAAGGTTATGCAGTTGAAATTGCTACTAACGGCGAAGATGCAGTCGATTTGGTTTCTACGAAAACTTTCGACTTGGTTTTTTTAGACGAGATGATGTCCGGGATGGGCGGTTTGCGAACTCTTTCTGAAATCAAAAACATCAAGCCTGAACTGCCGGTTATTATGGTAACTAAAAGCGAAGACGAAGGTTTGATGGAAAATGCAATCGGCAGCAAGATTAACGACTACCTGACTAAACCAGTTAATCCGAGTCAGATTCTTTTAGCTTGTAAAAAGTTTTTAGAAGGGAAGAAGATTACTGGCGAACACGTTTCGCGCGATTATATTAAAGAGTTTAACGAAATATCAGTGTCATTGCTATCGAACCCCGACGCAAATGATTGGATCGAAATTTATAACAAACTCATTGGATGGTCATCCGACCTCGATCAACATCCGGAATTGGGTTTAAAAGATACATTTCACGACCAGTTCCGTTCCTGCAACGGTGAGTTCTCGAAATTCATCGAAAAGAATTACAGGCATTGGCTCGAAAGTTCGGAACGACCACCCCTTTCAGTTGACGTTGTAGAACGTTTTTTAATCCCCGAATTGCAGGATGGAAAATCGGTTTTCTTTTTTGTGATAGACTGTATGCGGTTAGACCAATGGTTAGGTATGGAAGTTATTCTGCGCGACTTTTATAATATTAAAAAGCAGTTTTATTATTCCATCCTCCCTACAGCTACACCCTATTCACGAAATGCAATTTTCAGCGGTGCGTTCCCCAACGATATCGAACGCCGTTTTCCCGAAATTTGGGAACAATGGGAAGACGACGACCACAGCCGCAATAAAAACGAACAGCAGTTCCTCTTAAATTTACTGGGACGGCGTAAAATCAATCTCAAACCGGAACCCAAATACATAAAAATAATCGACACCGAGTTCGGAAAGAACGTTGAACAAAATATTCTATCCTTTACACACAATAAACTCACATCCATCGTATTTAATTTTGTGGATATGCTTGCACACGGCAGGTCCGATTCACAGTTGTTAAAAGAAATTGCCCCCGATGAATCAGCTTATCGTTCGCTCACGCAATCGTGGTTTGCTCATTCTTCATTGCTGAGTATCTTCCGTACACTGGCTACACAAAAGGATATTAAAGTAATAGTTACAACCGACCACGGGAGTATCCGCTGTATGCGTGGCGCCAAAGTAATTGCCGACCGTGACGCAGCTACAAACTTACGATACAAATTTGGCAGGAATCTCAAAGTAGATGATAAACATGCTATCTTCATAAAAAATCCAAACGATTACCGGCTCCCAAATCGAGGTGTTACGGTTAATTATATCGTCGCAAAAGAAGATTATTATTTTGTTTATCCTACCGATTATCATAAGTATCTTGCTCAGTATCGTGATAGTTTTCAGCATGGTGGAATTTCATTAGAAGAAATGATTCTACCGGTAATTGTCCTCGAACCAAAGTTCTGATTTGTTTTGATGAACTGCTACATCACTCAAAGCGAACAAGAAACGATTAACCTGGGGTCGGAATTTGCGAAGACCAAATTAAAAGCGGGGGATATCGTAGCCCTTTTCGGCGATTTGGGCAGCGGCAAAACGCGCTTCGTTCAAGGTATTTGCAAAGGTTTTGGATTTACCGAACACGTCGCAAGTCCTTCATTCACGATCGTGAACGAATATAACACAGGTTCACTGATAATTTACCATTTCGATTTTTACAGAGTTATGTCGATCGATGAAATTGTAGATATCGGTTTTGATGATTATATTAATGCCAACGGAATTTGCGTCATCGAATGGGCTGAACGTGTTACTGGCTTGCTTGGCAGCAGGTTCGAAGTACACTTTTCACTCGGCGATGCTGAAAATGTACGTGAAATAAAAATTGTACAACTTAACACCTGATGGCTGATGAAAGTTCTTGGCATTGAAACAGCAACTCTTGTGTGTGCTGCCGCTGTTGTTGAAAACGGCAATATAATTTCGGAAAAATCGTTTACTGAACCGAACATACACTCTGAAAAAATTATAAGTGTGATAGACGAAGTATTGAAAACTGCCGGCAGCTTCGATGCAATTGCAGTTTCGATAGGACCAGGTTCGTTCACCGGATTAAGAATCGGTGTGAGTACGGCAAAAGGTTTGGCATACTCGACCGGAAAACCATTAGTTGCAGTTTCAACGCTCGAAGCTCTTGTATTCAACTTAATATCCAATCGGATTTCTGATGAGAATGATATTGTAGCAGCTCTAATCGATGCTCGTCGCGATGAATTTTATACCGGGCTATATAATATTCGGGATAACGAAATTAATGTAATCCTAGAACCGCAAGCACTGCGCTTCAGAGAGATTCTATCTAAACTGTCAAACGCAAAAGTAGCTTTCGTCGGCGATGGTGTTCGAAAATTTCGTCAGTTAATTGAGACGAATAACAATGGTTCTGAAAATTTGAAATTTTATCCGGACAGAATTAACTTTTGCAGCGCCTCGTCGGTTGCTTTTATAGGCGAAAAATTGTTAAAATCAGGTGTAACCGAAACGATTACTGAACTTGAACCTGTATATATCAAAGATTTTCAATCATTGGTTAAAACATATTAAAGGAAAATTTTATGGCTTGGTTTAAAAGATCAAAAGAGAGTATAGATTCAGCAACGAAGAAAAAAGATGTCCCCGATGGTTTGTGGCTGAAATGCGAGAGCTGCAGCGAAATAATTCACCGCACTGTGCTCGAGCAGCAGTTTTTTACCTGCCCTAAATGCAATTTACATTTTCGTATCGGGAGTAAAGAATATTTTTCGATACTCCTCGATGAAGGAACATTCAAGGAAAGCGATACAAAAATGAAGTCGAAAGACTTGTTAGGTTTTGTAGATACAAAACCTTATAAATCGAGAATTAAAGAAATGATTGCCAAATCCGGTTTGAACGATGCAGTTCGTACAGGAGTTGGGAAAATGAAAGGAATTGAAATTTGTATTGCCGTTATGGACTTTAGCTTCATCGGTGGTAGTATGGGTTCAGTCGTTGGCGAAAAAATAGCACGCATCACCGAGAAAGCACGCAAATCAAAACTCCCGTTAATCATTGTTTCTGCAAGCGGCGGTGCGCGGATGATGGAAGGGGCGTTCTCGTTAATGCAGCTTGCAAAAACAAACGCACGCCTCGCTCAATTTTCGGATGCCGGGCTACCTTTCATTTCAATAATTACCGACCCAACAACCGGCGGCGTAACCGCTTCGTTCTCAACGATGGGCGATGTTATCATTGCTGAACCGGGCGCTCTAATCGGTTTTGCCGGTCCGCGTGTAATCAGGCAAACTATCGGTAAAGACCTGCCACCCGGCTTTCAACGTTCCGAGTTCCAGCTTGAACACGGTTTTGTTGACCTTGTTATCCATCGAAAAGATTTGAAAGATAACATTACGAAACTTTTACGGATGATGTACCAATGCAAATAATTACCTCAGTCTCAGAAATGCAGATTTATTCTGATAAAATCCGTATAAATGGAAATAAAATAGGCGTTGTTCCTACGATGGGATATTTGCACGAAGGACACCTTAGCTTAATTCGTCTCGCCAAACAACATAGCGACGTAGTAATTACAACAATTTTTGTCAATCCTGCCCAATTTTCCCCCGAAGAAGATTTTGAAAAATATCCACGCGATTTAAATAGGGATATTTCGATGTGCACATCGGCAGGATGCAATGTAGTATTTGCACCCGATGTAGCAGCAATGTACAATCATAATTTCCTTACTTTTGTTTCCGTCGATAAAATCTCGAATAAACTTGAAGGCAAATTCAGACCATCACACTTCGAAGGTGTAACCACCGTCGTCGCGAAACTGTTTAACATCACTAAACCTCACGTTGCTTTATTCGGGCAGAAAGACGCACAGCAGGCGGCAGTTATTAAGCAAATGGTAAAGGATTTGAATTTCGATATTCAGATAATAGTCGCGCCAACTGTCCGTGAGCCGGATGGACTTGCGTTAAGTTCAAGAAATATTTATCTGACGAATGGCGAAAGAAAAGATGCGGCAGTTCTCTATAATTCTTTAAAACTTGCTGAGGAAGAAATTACTAACGGTGAAAATTCAGTCGAAATTATTAAAACCAAAATGATAGAAATCATTTCATCGAAACCGAATTTCATAATCGATTACATTTCTTTCAACGATCCCGATACTCTTGAAGAATTAGACACCATCGCCGAAACACCGGTTTTTGTTTCCTTAGCTGCCCGCATAGGTAAAGTTCGATTAATTGATAATTTAGTGATTAAGAAATGAGTAATACAAAAGAATTAGCAGTAATAATAATGGCTGCAGGTAAAGGCACTCGTATGAAAAATCCTGATATTGCTAAAGTGATGTACGAAGTTGCCGGTAAACCTATGATTGCCCATGTAGTCGATCTCAGTAAAAAACTTAGACCGTCCCGAATAATAGTGATTGTCGGTTGGCAGCGAAATTCTGTTGTCAATTATTTTACGGCTACTGAAAATAATATCGAGTTCGTCGACCAGCTACAACAGTTAGGCACGGGTCATGCAATAATGCAGACCGAAAGTTATCTTGCTAATTTCGAGGGCGACGTTATAATTTTATCGGGAGATGTACCCTTGCTAACAAAACAAACGCTTGTTCGACTTTTGGAACATCACAACGAAAGTCGTGCATCCGCAACAATCGTTAGCGCTGAAATTTCAAACCCAACCGGTTACGGAAGAATTATTAGAAGCAGCGATGGTTCGGTTATCAAAATTGTAGAACAAAAAGATGCTTCAGCCGATGAATTATCGGTTCGAGAAATCAATTCCGGGATTTATTTGTTTGATAAGGTAAAGCTATTCGATGCTCTAAAACACATCAAGCCGATAAATGCGCAGGGCGAATATTACCTGACCGATGTTTTTGAAAATTTTTGGAAAAACGGCTGGAAAGTTTCAGCACTAAAAACCTCTGATTCCAATGAAATTATAGGAATAAACGACTTAACTCAGCTCGAATATGCACGAAAACTATTTATCTCGAGAAAAAATGTTCAATGAAGTTGAAATTATTTGGTAATTTCTTTATACTTATGTTAGAATTTTAAAGGAAACTGATATGAAAAAATCATTTTATATAATCGCCATATTATTGGTATCTGTATTTACATTCGATGCCAACAGTCAATATAAAGCTCAACGTCCCGATCAAACGAGCGTAGTAAAATCGTTATACAGACCGGCGCCAAGTATTTCGGGAATGCTTAGTTGGTTTAATGCTGAAAACTTTCGAATGAATCATAATTTTTCGATGCAGTACATTTCAGGCGGCGGCTCCGGTTTATCTTTAGCATCATACACAAACAGTATGTTCTATCAAATCTCAAACTCGATCGATACTCGCTTGGACGTCAGTTTGATTGGCTCACCTTTCGGGCAGTACAGCAAGCAGGATAATTTCAACAGGCTTTTGATAAGCAGAGCTGAGCTGAATTTCCGACCGTCAGATAACTTCCAAATCCAGCTTCAATATCGGCAACTTCCGATAAGCTACTACGGCTATTATATGCCACATCACTGGTACACTTCGCCATTCAATTTCGAAGATTAATTATAGAAATTAATTGAAATTAAAACCGAACTATAAAAAGATTTGGTCAAATTTTTTTCTGACCTGGGCTCTAAACGTAATTATTTTTCTGCTTTTTATAATCGTCGCATATCTTACTTATGCTTTTCTTTCTCAACAAATTACAACGACCGGAAACGACCAGCCAACGGTAATCGACACAACTCGACAAATAATACAAATCGAGATTTTGAACGGAAGTGGAGGTAAAGGAATCGCTGCTAAGTTTACAAATTATCTAAGAACAAAAGGAATTGATGTCGTCGATACACGAAACTATAGAAGCTCGGACATCGAAGAAACTATGGTTATCGATCGTATAGGCAACCTTCAAAATGCATCGCAGGTCGCTAATGCTATTGGAGTATCAGACGCAAAAATTATTCAACAAATCAATACCGATTATTTCATAGCAATTACAGTAATAATCGGAAAAGATTATCCCAAATTAAAACCAATGATGTAACAAGGAGAACAGTTGACACCAAAAATTTTAGCAAAAAAAATTGCAAATTTCACTCTCACAAAAAAAGCCCATGGCGTAATAATCATGGACTTAAAAAAAATAACCGATATAACTGATTACTTCGTTCTATGTTCAGCCGATTCCGATACACAAGTTAAAGCGATAGCCGATGCCGTTATTGATGGCACAGACAAAATCGGCATGCCCGCTTGGAGAACTGAAGGGCTAACTCAACGTCAATGGATAATTATCGATTTTGTCGATGTTGTGTTGCACATTTTTTTAAAAGAAGCTCGGCACTTTTATAATTTAGAAAAACTTTGGGGCGATGCAAAAATAGAAACCGTGGTTGATAAACCACCCGCACCGAAACCTAAAACTACTAAAACCACGAAGAAAAAAGTTGAAAGAAAATCTAAAAAATAAAATACTCGATGCTGTAAAATTTTTTATCCCTGATTTTAACGGCGACGCCGTCTCGAGTCGCCTCGTTATCGAAAAACCACGGCTTGCCGAACACGGCGACTTAACAACGAACATCGCAATGATTTCAGCTAAGCAAGTCCGAAAAAATCCTCAACAATTTGCGCGAGAATTCATCGAAAAATTAGAACTCGACCCAAATTATTTCGCCAAAGTAGAAATAGCCGGTCCAGGTTTTATTAACTTCATGTTTACTAACAATTACTTCTATGAGCGACTTGGAACCATCATTAAAGAAAATTCGAATTTTGGGAGACTGAATATTGGCGACCGGAAGAAAACTCAAATCGAATTCGTAAGCGCCAACCCGACTGGTCCCCTTACTGTAGGACACGGCAGAGGCGCCGTCCTCGGCGATACGATAGCTAATCTATTGGAATGGAACGGCTACGATGTAACGCGTGAATACTACTTTAACAACGCCGGCAGACAGATGCGTATCCTTGGCGAATCAGTTCGGTTAAGATATCTTGAACTTACAGGTGAAGATGTTGATTTCCCGATAGATTTTTATCAGGGCGAATATATAAAAGATATTGCTCAGATTCTTGTGGACGAATACGGTGATTCGTTAAAAGAAATTCAAGACAAAAATATTTTTAAACAACGGGCTGAGGATGAAATTTTTGATGATATTAAAAAAACCTTGAAGCGTTTGAAAATTGAATTCGAGGTTTTCTTCAACGAGAAATCCCTCTTTGACAACGGCAGTATCGATAGGGTTGTGAATGAGTTTCGGCAAAAAGATTTAGCATACGATAAGGACGGGGCGGTTTGGTTCAAAGCTTCGCAATTGGGTGGCGAAACCGACAAGGTAATAATTAAAAGTACGGGAGAACCTACTTACCGTCTCCCCGATATTGCATACCATCAGAACAAATTTCAACGCGGCTTCGAGCTGATAATCGATTTGTTAGGAGCCGACCACGTTGCCACCTATCCCGATGTAGTGGCGGGTTTAAAAGCTCTCGGATACGACGAGCGAAAAATAAAAGTTTTAATTCATCAATTCGTTACGATTGTTCAGAACGGCGAAATCGTAAAAATGTCCACCCGAAAAGCTAACTTCATCACACTCGACGAATTGATTGACGAGGTAGGCGCCGACGTTGTGCGATACTTCTTCATTATGCGAAGTATGGAAAGCCACTTAAACTTCGATTTGAAATTAGCAAAAACACAATCGGATGAAAACCCGGTTTATTATCTTCAGTATGCACATGCACGAATCGCAAGCATAATCCGCTACGCCGAAAGTGAAGGCGTCAACGTTTCGCAAAAACCTGAATTTGAATTATTAATTCAACCAGAAGAAATAAATTTGATAAGGCAGCTTGAGCAATTTCCGGATTTTGTTGAATCTTGTGCTGCAAATTACGACCCTCACCGCCTTGCCGAGTATCTGCACGAAACAGCCGGCTTCTTCCACAAATTTTATCATCAGCACCGCGTTGTTACCGACGACAGGCAGACAACCGCAGCCCGAATTGCACTTTGCCTCGCAACAAAAATTGTTCTGAAAAACGGTTTCGATATTTTAGGAATAACTGCTCCCGATAAAATGTAACATCGCTTTTTAAAAAAAAATCGGGACTTCATAAAAGGAAAATGTCCTATGAGTTTTTATCTTAGCTCGATTCTAATTTTATTAGTTACAATCAATTCTTGCAGTCCACAATTGGCGCACATTAAAATATCATTGGACGGTGAATGGCTTTTTACAGCCGATTCACAGAAAATCGGCCTCGATCAAAAATGGTTCGCTTCTGATTTCAACCGATCGAATTGGGAAAAAGTTCAAGCACCTCAGTTCTGGGAAGAATATCCATCGCTTGCAAATTACGACGGATGGGGCTGGTATGCAAAAATATTCCGTCTCGAAAAAATCTCCAGCCCAATCAGTCTCCACTTTGCAGGGGTAGATGATGATGCGGTAGTTTGGATTAACGGTGTCGAAACAGGAAGTCACACCGGTTATAGCGACCCTTTTGCGCTCGATTTGAAAAATGCTTTACGCGAAGGTGAGAATTTAATAGTAGTACAAGTTTTAGATTACGGAGGGGGCGGCGGAATTTATAAACCCATCACACTTATTGATACAAAGCATCTCGACGATTTGCTTAAGAGTGAGTATTTTGGGAAACAAGCTGTACAAAGCGCCGACTGGGTTAGGGATGCTGTTATTTATTCTGTATATCTGCGTTCATTCTCAAAGGAGGGAAATTTTGCCGCATTAGAAAAACGAATACCCGAATTAAAAGATTTGGGTGTTACAGTCTTATGGTTGATGCCAATTCATCCTGTCGGAGTTACAAAGCGTAAAGGAAGGTTGGGTAGCCCTTACTCTATTCAAGATTATTATGCTGTCAATCCGGAATTTGGGACGCTTGAAGATTTTAGTAAACTTCTGAGAACCGTTCATGATAACAATATGAAGTTGATTATTGATTTGGTGGCTAATCATACTTCGTGGGACAGTAAACTCATAAAAGAACATCCTGAATGGTTTACTAAAGATATCAGAGGAAATATAATTGCACCGAATAGCGATTGGACTGATGTAGCCGACCTTGATTTTACAAATCCCGAACTTCGCGAGTACATGATTGAAATGATGAAGTGGTGGGTGCGCCACGTAGGCATCGATGGATTTCGTTGCGATGTATCGGAACTCGTTCCAACAGATTTTTGGGAGGCAGCTCGCGATGAGTTGAACAAAATAAAATCAGTGATGATACTTTCGGAAGGATCAATACCTGAACATCACATTAAGGCATTCGATATAACATACTCATGGAATGTGTATGATGCTTTAGAGCCGTTATTAAAAGGTAAAAGATCTGTTGAGTTATTGGATCAGATTTTTCAGAACGAATATTTCCAATTCCCGACCGGCTCGTTAAGAATGAGGTTCAATACGAACCACGATAAAAATGCCTGGGATGAACCCGCAATCACAAAATTCGGAAGCGATGGTTTGAAATTATCGACAGTGTTGATCAATACGATCCCCGGAATACCAATGATTTATACAGGCGAAGAAGTAGCGAACGATAAACGTTTGGATTTGTTCGATAAAGTTGAGGTTGACTGGAATCGTTCGAACGAAATTGGCGTTTTGTATAAAAAATTATTCAAACTGAGGAATACAAACCGGGCATTAACTTTAGGAAGTATGGTTCGTGTCTCGAATACAAAACAAGAATCGGTTTATTCTTTTTTAAGAATCTATGATAATGAGATGTTACTTGTTATACTAAATTTTTCTAATTCAAATGCGGATGTAGAATTAACTATCCCGGAAATAGCACTGAAACCAAAAGGTAATATCAGTTTGAAAGATTTATTTACGGATGAACAAATTGAAATCAATAAAACCCCGCCTCGTATATTTTTAGGACCGTTTGATTACAAGGTTTTTGTGAAGGAATAGGGAAAAATCACTCAACAAGGCGATTTTTTATCTCGGATTCTAAAAAATGCAGAAAATAATGACGCGGTATTGACTTTATTCCATTTTTTTATTACTATTAACGCGTCAAGTGTAGGAAAACAGTTAGTTGATTACAGACTTTTTACGTTTCGCTCGAAGTATGAATTTGTATAGACTTTTTTTATCGCCTCGAAATTAATATTTGCAAAAATAAATAATTAACATTTCTTAATAATTTTTTAGAAAGGGGCCGCACATGTTTAAAGTATTTGTAATCGCCTTAAGTTTTTTTCTCCTCACAAATATTGTTACAGCGCAAAACGCTGAAAAATCTCAAATCATTCCACATGAAACATTAATTGATCCGGGACCAGTCCTTGAATCAAATGTTCACCAAAAAGTTAAAACTTCTCCGAGCAGTTTGCCCGATTATATAACATCGACTAATAGTGTTGGTGTATCTACCGGCATCACAGGATTTTTTGATTTTCAAACAAATGGTGGGGCACTCGAATATTTAGAAGTCAATCCATTAAATCCAAATCGGATACATGCAATAATGATGGTAGCAACGGATAGTTTAAATGTCAGTACTTCGCGCCGAACCGCATATAATTATTCGTCAAATGCTGGAGCCAGTTGGGGTACTCGGCAAATACTTAACAATGGTCCTTTCCCACGTACTGGTTACCCTCAATTGACCATTGAGCGAGAAAACGGCTCAAATTTTTTGTCTAATGTTGTAAACCACGCCAACCATCCAAGCCCCGATGATCCTGCAAATCCTCTATCAACTGCTCTATCTCTACAACAAACAGAAGGTGGAGGTTTTGGTGATCCAATCTATCCACCACCAGGCCAATTTGAAACATCACAGCCAATATGGCCTATGATTAAAATCGCACCAAATGGAAATTATGTGATAGCTGCCGGACGTTCGTCCGGTGGTGTGTACGCAACTGTATATAATCCCACTTCGGGACTTTTTCAATCGTGGACACCGATAGATGAATCTGTAGGAGGTGCAAGAAAAGCTATGGCTGTTAGCCCCGATGGTGAAATTGCCATAGCTTGGTTTGCAAGCTCTGGCGGGATAGAAACATATACTATCAGATATTCTACCTCGAATGATAATGGACTTACGTGGAGCGATTTTGAGTCGATAGAAAAAGGGATTGACGACTATATTTATTTTGGGGGTTTCGACATGATGTATATTGGAAGTACTCTATATATTACATCTTGTGGTGGCAAAATAGAACAGGGGACAGTTTTTTACCGAAGCTCCAGAGTATTTCTTTGGGATTCTGAATCAAGAGAATTGAGAGTTGCAATCGACAGTACTAATTTCCCCAAACTAAAACTGACCGCCACAAGGAATCAGGGGAACCACCTTTTTTCATTTCATCAACCCTCAATAAGTACAAATGTTGATGAAACGAAGATTTATATCGCAGCGAGTGCACACCTAGAAGGTATTGTTGATAGCGAGGGTTGGCACTACTCCGACATCATCTACACACAAAGTCACGATGGTGGTTTTACTTGGTTGGACGTTCGCAATATTACAAATACAAATAATTTAGACGAAAGATATCCTTCAGTGTCAAATTTTAATCCCACTATAGCCGATAGTAATCGATTGTATTTAGTTTTTCAGGAAGATAAAATACCCGGCAACAATTTGGTACCCGGAGGTGGTGGAGATGGGCGGCCCGTCTCGCGTGCATCACTAAAATTTTTAAAAGTAAATACCGACCTGTATTCAACTATATATGTTGATCCGTCCGATTTTTATGTTTCAGCACCTACCGGAACTACGACTACCGAGATAATGACAATTTACAACGAGGGGGTGTACGATTTAAATTTCAGAATTACGGCTGATTATTCGTATATACCAAAAAATAAATCGGCTAAAACGAATCAAACACTTTCGCGAGAGGAAAATCAAGCGATAGCGAAAAGTTCATTACAAAAAACTACTCCTCCAAAATCTAAAAAGCTAAAGGATCATATTCAAAAGAAAGTCGATTACCTTAAGCAAAATAAAAGCATGATATTCTATGATGATGTCGAAACAGGGCAAGGGAACTGGACAACACAAGCCATCACTGGCTCAAATTTATGGCACATCACAGACTATACAGCAAATAGCCTGGAGAATAGTTGGTGGTGCGGCATTGAAACGCAAGGCAATTACAATAATGGTCAACGAATCGACAACGCATTAATCTCTCCACAAATTTCGCTTGTAGGTTTACCTTCTGCATTTCTACAATTCTTTGAATTTTATGATACCGAAGAAGGATATGATTTTTGCATGGTCGATGTTACAACTAATAACGGTGTTACCTGGATCCCTCTCCGAGGGTCCACTGGAAACGCTCCATCCGGTTCTAACGCCGATTGGTTACCGAGTGGATACGATTTAACCCCTTTTGCCGGAAATAATATTAAATTCCGCTTCTACTTTGATACAGGCGATGATGCTTACCAAAATTATTACGGTTGGTTTATTGATGATATTATGGTATTAAACTCGGGTTGGCTCACTACAAATCCTGTTTTCGGAACAGTCCCACCCGGAGAGAGTATAGATTTAGATGTTATATTTAATACCGATGGTTTATTCGGCGGTGAATATTTTGCTAATATGATAATTAGAAATAACGACCCGGAACAACTATTCTATCATGTCCCTGTATTTTTAGAGGTGTATGAAAATGCAAGCGTTAGTGGAATCAAATTTAACGACCTTAATGCCAACGGAACTAAAGATGCCGGTGAACCAGGAATCCCAAATTGGAAAATTTATATTAGTGGTATCACTAATGATTCAATTTTTACTAACGCAGAAGGAAGGTATAAATTCGAAAACCTCTGGCCCGGGAATTATACGATAAGCGAAGAATTAAAATCTGGTTGGTTGCAAACATACCCGACGCAAAATGCGTATAATCTGTTGCTCGATTTCAGTCAACACGAAACCGATAAAGATTTTGGCAATTTTAAATATGGGACGATCAGCGGAGTTCAGTTCGATGATTTGAATGGAAATGGAATTAAAGATTCTGGTGAGCCCGGATTACAAGGCTGGAAAATTTATATGACCGGCTCAAAGGTCGACTCGGTTCTCACTGGCGCCAACGGGTTATATAATTTCGGAAACCTTAACTTGGGTAGTTATACAGTAACCGATGAATTTCGAATTGGATGGCATCAAACAAAACCTGTTCCTGCAAACCATTACACAATAAATATCACACAATCGGGTGATTCTGGAATGAATAGAGATTTTGGAAAATTTAAATTAGGTTTAATTAGTGGGAAAATATTCACCGATTTGAACCACAACGGAACGTTAGATTCAGGTGAACCCGGTGTAGCCGATATGCGTGTCGATTTAAGAGGAATTAACCCGGTGAACAATCAAGCCATAATCACCACAGCCGACGGTATATATTCGTTCCGTTCTTTCATCGATGAATATGTTATCTCAGCCGAAATTGCACCTAATAAATATTTTACGATTCCTTCGGCAAAGCGATATAATTTTAATGTGAACACAAGTGGTTTGGAATTTATAGATAAGCATTTTGGCTTGAGTTGGTTAACCGACTCGGTTATGTACCGAAGCTTTCTACCTGAATCGCTTGTTAGTTTAGATGTTAAAGGAAAATTGCCCAAAGCCGCTAAACGAAAACCAAGAGGTGGATATTGGGAATTTAAATTAGCGCACAACAAGCCACAACCCATTCGCGAAATGCACATTCAATTTAATGTTGATGTAATAAAAGAAAAAGTAACTTCCACACCTTCGCCTTTCGGAACAATGTATGGCGAAAAGAAAAAGCTAACATTCTTAAGCGGAAGTTGGCAAGCAAACGATACCATCATTATCAAAGGTTATAGCAGCAAGGGAAAACCACAATTAATAAAGAAAATCTGGTTCGGTTCCACGAGTGTAACCCCTGTAACCGATTTAAAACCATATTTTGAGTATCTTGAACTCCCGATGCCAAATTATGATAACTTAATAACTGAAATGTTTGCTGCGAACGCTTTCCAATCCGACGGCGGCTTATTGATCGGAACAAAACGAACAGATGCTCCAAAAAATTTCGGATGGGTATTAATTGCAAAACCTAAAGACGTCCAAAAATCGCTGCGGACGGGACTGTTACTTCACACCCACAAACCAAAATTTTTCTCACATTTTATCGACATGAAATCATTTATTGGAGCACAAAAATCGCTGCCTCCTACTAAACAAAATAATAAATTATTTGCCGAACTGGTAGCTTTAAAATTAGGAATTACTGCCAGCGCCTTGGAGCGGACTCAAGTTGGTTTTGGCGAATTGATATACGATAATCCCGGCAATCCGCTTCACGGTTTGATGGTAAAACAAATATTCGAGTCAGCCAGTGCGGCAATGACATCGAGGACTGGTGATTCAACTAATTTCTATAATGTAGTGCGACAGATTAATCTTGCATTTAACGGAAAATTTGATACCTCAAAGTTTTCACAACGAACCGAATTAAAAAATATCCGCTATTTAACCGATGTTCCTTACCTACGATTCAATCCAGAAGTTCCGCTGGAAAGAATTACTCCTGTCGAAAATTATTGGACAGAAATTCCGAGTGCATTCGAATTGTATCAAAATTATCCGAACCCGTTCAATCCTTCAACTACGATTGAATTTACTTTACCCGAAGATGCAATGGTTACATTAAAAGTTTACAATGTTCTCGGTCAGGAGGTGGCTTCGTTAATCGACCACGAATTATATACAGAAGGCAGGAACGATGTAGAATTCGATGCAGGAAAACTGTCGTCGGGTATATATTTCTACCGCTTAACCGCAGATTGTCTCGATGAAGGATCAGCACTCTTCACACAGGTTCGCAAAATGCTTCTGCTGAAGTAAAAATGGAGTGAATGAAGACTCGTGTGACGTAAAAAGACAAAC
>JBBIOD010000006.1:0-36748 GCA_037443545.1 Ignavibacteriales bacterium | reverse complement strand
AACAAACCCCGACCGGTTAGAGTCGGGGTTTGTTATTGCTTACTCGACCTCGGGAGTTGGTCGTGTAATTGTATCATCAAGGAGTAGTTATGAAACAATCTGCTTTTATAACTACTAATGTGATGCCGTTAAATCCAAAAAGATTCACGTCAAATTTGAAATCGAACAACACTCCAGCTTGGTATTTGTATGCAAAAGATGAGATATACGGATTCAACATAAAAAGAACAGCACCTTTCTGTTCTACTCGACCATAATGTTTTCCAAGGAATATCTATTGAAATGATGAAAAGATATAGTTTTGGAATGGTTGGATAGTTGGAAAGTTGGATTATTGACTCATTGACTGATTTATCCATTGTTCCAGTTGTGTTATAGGCACCTTCGCCTTTGGCGGAGATTCTATGGCTCAATTTATCAAGACTCCACCAATCGAATAATCCGTAAGTCCGCGGATGGACGGACTGGCAACTATCTATCAAACCCACCTTTTACATACCCTACTATCTGAATCAGACTGAACTTATGCACTTCCCCTCCTTATGGTAATTACAGTATTCGCACATCTTTTCGTTTCGTGTGAACTGATTCGATTTTATTTTTTCGATCACTTGAATTATTTCTGTCTCATTTTTTTTAATCTCATCTTTTCTAAATTTATAAATCTGCGGATGGTCGGGATGTTTTGTGAAGACTAATGCTGCTTCAACCTCGTCGATACTTAAATATCTCGAAACCAAAATAGAATAAAACGCCATCTGCCAATAATAGCGGTCGGCTTTATTTTTAATATTGTTGAGAGTTACATTGTCGGTTTTGTAATCAAGAATACACCATTCTCCTTCTTGATTTTTATAGAGTCGATCTAACGTACCGGTCAGATAATCTTCCCCAAACAGAGTGTTAAGAGTAAACTCTGTTTTATACTCCGGCAATCGGATAATAGAGTTGCCAAAATCCGATTCGAAATAATTTTTCACCTGGAATAATATATCCTTTGTAACTTGATTTACTTTTTCAATTTCGATTACAAACTCGCTATTTAGATTTTGCAAAATAAAACTACGAATTTCTTCCTCACTGAAACTTTGAAACTTTTCGAGTACAGAATGAGTAACTGCACCTACGATTCCCCCGTATAATTTATCGTTCGGGTCGTCTTCTTCATGAAACTTTATCGACCTGATTTCAAATTCGGGCATTCCGAGTTGGTATTTCAAAAAATATTTCGTCGGACAATCCATGAAAGTTTGGATTTGTGTAGCCGAGAAAATGTTATTCCGAATTTGCCCTTGTTGCGGATCGATTAAAATTTCCCCAATTGTTTTCTCGGATTCAACAGAACTTGCTAAATTCGTTTGTATTTCAATTTGTTCGGGTGAAGTATAAACCTGAAGTTTTAATTTATAATCAATTTCTAAAGGCCGGTAATTATTATTATCTAAGTTAAATGTTTTTAATTTTAGGTTATCAACGGTGAGCTCGCCTTCTTCAACTTCATCCGCATTTAGATTTATACTTTCTAATACCCACTTCAACGCTGATTGAGAATTTTCGGGTAAACATCCCGAGAACACCAACATATCTTTTGCGCGTGTGCAGGCGACATAAAATATTCGTTTTTCTTCAGCTTCAGTTTTTAAGTGCGATTGAAGTTTCAGAAATCTATAAATCAGCGGATCGATTTTTTTATCATTGGAATTTTCTTCCATTGCCTGGAAACCGATACCGACTTTACTGTCGATGTACGGGGCTTTATCGTATTTAAATTTTTTATCAAGGAACGGAACGAACACAACTGGAAATTCAAGTCCTTTAGCTGAATGGATGGTCATTATTTGTACCGCATTCCCTTCGCTTTCGATACTCGCTTGCCCTTCGCGCTCTTCTCCTTTAATCAATATTTTGAGCCGTTCCACAAAATCATACAAGTTAGAAAATCCCTTGCCTTCGAAATCGCGCGCCAAACGGAGGAGTTTATCCACATTCAAACGACTCTGTTCACCCTGCTGTAAGCCGGATATTGTTCCCAGCCAACCAGTTTGTCTGAAAATTTTTTGAACGAGTAGCGGTATGGGTACGCGCGAAGCGTAACTAATATTGTCATTCAAAATATTTACTGCACGCCTGGCATTGTCGGAAACATTTTCAGTTTGAATAAACGATACCAGCTTTGACCAAAAGTCGGAGCCATTCGATCGATTTGCAATATCGAATAACTCAGCATCAGAGAGAGTAAAAAAAGGCGACCTGAGTAGGCCAACGAGTGCTACATCGTTATGACGATTCAGCAAAAATTGGAAATAATTGTAAAAATCGTAAACCTCCTGTGTTTGATAAAAACCAATTCCACCAGTAATTACATACGGAATTTTATATTTGTTGAGGATAAGTTCTAATTTTTTTAAATGGGTGCGGTTACGTAAAAGAATAGCAGCATCTTTGAACCGGAAATCATTTGACACCTCAGCCGCATCGTAGATTTGGTATTTAGTTTGGAACAAATTGATTATCCGTCGTACAATCGCTTCGCACTCGTGTTCTATATTATTTTCTGTTTCGTCTGAAGGTTTTAAAAGAAGCAGTTCAATTTTGCCTGATGCTGAATTCTTTCTACATTTTATCAATTCGTCGTATTCAACCTCATATTCATGGCTTCCCCCGGCTAATACTTTAGCAAAAACAAGATTAACGAAACAAACTAAATCGGTGAGGAGCCGGAAACTTTCAGCTAATACAATTTTCCCTTTCCGTTCTTCAGTTGTGGAGCTAACGGTTTTGCCCTGCCACCGTATTTCATCATCAATTCGATGAGAATGTATGATATCTTGTTTTGTTTTTTCAAAAACTTCAACTTCAGCATTCCTGAATCCATAAATCGACTGCTTTGGGTCTCCGACGATAAACAAGTTTCCGCTTTGTAAATCAAAGAGAAGCTCGCGGAATATTTCATACTGTAGTAAATTAGTATCCTGATATTCATCAACCATAATATATTTGAACCTTGAAGCGAGTTTCTGCTTCACTTCACTCGACTTAAGCATTTCATAAGTTTTTAACTGTAAGTCTTCGTAATCGAGAAAGCTCTTTTCGCATTTCTTGAGTTCATAAATATTCAAAGCATCTTTGTAAAGCGAAAGAGCTACACGGGTAATATCAAGTAGAATTTTTTGATGTTCTTCTTTTTTTTCGGAACAATATACTTCTATCAGCTCGTGTGATTTTTTCCATACGTCCTTAAGAATGGATATCAAATTAATCACAGGCGACTTATCCACTCCTCTACCGAAAATATCAGCCCGTAATTCTCCTTTTTGTGTGAGCATCCCTTCGATTATTTCAGCGAACTTATTTATTTTTTGGTCATCGGTTTTAGCGGCGTTCCAATCTTCCAACTTTTTTAAAATTTCATTTGCTTTCTTACTATCTCCCGCTTTTAAAATTTTTTCTGCAGCATATTGCCAACCGGAATTTATGATTGTCGAGAATATTTGAGACTTCGAAATTCCATCCCAATATTTTAAAACATCATCATCAGATTTCGCTGCCGATAAAATTCCCTCCTCTGCTAAAAGTCGTTCGACTTGTTCGCGTTTCCCGAGAGATAGCTTTATAAAGTTTTCCAGTTTATTCCTGCCTAGAGTCCGTAATGCTAATGCTAACTCGGTATACCTTTTGTCCGAATAATCATTCAGCCTCGCTGTTATTGATTCTTGGATTGATTCCTTCTCTAAAATTTCCTTATCAACACCATCGAGAATAGCAAAACCGAAATCTACATTCGCTTCTACAGGAAACTGTCTCAAAATTTTTGAACAGAAAGAGTGTATGGTCGAAACATTTGCCGAGGGTAAGCGATTGCTGATGTCCTCGATTTTTTTAAGCTTATCTAACGACTTTTCAGATTGTAAAAATAAGTTAAGTGTATCGGCGATTTTTTTCTTCAGTTCACTCGCGGCTTTTTCAGTAAAAGTTATAGCTACAATTTCATCAATTTTTGTATCGGTGTTTAATAAAATATCAATAAAACGACTTACGAGGACTGTAGTTTTACCCGAACCGGCATTTGCTGTAACCGATAAATGTCTTGTAATATCGTGAGCTTTTTTTTGGCTCTCTGTGAAAATTGTACTCAGCATAATAATGGATTTAATATAACAGGTTCGACAGAAATAAAAAAGCCGACCTTTGTGTGATCGGCTTCTGAAATATAAAAAATTTTATTATCTAAAAACGATATGTAACCGTTGCGACAACACTGTTCGTTGTAATCTTTTCATCGACGCGTGAAGTTTTATCGTAATTCACGCGGAACGAATCCCAAAAACCGCGAGCATAACCCAAGTCGAATGAGATAATATCCTGAACAACGAAACCGACACCGGCTGTTACATACTTCCGTGCAAACGATGACGGATCGTCTTTGTATGGCGATGGAAGATAAGCAAAACCTCCACGCAACCGTATTCCGGTAGCAGGCAGTTCATATTCTGCACCGCCCCGTAGATTAACTGTGGGTTGGAACATTTCTTTTATATCTGCGTTGTAACTGATTAAATCTTCAGGTGCATTACGAAATTCCATTTGTGTCCAATCTGTGTATTCAAGGTCAGCAGTCAGCATCAAATCTTGAATGATATACGAAACCCCACCGCTAAAAACAAATGGTGACACCACATCGTATTTTGTTTTAAACTTCGATGGTGCATTGTATGGATATTTAAAGTTATCGCCATTATCGAAGAAACTTTCACCTTGCGAAGTAAATGTTTCTTCAATTGTCAACCAAGATGGAGTTTTAATATTCAAACCAATCCTTATCCACTCCGACATTCGATATAGCATACCGAATTTAGCTGAGTATCCATTAACAGTTGCATTAATTGTTTGGTCGATGAACAAAGATCTAAAATCGAACGGAAGTGTTTTGTATATGTTATTCAAATCTTGTTCGGAGTAACTCCGCTGCCAGTTGTAAGAGCCGGTGTTGATATTTAAACTAATACCTACGTATAAATTTTTTGCCGCTTCCATAGCGCCGCCGATACTCCAATTGTTCATACCACCGCTTTCTAAAGTTTTACCGCTTTGTGTAATGCTGTCGCGTATAGGGCTATTAAAAACAAAATAGTTTGGACTTAAAGAATCTATATTTGCTAAATATAATTCCCAAGCCAAGTTACCTTTAGGACTTTTAGTTGTAGAAACACCATCTCGGGCGTAATTTTGGATAATTGAACTTACAGGATTAAAACCGCTGAACGAAAGAGCCCCAGCAAAATCATTTATTCGATGATAACCAGCAGCAAATACCATACTTCCGCGAGTTGTCGGGAAAGGATATGCCACACCGAAATTATTTAGCTTCGTGCTGCTTGTTGAAAAAGATTTCTCGCTTCCATACAAATTGCTGTTATCTTTAGATGAGATGTGAGATAATCCGAATGAAAATTCGGACATATCTAATTGACCTAACCCGGCAGGATTCCAGAACAAAGCTGTGTAATCGTTTGAGATGCCAGTGTAAGCCATACCCAAACCGAACGATCTGGCGCCGACACCGATTCCTAATGTTGAATATCGTAACGCATCTTCAGGAAACTGTGCAAAACTTGTAATAGAAAAAGTTAAGAGAACTATTATTACAAATAAAAATATATTCTTCTTCATTATTAATTCCTTAAAAATTTTGTGTAAACGAATTATCGACCGCCGCGCGTATTACCGCCGCGTGAACCTTGGTTACTGTCGTTACTTCCACCACGTGAATCGTTTCCTCTTGGCGGAGGCGACGACTGTGGAGTTGAAGATGGTGGACTTTGTGGTGGCGGTGGTGGAGGTGTATATGTACGGGTCTCCTCACGGCTGCTTCCACGATCGTTCCCTTTTCCTTCATCACGCGATGGAGGTGTGTTCTGTCGATCTCTACCTGGCTGGTCATAACGCTCGCGCCTCGAATCGGGACGGCCCACGCTGCTTTCACCTCTTCCAGTGCCTGACCTATCTGACGAACGTGGAGCTACCGATCTTGTATCGTCTCCACTTCTCGATTTTCCGCGAACCTGATCGCCGCTTCCTGTTTGTGAGCGTCCACCGGTTCCTGTTACACCAATCCCTGTTGGTAAATCTAAACCGCTTCTTCCACCGTCAAATCTATCTGGTCGATTTTCTGATTGTTGTGAACCTCTCTCACTCCTACCACGGTTTTCACCAAAATCTCTTTTGCTTCTGACGACATCTCCCTTATCGCTCACATAATACCAAGGTGTTCCAAAATAATACGCAGGATAGTAATATGACGTGGCATAAAATGGATGTGGATAATAGACATAAGGAGTCCAGCACCATGGACTCCACGGATCGTAATGCCAATATCTATCGTAGAACCATGGATCATTATATACGTAACCGTATGCTACCGAAGGCCAATAATATGATGGGTAGTAGTAGGAATAGTACCAGCGATGGCGAGGATACCAATTTCCACCGTCAAAATAATAATTATTGATTATAGGTCCGCCCTCTTTCATATACAAGGTATCGCTGTAATATTCCGAATCGTATCTATCGTTTTCAGCGTAGTAATAATCTTCATTTACGAGCTGGCGTTCTTGCTTCACAGTCTCAAATCGTGTATAGCAACCGGGAAGCAGGACGATAATACTAAAAGCCGCTATTAACATTTTTATTTTCATATGAACTCCATTGATAATTTACTTACTACAATGACTACAACACAAATGCCAGGAAAATTCATTAATTTGGGTTGAATCTAAGCTCAATCTAATCAAAAAATGGTAGATTGTCAACCTATATCTTTTTTCTGTTCCAATATTAATACAATACGATTAATTTTGTGTTTAATTGGATACACTAAAGGCGACCGATGTATTCAATTGCCACTGTTCGATTAGCTATATTAATATTTTGTTGATTTTTTATGAAATCTTTAAAATTAACACCTATTGTGAAGCCCCTGCCAATAGATGCCCGTGCTGCTAAATTCAGGTATCCGTTTCCTTTCCCTAATGCTTTCGGATCGCTGTCGTTTATCGCCAAATTATATTCGGCAATAATGGATAGAAAAGTACCTAAAGTTTTTTCGGCACCGAAAAATAAATTCAAATCTTTATCGCCATCGGCACGTTCGAACGAATAATTGATACCACTATGAATACTCAAAAATCCTACTGCTGAAAAATTTTTACTAAAGACCAGAAAAATACCTGGTGATTTTATTGTGTAGCGGTCTAATGAATCGAGGTAAACTTCTTTCCCCTGAGAATCGAACCCTAATGCAATTGCTGGAAGAATTTGAGTTTCATCGAAGGGACGAACTTTGATACTCATGCCAGGAAATTTATTCCACTCTGGTTTCGAAGAACCGATGAGATGAGTTCCACCGTAAGACAACCCTACATTAACAGTATTTAGTAAACCGAACGAAACTCCAAATAAAGCGCCCCCATTCTGATAAAAATCTACATCCGCTCCATATTGCAGATGACCGATTATGCCAGCCGTTGGCATATCCACAATAAAGCGAGGCTCAAAATCGCCGCTTGAACCAGCTGATCCTTGTGCATACAAATTATGAAAAGAGATGAGGAATAAAAAAGATATTAATATGTTTTTTTTCATCGCTTACCTATAAATTATTTTTTCGAAACCCACCTGTTCTCTTTGAAATAAAACCTCCATTGATGCTCGTAACCGTTGGTGATCCCAATTCTTGAGCTTGAACTAATTTTAGATTTTAGACCCGCCTGCCCCACACTTTCGGAACGGGTATGGGCGGACAGGTTGGGGATTTTAGAAATATTTATTTCACCAATCCAGATTTGCTCGCCACACAGGTCAGTTCCGTTTTCATTTCGACTGAGCCCAAACGCCTGACAAAGTTTTGCCGGACCGTTTGTGAGATTGAAAATATTTTTTGTTGTGCCAATTTTTCTGTGAATTTTCATTAATTCAATATTTTCAATAGGTTCGACAGCCCGTATCAGCACTGCACAACCTTTTCCCTCATCCTCTGTTACAACATTACAGCAAAAGTGCATACCATAAGTGAAGTAAACATACAGATGCCCACCTTGTCGGAACATCACTTCGTTGCGTTTGGTCTTGCCGCGGTATGAATGACTGGCAGGATCGTTGTGAAGATAAGCTTCAACTTCTACAATTTTACCAACAAGATGCTTCCTGTCAAGTTTTCGGATTAAATATTTACCGAGTAAATCTTTCGCAACTTTGATAGTGTTACGGAGATAAAATTCACGCTCTAACTTTTTATAACCAGTGTAAATCCGTTCAATCCGTGTCATCCTCGTTCTATTTTTTCTGGAACTCGCGGATTATTTTGTCAACTTCTTCTTCCGAAATTCCACTTCCTAAAACATTTCCGATCCTAGGTGAAGTAGTTGTTCCCGTTTCTTTTACCGGCTGGGCTGAACTTTTTTTCCAAACCGGAATATTTCCCGCTCCTTCACGCAAATGCTGTTCAATTTTTTCTATCCAGGATTCGGCCGACTTAATTTCTGCGGTTTGTTTAGCAACTTGCGATATAACAAATTTCTGTTCACCTGTTTGTGGAGGATTTATAGGCCTTGTTTCAAATACAAGTCGCTTGATGTTGATAAGATGTTTTGCCGAAACGTTTTCGGATATAATCGAACCACCGATTGTACCCGGACCGAGTGTAAGAGAAGGTAGAAGCTCATTTGTGCCGCCAACTGCGCCGAATGCCGACTGTGTATTTACCAAAATTCTTGAAGCAGGTTTCTCGAGTGCGAATTTCATAATAATATCTTCATCGGATGAGTGAATAACCAGAGTATGTCCCAAACCTCCGAATTCAAGAAGTTCGATGCAGCGATGGCACGCGTCGCGCCAGTTAAGTTCTGTGTAGAATGAAAGAACGGGCGATAGTTTTTCGCGGGAAAGCGGAACGTTCTTGCCTACTGCGTTTAATTCTGCTATCAACACTTTAGTGTCGGATGGAACTTGGATACCCGCTTTTTCAGAAATAAATAGAGCAGACTTGCCCACTATAGCAGCGTTCAAGTGTCCTTCGTTGTCGAACATCAGGCGTGATAGTTTATCTTTACCTTCTCCTTCCACAAAATAACCGCCATGTCGTTTACACTCGGCAACAACCTGATCTTTTATCGGTGAGTCGCAAATAAGCGATGATTCTGTGGAGCAAAGCACACCGTTATCGAATTGTTTTCCGGACAAAATATCAGCGACCGCTTTCTGTACATTCGCAGTTCTTTCGATGAAAGCGGGAACATTACCCGGTCCCACGCCGTAAGCGGGTTTGCCTGAACTGTAAGCAGCTTTTACCATTGCTCCACTTCCGGTTGCGAGGATAACTCCGGTTAATTTATTTCGCATCAATTCGTTTGTGCCTTCAAGCGTAGGTTGAGTCATACAATGAATTACCCCTTTAGGTGCACCCGCAGATTCAGCAGCTTCACATATCAACCTTGTTGCTTCCAACGTTGAATAGATGGCTTTAGGGTGTGGGCTCGCAACGATTGCGTTTCTTCCTTTTAGGGAAATAATTGTCTTAAACATCATTGTTGAGGTCGGATTCGTTGATGGAATTAAAGCGGCAACCACGCCCATCGGTTCGCCGATTTCAATAATCTTCTTCTCGCGGTCTTCACGTATAACGCCAGCAGTTCTTAAATCTTTTATAGATTCCCAAACTCGCTTTGTAGCGAATTCATTTTTCTTTTTCTTGTCTGCAGGTTTTCCAAAACCGGTTTCCTCGTGAGCCATTACCCCGAGTCGTTCAGCCGCTTCGTAACCCGCATCAGCTATTGCTTTCACAATTTTGTCAACGCGTTCCTGATTGTAAGCGCGAAACTCCTGAACTGCTTCATTTGCCTGTGCGAGTAAGTCGCGAACTTCTTGTATTGATGCTAAATCTTTGTATGATGACATATAATTCCTTTAAGATGAATATGTTAAACCTATGTATGGAAATTTAATGATTACGAATTTGTCTCTTGCTATAAAAAAACTAAATCAGATAAATACAAACGCTAATTCTCCGATAAAATTACTTCGATAAGCTCTTACCCCAATTAAAGATAAAGGTAACTCGAATCTTTCTCCGTAAGTTTGTGGTATTATTCCTTCGGTTATGAAATCACCGCTCCCTTTTTCTTTGCTCGAAATAATTGTTGCGAACCCAATCCGTTCCCAACTTTGTGATTCGCTGTATTCAGATTCTTTCTGAAAATTTTGTGTAATGTTGAGGTGAAGTTTTGTATAATCGGCGATCGCGTAACAACCTTCAATAAGAAAAAAGGTGTACATACTTCCCCCGACTTTTCCCTTGAGAATTGCGTTACCTGTTGACATCAAGAATCGGTTTTGAAGTGGGTTAGAAACAGCCATAGTTTTTTCTACGACAATATCATTACCAACCGAACTGTATATTGGTATCAGAAAAAAAGACAATATTATTATCAATAATAATTTCATTAAATGAGATTTTTATTTTTCCACAAGAATAAATCTGTTGCTTCATCTCTTTCGCGCATTAAATCTTCACCGCTGTATTCATCAACAAAAACTTCACAAGCAAAAACTTTAGCGCCGGGCATAAGATGCCCGCCAAAAACTTTACCCACCTTATTGCTAAGTGTTATGTGTACGTGGACGAATGGTTTGCCGTCACGGACGCTCACATTTCCGATGCAGCTTAAAATTTCGAACCCACCATTGATTTCAATATTCAAGTATTCCTTTTTATTTTGATCAAAAAATCCGATAATGGCACACGTAACAGCACCGATCGCAGTTATCTTTCCGATGCGTATGTCTTCTTCTGTTACTATTTTTGTAAGTGCATCGTACAGATCAACACCCGAAGGTAATGAACCGATGAAAGTGCGTTTGTATTTGTATTGAGGTCTAAACATAGTTCAAATATATAGAATTAAGAGGATTTTAACAAAATATTACTTGATAATGTTACTATTTATTTTTTACATTTGCCTCACACCAATGTACAAAATTTTCGAACAAAGTATTGGAATTTATTTAAGAAGACCACAATTTTCAGGAATTGTTACTGACAAAAAGAGATTATACACTTCAAAATAAATTAAAACAATTGGCAAACGCGTTAATAAAAAGTACTTGGGAGGCTAATTAAACATTTGTTGCCATTTTAAACAAAAATTGTAACGAATAAATTGGTAGGAGCCAAAAAACTTATACATAGCCCCGACAAAAATCAAGACAAATGGTCGAAGAGAAAAATAATCGACCTGTCTAATTCACAGTGTAAAAATCCAGAAAAGTTTTATCAGCGTAAAACAATATCAAACAAGTTGGTACGCGAAATAATCGGTGATATTTGTAATTGGTTTCTAAATCTCTTTAGAATTATTTCCGTGCCAATCTGCTAAATTCGTGTTTACCAGGGGTCAATTTTTTATTTAAATTCTAACCCTGTTTGTGTGATTTGTTTTTGTTTCAGGCTAAAATGCTCGTACGCAATTTTGTTTGCGACTCTACCGCGAGGTGTACGCTGAATAAACCCTTCCTGTATCAAATATGGCTCGTAAACTTCTTCAATTGTTCCGGGGTCTTCACTCACTGCGGAAGCGAGAGTAGTTAAGCCGACCGGACCTCCATCAAACTTCTCTACGATTGTTAAAATTATTCTTTTATCCATATCATCTAAACCGCGACTGTCAACCTCAAGCGCTTGAAGTGAATAATCAGCCACCTCGTTGTTAATTACACCTCTATGTTCTTTCAGATTTTTATCAGCTTGTGCAAAATCGCGGCAGCGCTTAATCAGCCGGTTAGCTATTCGAGGTGTTCCACGAGATCGAGATGCAATTGTTTCAAGCCCGTCTCTGGTTATCTCAACATCTAAAATATTAGCCGACCGCATCAGAATATTTTGCAGGGTTTGTGTATCGTAGTAATCTAACCTGTTTGTAACACCAAAACGTGAGCGGAGCGGGCTCGTTAATAAACCTGCTCGAGTAGTTGCAGCAACGAGTGTGAACTTGGGAAGTTTTAACTGAACATTGCGGGCATTCGGACCGGAGTCAATCACAATATCTATTACAAAATCCTCCAAAGCAGGATACAGATATTCTTCGATTGTTGGATTCAAGCGATGAATTTCGTCAATGAATAATACGTCCCCCTGCTGCAAATTGGTAAGAATGCCGGCTAAATTATACGGTTTATCGAGCGACGGGCCTGAAGTAATTTTGATGTTAGCTTCTATCTCATTTGCGATGATATGGGCAAGTGTCGTTTTACCGAGTCCTGGCGGACCGGTAAGCAAAACGTGGTCTAAAGTTTCTTTTCTCTTTTTTGCTGCAGTGATAAAAACTTTTAAGTTGTTAACAATTTTTTCCTGACCAAAAAATTCGCCAAAGTTAGATGGACGCAAAGTTTGATCGAGTTCAACTTCGCCTTCGAATTGTTCGGGGGATGTTATATCTGATTTACGCATTTATAAATAATCCTTTAATACTAAGACATTCATTTCTTTTACATCCCTTAAATCCCTATCTTTTGTAATAAAAATTTCTGCCACTCCTGCTGTAACTGATGAAATTTGTGAATTATCAGGAGTTCTTACTTTTTTTTTGTATTTCCCTCTTAATTTACTTCCACTTTCTGCTATGTTTGAATCAATATCTATCAAATTGATATTCTTCACGAGTTTGAGGAAATCGGCATACTTACTTGCGAGTTTCGCATTTTTTATCTGCTTAGGTTTTGGAAGATTGATAGGGTTAACAGATTTAAATGATTAGCTTTTAAAAGATGTCCAACTCCTTTTACGATATTTTTATGTTTGATTGTTGTATCCATGTTTAAATGCTTATCATTGTTATTTCTACTGAATTAATATAGAAAATTTATCCAAATCTTCAAAAATTTAATTAAAAAAATAAAAACTGCCACCCGAACCACCAAAACGCGGATTTACTATATTATTATAAATCGAACCGAATGTATAACTTAAACCAATATAAGCGCTATACCTGTAATTAGTTGCAAGTTCCGTGCGGCGAAGAAGTATCTGTTCGGTCGTCGCTTCTCCTTTTCGAAGCGATAACTGGTCGTTAATTCTCGAATAGCTAGCAAAGAGGTTTAATGATATCCCTTCAAACAGGCGTAAATTTAAATTAGTAAAAACCCTTAAGCTTCTTTTCTGAAAATCGTGAAAGAATTGAGAACCCGATAACGTTGTCGAAACAGAACCCCACTGCTGGCGCAAATCTAAAGTAAAAGAGAGCGATTGTTTAAAAAGCCGTTCAGCAGTTTTATCAAAAATTGTCTCTTCCTCATAACGAACATTTTCAAGAGTAAGTTTATACATCAACCGAAGTTGTTTGCGAGTTGACTCACTGTATGGGAAAATATTGTACTCAACTGCGGGTGAAGCAGAAACTTTTAATTTAGTATTTCCGAAAGTCGAAGTAGAAACATCTGCGTATCCTCCAAACGACCAATGCTCACTGATACTTCTTACAACCATCGCATTAAAATTGTAGCCGCGTGAAATACTCAAAATTTCCATAGCACCATAATCGAATTGACTTTCGTTGTAATTAGTATTTACCGAAAAATTTTGTTTCCAATCACGAGTTACCCTATTTGCGCTGAGTCCACCCGAGAGGTAAACGGAACTCGATACCTTTTCACCGTTTAAATTAGAATTTATACTGGTAGTAAAAACCCAATTATCCCATTTATCAATAATTTGTTCAACTTTAGCAGGTATCAAAAAGCTAATATTCAAAAATTCGCTCAGAGGTGTTTTGGCAACGTAACGGGTAAGTCCTAACTTCAACGACTTTACCAAAGTCTGCCGAATTATATCAGGTGTATCAGACTCCTTGGTTGTGAAACCCAATGTATCTTGCAATCCGGGATACTTATTTTTACCGATGAATGTTAAAGTGTATTCTTCACCCTGACCACCAGTTTGTTGAGTTGTAATCAAAACATGAACATCCGCTTGATTCGGGTCGCGCATGTAATTTACGAATGTAATTTCAGTGCGGATATAATTTTCGTCGCAAACCAAGCAATCAATAAAAACATTTGGAGCAAACTGCCTCAAAGCACTTGTAGTGTCGTTAAACTCCTGTGGAAATAATGGTTCTTGAAATAAGAATAAATACAGAGCAACGTATACATTGCGTTTCATTATGACCTCCTTAGTTAGTTAACGAAATTATAAAAAGAATTTATATTTTTTGTTCGGGTAATTCAGGTTCCACAAAAATAACTTTTTCGCGTTCGAGTACTACAGTTCCCTCGTTACTTTTTTTAGGTTTGCGAACATATTTTCGCTCGCAATAAGCAACCGGTACATTGCCGGCATTTCGCATCTTGCTGTAATACGCTGCAATACTTGCAGCTTGTTTAACGGCTTCTTTTGGCGGCTTTATTTTGGAGTTACCTACTTTTAACACTACATGCGACCCGCCAGCACCCCGGGCATGAAACCAGAGGTCGTTCGGCTTGGCATATTTCATTGTCAGCAGGTCGTTATTAGCCGCGCTCTTGCCCACTAATACTTCATAATGGCCAGCCACCTTAAAAATTCGGAATGGAGGTAATGCCGCCTTTTCTTTTTCGGATATTAAATGTAATCGTTTTAAGTCGGCATCATACTCATCCATAAATTCACCAAATTGCTCTATTGTTTGACAGTTATCTAAATGCAGAAGCAGTTTCTCGAGTAGTGCAATATTTTTTGTAACATCAACCAGCCGGGTTTTTACCGCTTCGTATGCAATTCGCGCCTTTCTGGATTTATCGAAATACCGTTCAGCGTTCTTTGCAGGAGTTAATTTGGGATCTAAAGTTATACGCATCAACTTATTATTGTGAAATACGTCCTCTACCTCAATATCCTCCGTTCCTTTTGTTAGATGTTGCAAATTCGTCATTATGACTTTTGCGATATGGTCATACTCATCAGCACGACTTGCCTCCAACACTTCTTTTTTTATTGCGTTTTCTGTGCGTACTAACTTATCGAGTTCATTTTTGATTTTCAGTAAGAATTCCTTTTTATCGAAATCAATATTACTCCCCTTTAACGACTGAGCAACGAAAGCTTTTATTCCTTCATTCACAATCGAAAAATTCTCTTGTGTCGAACCGGTTAAATGCTCTAACTTTATCATCGAAAATACTCGTGGGATATTGTTACTGTAATAAATTGTCGGGACGGGCTTGCTTGCTTCGGCAAATAAATTAATTAATTGTTGGTAGATGGTTTTTAAATCATCGTGAGTTAATTCACTGGCATGAACCTTTTCTTCAAGTTTAGCACGATGCAAAGCTTCCCGCGCAAGTGTTGAACCAAGAAACTTATAAGCACCCTTTACTGAGCTGAAAGTCGTCATCTTTTTATCTTCCAACATTTTATCCTTAAATGTTTCAAAGTCAGCTACCAAGTTGCTAAAGTTATCTTCTTTTGTTTGAAATAATTTTTCATACGATTTTCCGACAAAATCTTTATTGTGTTTAAAGGCATTTATAATTTCTTTGTTCTCGTTGATTAAAAATATGTTCGCCGACGTTGTTCCAAATAGATGGAACATCATTTTCATTTTATTCGAAAAATGAATACTTATTATTCTATCAAAAAGATGTCCGGTGATGTTATTGATGGTTTTGTTATTTAATTCAGCAAATAAAGAGATTGAATTCCGTTTTGCCCTTGCAATTTGTTCTCGCATAAAAATGAAATTCATCTGCGGAGTAATAGAGGCAGATAAAGTTTTAGGAGTATTGTTTACGAGCAGCGAAATTTGTAATTCATTTTTTTGTTGTGAGTATAATTCAAGGACAGTAGCATTTTTGAGTGCCGCATTAAATTCATCTGCAAGACTTTGAAGTGTTATAAAATGATTTAACATAATTTTTGAATTTCCTATTTTATCCGCTCAAATATACAAAAAACCGAAGATTTTCTCAAAGCCTGAAGAAAAGCTTGGAAGATGTGTAAAATTTTTGTAATTTAGATGTGGCAATTTCCAGTTTTTATCATTTCTGATTAATAAACGCCAATTTTATATATTCTTATGTGCGTTTGTATTTATTCAGAAGAGCTATAAAAAAAATAATAGGATTATAGATGATTTCGAGCATGACGGGCTACGGCAGAGGCGACGTTGTACAAAAAGGTATTACCGCAACGGCAGAACTTCGCAGCGTGAATAACCGGTTCTTAGAACTGACAATACGGCTTCCAAAGAATTTATCGCATCGCGAAAACGATGTGAAAGAAATATTGCAATCTAACATTGACCGCGGCAAAATTAATTTGTCTGTAAATATCGAAACACCAGTCAATCAACGGGCACCCATGATTATAAATAAAGATGCTGCCCGGATGAGTTATAAAATACTTAACGAGCTAAAAAAATCGGTTAATATTAAAGAAGACATTACAATCGATCACCTATTAAAGTTTGCCGAAATCATACGACCCGAAGATAAAGCAAAAACGAACGAAATCGAATGGGTGTTGTGCGAGAAGGCGGTTAGAAAAGCATTAGGTAATCTTCTGAAAATGCGCATCGACGAGGGGGGCGAATTACAAAAAGATTTATCCCGTCGAATAAAACTGATTGATAAAAAAATCGATATAATTGAGAAGCTCTCAAAACAACGCATCCCGATCGAGCGAACCCGGTTGCGCGAACGAGTTGAAAAATTAGTTGAAGCAAAAGACCGCATCGATGACACACGCTTGGAACTCGAAATAATATTATTATCTGAAAAATTGGATATTACAGAAGAGTGCGTGCGGCTGCGGAGTCATCATAAATATTTTCTCGAATTTATGAATAGTAAAGAACCATCAGGAAGAAAATTAAATTTCTTGGTTCAGGAAATTCATCGCGAAGTAAATACGATAGGTTCTAAGGCAAACGATGCAATAATCTCGCGGCACATTATTGAAATTAAGGAAGAGCTCGAAAAAATAAGAGAACAAATTCAAAATATAGAATAAATGAGTAAACCGAAACTGATTGTCGTCTCCGCACCCAGTGGATGTGGCAAAACAACAATTGTGAAAGAAATTTTGAAAAACCATCCAGAATTTCATTTCTCGGTGTCGGCAACCACACGTGCGAAACGAAATACTGAAACAGACGGCAAAGATTATTACTTTATAACTAAAGAAGAATTTCAAAAACATATCGAAAATGATACCCTTATCGAGTGGCAAAAAATTTATGACGATTATTACGGCACGCTTGTTTCCGAAGTCGACAAATCGTTTGTCTGCGGTAAATCGGTCGTATTCGATATAGATGTATTGGGTGCTTTATCTATAAAAAAGAAATATCCTGAAGATTCGATGCTTATTTTTATTGATGTTCCTGATATGAATATTTTAAAAGAGAGGCTGAAAAACAGAAAAACAGAAAGCCCCGAAACACTTAAAAAACGAATCGACCGCGTCGAAATGGAACTGGAACAAAAAACATTATTCGATTATATTGTAATAAACGACCAGCTCCAACTAGCTGTTGATGAAGTCGAAAAAATAATTAGCAATAACTTAAATTAAAACACAAAGGAAACCAAATGCCAATAAAATCTATAAGTCTTGATGCTCTGGAATCAAAAGTTGAAAACATTTACGAGTCAATCGTGGTGTTATCGAAACGCGCTCAGCAAATTAATGAAGAAATCAAGATTGAATTCAACCAGAGACTCGAGGAAGTTCAATCCAAATTAATGAGCGAAGATTCGGATGAACCTGAAACTATGGAAACTGTTACTAATCCGGAACAGGTTCTTATAGCACGCGAATTCGAAAAGCGGCCGAAACCAACACAGCTGGCTATCGAAGAATTGCTTGATTCAAGATTGGATTTTAGATATAAAAGTGAAAACAACGGCTAATTTTGAATTAATATGTTACGCGGCAAAAAAATATTGATCGGAATTACAGGCGGAATTGCCGCTTACAAAATTCCCCTGCTCGTCCGCGAATTTAAAAAACAGGGCGCTGCCGTCAAAGTGGTGATGACAAAAGCCGCTACCGAATTTATTAACCCGAACACACTTGCGGCTCTCTCTGAGAATGAAATTGTAACCGATACTTTTCCTGATGCTTCTCTATCAATTATTCAATCCGAAACGTGGCACATCCACCTCGGAACTTGGGCTGATATTATGTTGATAGCTCCCGCAACAGCTAATACCTTAGCAAAACTCACTCATGGAATTGCTGATAATCCTGTTACTATTATGGCCCTCTCGGTTCGCTGTCCGGTTGCCATTTCCCCCACGATGGATACATATATGTGGGAAAATCGGGCGACACAAGAAAATTTATCAAAACTCGGCCAGCGCGGCTATCGAATAATTAATCCCGAAGTCGGCGAACTCGCCAGCGGTTTAACAGGCAAAGGGCGTTTACCCGAAATAAAAAAATTAGCAACTTCTGTACAAAATATATTAGATAAGACGCATCAAGATTTTTCCGGTAAAAACATACTCGTCACTGCCGGACCCACTTATGAACCAATCGATCCGATTAGATTCATCGGAAACAGATCCTCCGGTAAAATGGGCTTTGCTGTTGCCCGATGTGCTGCTGAACGAGGCGCCAATGTTACCCTGATAACAGGACCCTCGAATCTGGAAACACCTAATTTTGTAGAGAAGATTGAGATTGAAACCGCTGAAGAAATGTATAACCAGTGTATCAAACATTCCTCTAAATCCGACGTTGTAATAATGGCGGCAGCCGTCGCCGATTTCAAACCGGAAATTACTGCGAACCGCAAAATTAAAAAAGAAGATATAGTCGACATTAACTTTAATCTGAAACTTACAAAGACAAAAGATATTTTAGAAACGTTAGGAAAGAAGAAAAAGAAACATCAAGTGCTGGTCGGTTTTGCATTGGAAACTGATAACGAAATTGAAAATGCAGTAAAAAAACTAAATCGTAAAAATCTCGATTTCATAGTAATAAACAACCCATTAAAAAAAGGGGCTGAAATCGGCAGCGACACAAACGTTGTATCTTTCCTCCATAAAAATGGAATGAAAGAAATCTTAAATAAAATGCTGAAAGACGATGTTGCGAATCAAATACTTAACCGTATATCTAAATTAAGCAGAAGTTAAATGAGCGATACCCGAAAAGAATTTAAAGATATTCTAAACAGTGCAGAAAGTTACCTAATGCAACAGGAACAATTGTTCGGCGGTATTATTTATCAAGCATCGGCACAAAAAATCGAAAAAACCTCTGAACGTTTCGCAGAATTTCAAAGTGTAAATAGTTTAGATGAATTTAACGCACAGATATCTTCTTGTAAGAAATGTGTTTTAGGCAATACACGTAAAAATTTTGTATTTGGAGTCGGTAATCCGAATGCCAAAGTGATGTTTGTAGGTGAAGCTCCGGGCGCTGATGAAGATGCTCAGGGTGAACCTTTCGTCGGACGGGCAGGGCAGTTACTGAATAAAATTTTGGAGGCAGTTCAACTCAAACGCGAAGATGTTTATATATGCAATATTCTGAAATGTCGTCCACCCGATAACCGCGACCCGATGTCAAACGAGATGGAACTCTGCACTCCTTATCTTTCGAAACAAATCGATTTAATAAAACCGAAATTTATTATTTGCTTGGGCCGAATTGCTGCTCAATGGTTGCTTCAAACAAACGATAGTTTAACATCGATGCGGCAAAAAGTTCATAATTACCGAGGAGCCAAATTAATTGTAACGTACCACCCAGCAGCGTTGCTGCGTAATCCGAATTGGAAGCGACCGACTTGGGAAGATATGCAATTATTCCAAAAATTTTATAACGAACAAATGTAATATGTCTGAAAAGAAAAGAAGTAAAAAAAATACAGACTCAATATATATTAAAGACCAACAAGATGTCCGCTTGCCGCCTCAAGCAGTAGAAATCGAGACTCAGGTTTTAGGTTCTGCTTTGATTGAAAAAGAAGCTATCCCAAAAATTATAGAGATTCTGCAGACCGATATGTTCTACAAACCTGCACATCAAAAAATTTATCAAGGGATTGTTGCCCTGTTCGAACGCAACGAACCTGTTGATGCTGTAACTTTGAGTGAAGAATTAAGACGACGCGGTACATTAGAAGAAATCGGCGGCTCAATATATCTAACAGAATTAACGATGCAAGTAAACAGTGTAGCAAATGTGGAATTCCACGCCCATATTATCCTCGAAAAAGCTTTGATGCGCAATCTTATTACAACTTCTGCCGAGATAGCCAAAAGAGCTTACAGCGATTCGGAGGATGCTATTGATTTACTCGATGCGGCTGAGACAAAAATATTTCAGATTTCTGAATACCGGATGAAGAAAAGTGCAACGCCTATAAAACGGGCGCTGAACGAAACTCTCGAAATTTTAGAAAAAATCCACGGGAAGCACAGTGGGATTACTGGTGTTCCAACCGGATTTACAGATTTAGATAACGCAACGGGTGGATTTCAAAACTCTGATTTAATCATAATTGCCGGACGTCCGAGTCAGGGTAAAACAGCTTTTGCACTTTCATTGGCTCGGAACGCAGCTCTCCACACCGTGAAACCTACAGCTACAGTAATTTTTAGTATTGAAATGGCTGAGCAGCAATTAGTTACACGCTTGATTTCTTCGGAAGCAAGGATAAACGCTCATGCACTTCGTACTGGCAGATTACCAGATGAGAAGTGGCAGCGTTTAGGAATGGTAGTCGGACGCCTCGCAGAAGCAAAAATATTTATTGATGATTCACCATCGCTTTCGATTTTAGAAATCCGCGCAAAGGCACGGCGCTTAAAAGCAGAGCATAATATAGGAATGATTATTATCGACTATTTACAACTCGTCCATCCCCCTAAAAGTATGGACAGCCGTGAACGTGAAATTTCCATGATTTCACGCTCGTTGAAAGCTTTAGCAAAAGAGATAAATATTCCTGTTATCGCACTATCTCAATTGAACCGCGGACTTGAAACACGCAGCGGCGACAAGCGTCCTGTACTTGCCGACCTTCGCGAGTCGGGGGCTATCGAACAAGACGCCGACGTCGTTATATTCGTCCATCGTCCCGAAACTTATAAGATTAACGAGGTCGATGACGCACACGGAAATAAAATTTCAACCGAACGACTCGCCGAAATTATTATCGGTAAACAACGAAACGGTCCCACAGACATAATACGACTTACATTTCAAAAAGAATACGCCGGTTTTGAAAACCGGGCATCCGATACTTTCGAAGAGCTAGTAGTTTCTACCGCATCCGGACCAGATTTGCCTTTTTAATAGTTCAGAAAACTTTAACATCATTAATTAATTATAACTGTTATGAAAAATTTTATATTATTCTTACTCCTAATATTATTATTAGTCGGTTGCCAATCAACCAAAATGGTTCCAGGGTTATATTGGGAACAATTATCTTACAGAGTATCTTCCGAAGGCGACACGAGTAAAATCAATCAGAAATTATTTTTGATACCGAATAGATTAAGAACTGAAGTCTCAACCGACTACGGCGACTCTTTTACAATAATACAACTCGATTCACAAGTCGCACTGAGGGGTAACCCTGTAGATAGCTCATTTTCAAGAACAACATTCGAAGAAATTACCAAAAATCAGGAAATAAGAAAAGAAAACGTCCGCCGTATGCGCGCTCAGATGGATACTCTGCCTCCCAATTTAAGGCGGTTGATGGAAATAGATATGGGCGTAAAATGGCAACCTGAAAAATATGCGATAATAGAAACGGGTGAGAAGAAAATAATTTCAGGATTGAATTGCCAAAAATTTATTGTAACAAACCGCGACAGCCTAGAAGGCGAATACTGGGTAACTAATGATTTAGGCTCGATAGATCAATACGCAAATGATTGGTTGGCAATTATTGAAAAAACTATGTCGCTAATCGTTTTTGAAAAATTTAAAATGCTTTACGAAAAAGGGTTTATTGTTGCCTCTGAAATGAAAGGTACCCACTTACTGGTAACTAAAGTTGAAAAAAAATTATTACCTGATAATCTATTTTATGTTCCGGAATATTATAATTTTATTCCGACCGTTACTCGCAGATAATCATCCAACTAATCCGATTACGCCCATCATTCTACCCGATTTTTCTTTATCGCGGCGGTGCGAGTGGAATAAGTTAGCGTTGCATATCGTGCAATATTCTGAAACTTCGATATTTTCCCCTCTAACACCTGCATCTAGCATCATAGTTTTGGCGTGTTCCTTCAAATTAAGATGCAGCTTTGAATTCTGAATAAGAAACTCGTGCGAAAATCTTTTTGCTACATCTTCACCAACCTCATAACAACAAACGCTGGCAGCGGGTGCAATATATGAAATCAGGTTTGCGGGAGAAGTTCCAAATTCTTCTCGCATCATACGAATTGCCCTGGATACAATATTCATCTCGCTTCCACGCCAGCCTGCGTGCAGAGCTCCTACTGATTTCGTTACAGGATCGAATAAAAACACGGGTAAACAATCGGCAGTGCTGATAGTTAAAAAAACGCCCTTCGAGTCAGTAATCAATCCATCGCACGAATCGTAGCCACCTTGGGTAAATACTCTCTGAACCACGCTGCCCTGAACTTGTTGAGGTATCGCAAGCTCGTTCAATCCGATTTTCAAGGCGCCAAAAAATCGTTCCCGGTTTTCCAAAACGTTCAACCGATCATCTCCAACGTAGAAACTCAAATTCATTCCGAATTGTCCCTTACTTATTCCACCAAGTCGTGTGCTGAATCCAAACTTTAGGTCGTTGAACTTAGACAATTTTTCCGATGCAATTATTATTATTTCACTCATTATCTGTTACTAACGGTATGGTGAGAATAAATGTGGTCCCCGCATCTTTATCGGTAGTAAATGAAATCGCCCCACCTAAATCGTCTATCGTCTTTTTCACAATGGCTAAACCCAAGCCCATCCCATCGGTTTTCGTAGAAAAATTCGGTTCAAATATTTTATTTTTTATTTCGTCCGAAATTCCCTGCCCTGTATCGTGAATGTTAATATGAACATTTTCATCGACCTGCTCTACAAAAATCGATACACTCCCCTTCTCATTCATCGCTTGAATCGAATTCCTGATGATGTTAATAAAAGCACGCCGTAATTCTTCTTTGTCTGCGTTTACTCTTAATTCGGGTGCAAAACTATTAAATTTGAAATTAACATTATTGTATTGTTCGAAGAGATGGATTGCTTCTTTCAGGATTTCGTTCACTTCATACTTTTCTAATTTTCGCGAAGGCAATCGACCGAAGTTCGAAAACTCAGAGGCAATTTTTGTGAGTGTTTCGACCTGTTCAGTAATCATCGACACGGCTTTCTTCAATATATCGTCGAAGTTATCAGCTTTATCTTTAAACGCCTGTTGAAGATGTTGCACTGCTAATTTTATCGGTGTCAGCGGATTTTTGATTTCGTGAGCGACTTGTTTCGCCATTTCTTTCCAAGCTAATTCTTTTTCGTATTTTATTAACTCTTCCCGTTTTTGGCTGATTTCGTCAATCATTTCATTGAAGGTTTGCTCAAGCTTACCAAGCTCGTCTCTGCGTGTGGATGGTATTTTGTAATCAAAATTACCTTCACCAACCTGAATCGCTGCATCGGTTAACCGGCGAATTGGTTTTGATATTTGTCCCGCGAAAAAGATTCCAAGGGAAAAAGCGATTAACAGTACTATCGTATAAACTCCTAATAAATATGTATTCCGTTCTTGTAAATCTTCCTCGATACTCGCCTGATTATAAAGTGTGGGGACTGCAATTATACCGGCTAATTGATCTTGTTTATTTATTACAGCTTGGTAACCTACTAAATACTCAAAAGTTCCTATAGCTTGCGATTCAACAAAAAATTGCCGTCCTAATATTTTTATATTGTAGTAAGCATCCGGTGAAATTCGTCTATCAATTATTTCAGCATCAAGCAGCTCCGGCTTACTGCTCGCTATGATTTCACTATTGCTGTATAAACTAAAATCTATTCCCGTGCTAATAGCAATTTCGGAAATCAGTTCACTGTTCGATAAATAATCGGATTTCAGTGAAAAAGATTTTTTGATATGAGAATATATTACATCGGTTTGTTTTTCTAAATTTGTGCGATTTAATTCGCTCGCCCGTTGTGTTGCAATTTCACGATTGTAGTAACTTATTACTATAATCGGAATTACCGACACTATTATGAAAGCTATCAGCAATTTTGTACGAAAATTGAACTCGAATTTTCGTTTCCGATAACCGATTATTACTAACCACAATATAAAATAAATGGTACAACATACCACTAAGAAGAAAAGCGACAATCTTAGAAAATTCAAAACATCTCGGACAACATCACCCCTTTCTCCGCTTAATGCGATATATTTATTTGGTTGGTCAGTCGACTTTACGTAAACAGTTTCAAAATATTTACCGTCGACTATTTCTTCAACAAAAAAATTATTTTTGTTTCTCAACAAAGAGTCCGCCAACGGAATCGAACGGTAAACACTCGCTAATTCACGATTGGATGTATATATACGCCAGTCATTAATAAATTCAGAATAATATAATTTTTTGTAATATGCTTTGAAGTCATTTCCCGTGTAGGTTTTTATGATTTCATACGAATCGCTCCGAAATAATTCGCCCCGCGTGGCACTAACCTCAATTCGAACAGCTCCAGCAAGCGTTTTATCTTCAAAAAATATTGGTGTAAAACCAACATAATGTTTTACAAAGCCCTCCTCTTCTTCCCATACCATAATTGATCGCGAAGCTCGAATGGTTGGTTTCTGTTCAATCGTTGTCATCGAACCAACTTGAAAATTACTTACAATACGATCGTCGCCATTAATAATTGTAACCCGACAGTTGTAACCTTCGCGACTCAAAATTGTTTTTGCCCATTCGGTAAAAGCATAATTTTTTAAATCAGAGTGAGTTTTTAAACGATCTGCTGTTTCTTTTGTTGCGATTTGATTTAATGCCTCGTCTATCATAAACGCAATCCAGTTATCTACAGGACGAGCAACTTCGCTCGCAAACGATTTTAACTTTGAACGCATATCAAATTGTACTGCCGAGAAAAGAAAATATGCTGCCAGCAATACAGCGCTCATGCCAAACAAGAGTGCATTTTTTGTGTTAATCGCTTTACTATGTTTTATAAATTTTTGTGAGATAATCCCAATTATTAATAAACCCGATATTATTAAACTTCTTTCGAGGTTAGATGTCAGTGGATTAGGATGGAGTTCACCATAAATAAAACTAGCTGCCATAAATATCACGAACACAAACAGCCAACCCAGATAATTATTTTTATTCCAATATGAATAAAGAATTAACAAGGTTGAAATTAAAACAAAAGATGCCGATATCAAAAACAAACATAAATACATTATCAACAATTCGAACGGGGGAAACTCCGGATTAATGTAACTCAAATTCGAATCAAACACTCCACTGTTAACAATGGCCGAATATCCCCGTAAAAGGAAAAGAAAAGTAATAGAAATAAGAATTAATATAATTAACCAGATTACACTGTTTAAGTTTAACTTACTATTTCGATTAATTGATATTAAGGCATCGTATCCAATATAAACAACGCTGGCGATTAGAATGATCGAAGTAATCAGTAATTCGCCAATGGATTTTGCAATACCAAACCCGAAGCCCGATGCAAAATAAGATGGATCGAATATGCTGATTGGGAAAAAACCGGTCGGAAAATCGATAGCAAGCCAGAGAAACCTGACAATCCACAAAACTGCTGCGGTAATGAGTGCCCGGTAGAAGAATCGTACACGTGTATGAACAATTTTGGAAGAATAGAATAAAACAAAAAGCGATAAAAAAATAATCAAGAATACTCGCACCGATAAAAAATTCTGTTTAACCTCATCTATTACTGCCCCTTTTGTATATGCCTGCCGGTATCCATAGCCAAGGAAGCTTCCATCGATTGCTTTAAACGGAATTGATATTACCCCTTTTTCTTCGCTCGCTTTTAATCTATCTGAAAAATCGAAACTGACAGGATAATCCAAACTTTGTGTAAACGCTTCCTCAAAAATTTCTGAACTAATGAAACGATTGCTTAACGGATAATTTACATCGAAAAGTTTCTTTACGAAAACGTACCCTATCGGTAAATCGTTTTTCAGTATCGGATGGACGATCAACAGCCACGAAAAAATTGAACCTTGCTTGATGTAGGAAAATGGTTTTGGTGAGATCCGATCTAATTTTATATCCGACCCGATACTTTTCGACCATCCCAATAAATCCAATTCACTATCGTAAACTTCGACGCTTCCACTATAAACTTCAAATATTTTCAGTGATTGAAATAATAATTGTTCGTCTCCTCCTGAAACTGATTTAACAATCGGTTCATATCTAGCAATCCGGGCAGCTAACGAAGCTGCATCGTTCTGAAAATTCTGAAAATGATTTTGTGATTGTGAAATTAGCAGTGCAGTTTTTTCAATCGAGATTGTTTCCCAATCAATCTCAATTGATTTAACGAAAAAATTTTCGACCAGAAAAGATATAGCAATTAAAAACAGAATAAAAAAGACAAGATAAAAAAATCGTCTTTTAACGAATTGTGAATAAAAATTAGAAATTAAGTTCGGCATCGGGAATTAATAAAAATTAATCTTATCAATCACCCATTTACCGTTTGATTTTGAGAGAGCTGCATACACCTGCACACTTTCGCGGTTACCTTTAAAACGAAATAATGCGCTTCCGGTTGCAAAAGGAATTTCGTCAGCGAACCCGTAAGTCGTAAACGAGAAACCGAGCGGCTTGCGTGCTGTTAGAAAATTCTTGATAATGTAATATGCCTGACTACTGCTGAAATAACCGCTCTCACCACCTCGTGTGCTCACATACACCTGTTTCGCAAAATAGCCTGCAAACCTGTCGATATCGCCTGCATCAACACCCGATTCAATGGCATTAAAAACTTCCCGATTTAATTCCTGTCCAACTTCCTGTGCCGTGAGGTTCAGTGCGATTAGAGCTAGCAGCATTAGCGATATGTGTATAATTAGTTTCATCTTTGCTCTGTAAAAATAAAAGATAAATGCTTAAAAGTCAATCCCTTCCTGCGGCGCCTGGTCCAAATTTTAATTCCGACCGACCTTCAACAACATTTCGCTTTAAGTATGGATTCCCTTTTTGCAATTGATACGACCAATCAAAAACAGCTCTTGTAGATGATAAAGATACAACACGAAATTTTGCATAATGGTCGTCGTTAGTCCAAACAACATAAGTTCTTCCGACGCGTAGGATTACGTCTTTAGTTGGCGACCAACCGCTTGATGGAGCTTTTGTAATTTCGTAGATAGAATTGGTTGCACCCATATCTTTAATATCTGTATCATTCCAAACATTCATGTAATATTCGCCGTTGTAATATTCAAAAAATATATCTGTGTAGTTATCATTATACTGGCCAATGGAATAAGTCAAAAAGTCATAGCCGGCTGTTGCTGGTTGAGTCCGGTAATTGTTTAACGATACGCCGTATCCTTCGGGGCGTGGAGTAGCGAATACGAATGCATCGCTCAATTCGCTTTCATTACGTGAATAATCATATGATGAAACTGCATAGTAATATGTTGTTCCGTTTCGGGCACCTTTATCGTTGAAATAATTTCCGCCAGTTGTCCCAATCAATTCATATCTTCCGCTATATGAATAACTGACCCAAATTTTATAACCTGCTACGTCGCGTTCGGGGCTATGATTCCAATCTAAATACACTTTATTATCTCTGGCTTCTGCATACAAACCCGACGGGGGTGATGGTGGCGCAGTATCAGGAACTTCAACATCAATATAGCAGCCGCTTATTAAACTTACTCCAATTCCTGCAATTAAAAATTTTAGTCTTTTCATTTTCGTATCCTTTAATATTAATGTGCTGTCAATAGAACTCCCAAATCCTGTGCCAGCACAGAAAACTCTCGAAAACTTTTAAAATATTAAATTAAAGAAACTTGAAAAATAGGTTTTTGTATTAAATTTTAGACACATGTAAATTTTTCAATCCGAAAAATGTACTCTTCCATTGTTTATGATAGCAAAACTTTTTCCAACCAATGTTTTCCCATCGAAAGGTGTCCGTTTTGATTTTGATTTGAATTTCTGTGCATCCACCTTCCATTTTTTTTTAAAATCAAGAATTGTAAGGTTCGTTTTTTCACCGACTTTAATTTTTACAGTAGGTAAACTTAATATTTTTCTTGGATTGATAGAAAATTTTTCAATCAACTGATTGATAGATAATATTTTGGGAATTACCAATTCAGTAATTGCTAACCCAATTGCTGTTTCTAATCCTACTATTCCGAAAGGCGCTTCTAGGAATTCAACTTCTTTTTCGTCAAACGAATGGGGTGCGTGGTCGGATGCAATTACATCGATAGTTCCATCACGCAATCCTTCTTTGATTGCATCAACGTCGGCTTTCGTTCGCAAAGGTGGGTTCATCTTCGTATTGGTATCGAAGGAGCGAACAGCTTCATCAGTAAGCGTGAAATGATGAGGTGTAACCTCGCAAGTAACCGGAATATTTTTCTTTTTTGCCAGCCTGATTATTTCAACCGACCCAGCAGTGCTGATATGAGCAGCATGATAAGATGCGCCAACATAGTTAGCAATTCGAATATCTCTGTCTATCATAATTTCTTCGGCAATCGAGGGTATCGGTGGTAAACCGAGAGAGGTTGATACGAGTCCTTCGTTCATCACGCCCCCTTTCGCGAGCGAACGGTCTTCGGGATGTTGGATTATAATTTTACCCAGCATATTCGAGTATTCTAAAGCGTGACGCATTATTTCCGAATTATCGATCGGCGAGCCATCGTCCGAAAAAGCAACTGCCCCCGCTTCAACAAGTTCTATCATCGGCGATAGTTCTTTCCCTTCACGCCGTTTAGTGGCTGCTGCAACAGGGTGAACATCGACTAAACCGTTCAGTGTTTTTTCAGATTTTTCTTTTATGAATTTTATCACTGAAGCATCATCAATCGGTGGGTTAGTATTCGGCATACAGCAAACGGCTGTAAAACCTCCGACTGCGGCAGCGACTAATCCTGTTTCAATTGTTTCTTTGTGCTCATAACCTGGTTCACGTAGATGAACGTGCATATCAATAAAGCCGGGTGCTACAATTTTTCCATCCAAAACATATTCCTGAACATTTCCACTCGCCGTAATCTTTGGTGCAATTATTTCAATGATTCCATCGACTATTAAAATGTCGGCAACCTGATCAATGTTTTCAGATGGTTCGATTATACGGGGATTCTTCAGTAAGATTTTCATTTCTGTTTCCTATAAATTTAGTTTCCAGTTCCGAGTAAATAAAGCACAGCCATCCTAACTGCAACGCCGTTGAGCACTTGTTGCAAAATTAAGCTTTGTTCCCCATCAGCAACATCCGCCGAAATTTCTACATCGCGATTTATTGGACCGGGGTGCATAATCGTGATTGGTTTTTTGGATTTCAACAATCTTTCTCTTGTAATTCCAAAATAATTATGATATTCACGAGTCGATGGAAAAAACGAACGGTCCTGACGTTCAAGCTGAATACGCAGTACATTCAAGATATCTGAATCTCTAATAGCATCATCGATATTGTGGTAAACTTTTACACCTAATTTTTGTATGTTTTTCGGAATTAGAGTGGCCGGACCGCAAACCGAAACATTGACACCCAATATTTGCAATCCATAAATATTTGAGAGAGCAACCCGGCTATGCGAAATATCCCCCACAATACAAACGTTCAAGCCCTCCAATTTTCCAAACTTTTCGCGGATGGTGTACATATCGAGTAATGCTTGAGTTGGGTGTTCGTGAGTTCCGTCGCCGGCATTGATGATGTTTGCGTTCATCAGACGACTTAAAAAGAGAGCTGCACCGGGCGATGAATGGCGAACAACAACCATATCAATTTTCATAGCTTCAATGTTGCGGGCTGTATCTTTTAGAGTTTCACCTTTTGCAACACTACTTCCGGCGACCGAAAAATTCACGACATCAGCCGAAAGGCGTCGCTCGGCAAGCTCAAATGAAATTCGTGTGCGTGTCGAACTTTCATAAAATAAATTTACTATTGTTTTACCCTGAAGTGTGGGAACTTTCTTAATTGGGCGATCTAACACTTCACGAAAGTTCCTTGCCGTATCCAATACCAATTGTATATCGTCTCTCGAAACTCCTTCGAGTCCAAGTAAATGTTTGCTTTGTAAAGGCATTGTCGTTCCTGTTTTTTAAATTATAAATAATCAAATCTTCTCGATAACCAAAACACTATCTTCACCGTCAACTTCTATCAACCGCACTTGAATTTCTTGATTATCAGATGTGGGCACATTCTTTCCAACGAAGTCGGCTCTTATCGGTAATTCTCTATGTCCTCGGTCAATTAAAACCGCAAGCTGAATTGTTTTCGGCCGTCCCAAATCCATCAATTGATCCAGTGCGGCACGAATTGTCCTGCCTGTAAAAAGAACATCATCAACTAGTACTATATTTTTATCAGTAACATCGAACGCGATATCAGTTCCCTTTAAAATTGGTTGCTCGAGTTTAGCTCGTAGGTCGTCGCGGTACAATGTTATATCTAACATTCCGATGAGCAATTCTTTTTTTTCGATACACGTAATCAGTTCAGCCAAACGTTTCGCAATAAATTCACCACGTGTTCTAATTCCCACAAGAGCAATCGATTCAATTCCTTTATTGTGTTCAATTATTTCGTGCGCCAAGCGGGTTATTGTGCGGTGCATTCCGAGTTCATCGATAAGTTTCGGTTTTGTTTTCATATCCTCTTAAAAAAATAAAATGCCTCAAGCTCCGCAATCGGAACTGAGGCATGTTTTGAATTTTGTTATTTGTCTTTTCATACTTTCCTTTCCTATCTCACTGAATAGGTTTAAAGGTTAGTGGGTAGTATAGGATTTGAACCTACGACCTCACGGATGTGAACCGTGCGCTCTAACCAGCTGAGCTAACCACCCATAAATCGCTCTGTAAATTTATAGAAATTACAACCGAAAGGCAAATATTTGAAACATACTTATTAAATCCATATATTAAACAAAAATGTTCGATATATTTATTAAATCATTCATAATAATACTTTTAATTTTTAATTGTTCTTTTTCGCAAAGCAATTTTCAAAATTTTATAAATCGTGTTAATTCTTTACCAAACCTTGCGGATAAGAATGCGGTTATTGATAGCTTCATGAACATTGCGCGGCCGGCTGGTATCCCATTTATAGAATATACCACTGCTAATTTCGTATATCGCGGAAACGTTGCGACTGTTGCCGTCGCCTCTGATTTTAACGGATGGTCTTCTACCTCACATCCGATGATGAAATTAGACGGAACGAATTTCTTTTACTTTTCAAAAAGTTTTGAATCGAATGGACGCCTCGATTATAAATTCGTCCTGAACGGCAGCAGTTGGATATTGGACCCTGAAAACAGGAATCAAATTTTAGGTGGATTTGGAGCGAATTCAGAACTGGCTATGCCTGAATATACGCAACCGTGGGAAATAAAATATAAAGCATCTATACCTCACGGTTCAATAAGAACAAAAAATATTTATTCCTCAAATGTTGCGTCAACTTTTCAACTCCAGATTTATCTTCCTCCAGGATACGACAGTCTTTCGTCCGGATATCCAACCGTCTATTTCCAAGATGGTTTTGAGTATATCAATCTTGCGTTTGGGGTAAATGTACTTGATAATTTAATCGACAGTAACAAAATTCAACCTTTAATAGCTGTTTTTGTAAAACCCAATAACCGTAACGATGAATATGCCGGATTAAAACGAGACCAATATCGGTTGTTCTTCGTGAATGAACTCGTCCCTTTTATTGACAGTACATACAATACGATAGCCAGCCCCGAAAAACGACTCGTTATGGGCGATTCTTATGGTGGAAATATTTCAGCCTTAATCAGCTATAATCACGCGGATGTATTTGGGAATTGTGGAATTCATTCAGGAGCTTTTCAGCCAAATAATTATGAGGCTTTCAATTTAATTGTGAATGGGCAAAAAAAGAATATTAAGATTGTTTCTATATGGGGATCTTACGAATCTCTATTTTCTAACATGCGTACTTTCAGAGATGCCTGTATAAATAAAGGGTATCAATTTTATTGGAACGAATTTCCGGAAGGACATAGTTGGGGATTATGGCGCGCAACCATTGATAATATTCTGATTAATATTTTTCCTCCTAACATTTCTTTCATTAGGATGGCTTTAGAAAAATCGGACTTCAAAGTTTTACAAAATTATCCGAATCCTTTTAATTCAGCTACTAGAATTAGTTTTTTCTTCCGTCTGCTTCTTTCACGTCATTAAAAATTTATAATATTTTAGGATCGGAGATGGCTACTCTTGTAGAACATTATTTAAAAAGTGGATTTCACGAAATTACATTTAATACAGATATTCCAAAACCTTTGAACTCAGGAATATATATTTGCCGGATTACAACTGACTCCTATTCCGACACAAGAAAATTATTATTAATCAAATGAGGTCATATTAATGAAAACACGCCTATTAAAACCTTATAAAAAAATAGCCCTTGTAGCACACGACAACAAAAAGGATGATTTAATTGAATGGGTCCGGTTTAACCGGGGACTGCTTGCGGAGCATAAATTATACGCAACAGGAACTACAGGGCAACTGTTAGAGAGTGAACTTAATTTAAAAATTGTAAAATTAGAAAGCGGCCCACTCGGTGGCGATCAGCAAATCGGGTCAAAAATTGTTGAAGGCGAAATTGATTTTTTAATATTTTTCTGGGATCCACTAGAATCCCTCTCGCACGACCCTGATATAAAAGCCCTCCTGCGACTAACCGTCGTTTGGAATATTCCAGTTGCCTGCAACCGCGCAACAGCCGATTTTATTATTTCGTCGCCTTTGATGTCGAACGAGTACGAAAGAACAATGCCCAATTATGATGACTATAAAAAAAGGAAACTTAATTAACCAATGCATAAACAAATTATTACACCAAACGGAAAATTAACACTCCCAAGAAACTACAAGCCTGCGTTAAATTTACGCACTACGGAAGAAGCAATCAAATTCATCAAAGATTATTTTCAAATAAATTTAGCTAAAGAATTAAATCTAAAAAGAATTTCTGCCCCAATTATCGTATTAAGTAATACCGGACTCAACGACAACTTAACAGGCACTGAAACACCAATCAGTTTTAATGTTGAGTCGATGAACGAAAGGGCTGAAATTGTTCAATCACTGGCAAAGTGGAAACGTAATGCTCTTGCCGATTATGGTTTCAAATATGGCGAGGGACTTTATACCGATATGAATGCCCTGCGTCCGCATGAAATTCCCGACAATTTACATTCAATCTATGTTGACCAGTGGGATTGGGAAAAAATAATTAACAACAAGGAACGAAATCTAAATTTCTTAAAATTTATAGTTCGCAAAATCTATAAAGTAATTAAAAGAACCGAGAATCGAGTTTGCAACAAATATGGACAGATAGAACAATCATTCCTCCCGACCAATATACACTTCATACACAGTGAAGAACTGGAAAGTAAATACCCATCGCTTTCGCCACAGGAACGCGAACATGCGATTTGCAAAGAAAAGAAAGCTGTTTTTGTAATCGGTATCGGTGCGAAATTAAGAAACGGTTCACCTCACGACAGTCGAGCAGCCGATTACGACGATTGGTCAACCGAAACGCGAAAAGGTTACAAAGGTTTGAACGGCGATATACTCGTTTGGAATCCTGTTCTCGGCCGTGCTTACGAACTTTCTTCGATGGGTATAAGAGTAAATAAAGATTCCTTATTACAACAACTACACATTAAAGGAGAAACAGCAAAAGCAAAATTATACTACCACCAAAGATTGTTAAAAGGAGAATTACCTCTGACCATCGGCGGAGGAATCGGACAATCGAGATTGTGTATGTTCTTTTTGAGAAAAGCACACATCGGCGAAGTTCAAGCGAGCGTCTGGCCGAACGAAACCAGAAACATCTGTAAGCAACATAAAATATTTTTGTTGTGAGGTATATGATGGAATTTATTTATAATAAAATTAAACACTCAGATATAGAAAAGATAAAAGAGATTGTTGGCAGCGATAATGTTTTTACTGAAGAAGAAACACGAAACATATACGGCAGCGATGAAACTGAAAATTTTAAATTTCCACCCGAAGTAGTTGTAAAACCAACCGACACACAACAGGTTTCAAATATTCTAAAATTAACTAACGAAAATAATATTCCAGTAACTCCGCGAGGCGGCGGCACTGGGCTTTCAGGCGGTGCACTACCTGTTTATGGCGGGATATGTCTTTCGATGGAAAAGTTCAACCGGATAATTGAGATTGATGAGAAGAATTTTCAAGCTGTGGTCGAACCTGGGGTCGTAACACAAACATTCCAGCAAGAATTGGAAAACCGTGGTTTGTTCTATCCACCCGATCCGGCATCGCGAGGGAGTTGTATGTTAGGCGGCAATGTGGCTGAGAACTCAGGAGGTCCACACGCTGTAAAATATGGAGTTACAAAAGATTATGTGTTGAGTATCGAAGCAGTATTGCCGACTGGCGAGATAATTAGCACCGGTTCACGAACTCTTAAAAATGTAAGCGGCTACAATCTAACCCAACTTATTATTGGCAGCGAAGGAACTTTGGCGGTGATTACAAAAATCATAGTCCGATTAATTCCTCTCCCAAAACTTCGAAAAGTTGTGTTAGTTGCTTTCGACTCGATTGAAGATTCCGTTTCGGCAGTTGCAACCATTTTTAAGAAAGGAATCACCCCCGCCGCAATCGAGTTTATGGAAAAGTCGGCAATAACAGCCTCAGAGGCTAAATTTGATAAGAAATTTCCAAACGGCAATGCAGAAGCACATCTTCTGATTGAAGTTGACGGAAATTATGAAGAGATCCTGAATAAAGAAATTGAAACAATTGCCGGAGCAGTTGAGCTGCACAACGCACTCGATATTTTACTCGCGGAAGACAAACAAAAAGTGGATGATGTTTGGGATTTACGAAGAAATATAGGTGAAGCTGTAAAATCGATTTCAACATACAAGGAGGAAGATACAGTTGTTCCACGCGCACACCTACCCCAGCTTGTTAAAGGTGTGAAAGAGATTTGTAACAGATATGGAATTACTTCCATTTGTTACGGGCACGCGGGTGATGGAAATGTTCACGTGAATCTTTTAAAAGACAAACTTGATAATAAATCGTGGGATGAGAATTTTGATAAAGCCACACGAGAAATTTTCCGACTCACCGTATCATTAGGAGGAACAATCTCAGGCGAACACGGTATCGGTTACTCACAAAAATCGTATTTACCGATTGCTCTTTCTGAAATCGAAATACAATTAATGCGAAAGATTAAACAATTATTCGATCCGAATAATATTTTAAATCCGGGAAAAATATTCGTATGAGACTTATTTGGATTTGATGTCTATTATCGGTGAAATATCTGCATTAATAACAGCATTCTTCTGGTCGGGTTCGTCAATTTCGTTCGCCGAAGCAACAAAAAGAGCGGGGTCGGTATTAGTAAATTTTACACGTTTGATCATTGCGGCATTCCTTCTGTTAATCACGATTCTAATTGCTCAAATCAGTTTACAACTTTCGTCAACACAATATACTTGTTTAGTAGTTAGCGGAATTATTGGTTTAACTTTCGGTGATACATTTCTCTTCAAAGCGTATCAATTACTCGGTGCACGAGTTACTTCGTTGATAATGTCGTTTGCTCCAGCAGTGAGTGCTTTGTTGGCATTGATTTTTTTAGGCGAGGTTTTGTCAATTCAGGATATAATAGGGATACTCATAACAATAGCGGGTATCGCGCTTGTGGTTCTCGAAAAGAAGGAAAATGTTTCGCTCAGACGGACATTTTTTAACAGCGGTTTATTGATGGCATTTTTGGGTGCGGTCGGCCAAGGGAGCGGATTAGTTTTTGCAAAAATGGCTTTTAACGACGGTGATATTAACGGTTTTTCTGCAACTTTTATACGAATCGCTGCCGGTATTATCACCCTCTTTCCGATTGCTTTGCTTTCGGGACGTTTGAAACACCCTATAAAAACATTCGCAGCCGACAAACAAGCGTTTATATTTACATTGACGGGTGCGCTGATGGGTCCTTACTTCGGTATAACATTTAGCTTAATCGCAATTTCGAATACGAAAGTCGGTATTGCAGCAACGATTATGGCAATCGTTCCGATACTGATGCTGCCTTTCGTAAAATATTTTTATAAAGAGACAATAACTAAGCGGGCTGCTGTGGGAGCTTTTGTAGCGGTAGCCGGTGTGGCTTTATTATTCTTGTTCTAATTATTGTCAATTTTAGATTTTTTTGTGGCTCACACTATGAGTCATTTTTTTTCTTCGCACACAAACCATTTCGGCAACAATACTCACCGCAATTTCTTCCACCGAAATTGCACCAATATCCAGTCCAACAGGCGCATATATATTTTTTAATCTGGCTTCTTCGATTCCCTTTGTCATTAGATTTTTATAAGAAACTAATACCTTACGCTTACTCCCAATCATACCGATATACTTT
>JBBIOD010000005.1:0-87893 GCA_037443545.1 Ignavibacteriales bacterium | reverse complement strand
AAGTTATCGAGAAAATATTTTAGCAGAGAGTAAAAAACTATGATGGGAATTTTAAATAAACCAATTGTTACCGAGAAGATGACTCAACTCGAGACTCAGCGGCAGTACGCTTTTGAAGTAGATCGAAAATCGAATAAAATAGAAATTCAAAAAGCAATCGAAAAAAAATTTAACGTTAAAGTATTAAGTGTTAGAACAATTAATTTCAAAGGAAAGCAAAAAACTCAAATGACCCGCCGCGGACGCTTCAGTGGCAAAACCGCACAGTGGAAAAAAGCTATAGTTACACTCAAAGAGGGTGATAAAATAGAATTTTTCGAAAATATCTAATCTAAAAGCGGGTCAGGAGAAGAGTACCTAAATACTCATATTAGCTGACCAAGGATTTATATAAATATGGCAATCAGAAAATTTAAACCTGTTACACCGGGAACTCGTTGGATGAATGTTCCTGCCTTCAACGAAATTACCAAAACGGTTCCTGAAAAATCTTTAGTAGAAATATTAAAGAAAAGCGGTGGACGTAATAACACAGGGCGTATAACATCGCGCCACCGAGGTGGTGGGCATAAACGTTTTTATCGCCTTGTCGATTTCAAACGAGATAAATTTGATATCGAAGCAAATGTTACGGCAATCGAATACGATCCGAACAGATCTGCTCGAATTGCTCTGTTGACTTACAAAGATGGCGAAAAACGTTATATCCTGGCTCCCGATGGTTTAAAAGTAGGCGAATCAATAATTTCGGGGCCGACTTCGGAAATAAAAGCCGGAAATGCTTTGCCTCTGTCGAATATTCCTGTTGGTTCTTTTATACATAATGTAGAATTAAAGCCGGGTAAAGGGGGACAGATTGCCCGAAGCGCCGGTGTATCGATTCAACTCATGGCAAAAGAGTCCGATTATGTTCAAGTAAAACTTCCATCCGGTGAAATCCGAAAAATTCAAGCCAAGTGTTATGCAACTTTGGGAACAGTCGGAAATATAGACCACGAGAATATATTTCTTGGTAAAGCCGGTCGGTCAAGATGGTTGGGCATCCGTCCTCAATCGCGCGGTGTGGTTATGAACCCCGTCGACCATCCACACGGTGGTGGCGAGGGTAAGTCGCCTCAAGGAAATCCACATCCCGTATCGCCGTGGGGCTGGCATACTAAAGGAAAGAAAACTCGAAGAGTTAAAAAGTTGTCGAGTAAATATATAATTAAACATCGTACAAAATAATAAAAATGAATTGAAACTATGAGTCGTTCAATTAAAAAAGGTCCATTTGTCGATCCAAAACTTTTAAAAAAAGTTCAGGATATGCAAAAATCGGGTAAGAAGTCTGTAATTAAATCTTATTCTCGGTCTTCTACCATTACTCCCGAATTTGTCGGATTAACTTTTACAGTCCATAACGGAAATAAATTCATTCCCGTTTATGTTCACGAAGGAATGGTCGGACACAAACTTGGTGAATTTGCTCCGACACGAATATTCCGCGGACATCCCGGACTTAAGAGCGAAGCATCAACAGGATAATAAATAGACAAAATTGGAGAATTTAATGGAAGCACGTGCAATACATAGGTATGTTCCGTCGTCGCCGCGAAAAATGCGATTAGTAGTAGATATGATTCGCGGAAAAAATATCGTAGAAGCAATTTCGCTCATGCACTTTTCAACTAAGCATGCATCGAAAATTGTTGAGAAGGTATTACGATCGGCTGTTTCAAACTTGCAGAATAAAGTTGAAGGCAAACGGTTAGAGAATGAAAATATATTTGTAAAAACTGCATTCGTTAATGGTGGCCCTTCAATGAAACGGGTTCTTCCTGCGCCAATGGGGCGGGCATTTAGGATAAAGAAACGTTCAAACCATCTTACTATTATCGTAGCAGAACGTGAAGCAAAAAATGAGACAACAACAAATTTAATAACAAACAAAAAAACTGAGAAATCTGAATAGGAAATACATGGGTCAAAAAACAAATCCAATTGGACTTCGTTTAGGTGTAAATCGTGGCTGGGATTCAAACTGGTTCGAAAAAAGAGATTCTGGTGCCAAATTATTAGAAGATATTACTGTTCGTAATTATATCCGAACCCGGTTAAAAAAAGCCGGTATCTCAAAAATTATGATCGAACGGACCCCAAAACATGCCCGTATAACAATTTTTACATCAAGGCCTGGTATTGTTATCGGACGGAGTGGTCAGGAAATTACTAAATTAGAAGAAGAACTGAAAAAGATTTCAAACAAAGAAGTTAAACTTCTGATAAGCGAAATTAAACGACCTGAATTGGATGCCTATTTAGTTGCAGAAACTATCGCCGGACAAATCGAGGGAAGGGTTTCTTTCCGTCGAGCTATGAAAAGTTCTATAACTTCGGCAATGCGTATGGGCTCAGAAGGAATTCGTATAATGTGCGCCGGTCGGTTAGGCGGCGCCGAAATTGCACGAACAGAACAATACAAAGAAGGCAGAATTCCGCTACATACGTTGCGTGCCGATATCGATTATGCTACAACAACAGCCCAAACAATTTACGGCGCCATCGGTATTAAAGTTTGGATTTGTAAAGGCGAAATTTTAGGCGGCACTCCTTATTAAAAAATTTTATAATGGTGAATTGAAATGCTAATACCAAAACGTGTAAAATACAGAAAAACCCAACGTGGCAGGATGAAAGGCAAAGCTACTCGCGGAGCCACGATATCTTTCGGTGATTTCGGATTAAAAGCTTTGGAACCCGGATGGGTCACTCAACGGCAAATCGAGGCGGCTCGTGTTGCATTAACACGATTGATGAAGCGTGAAGGAAAAGTTTGGATACGAATATTCCCCGATAAGTCGGTAACAAAAAAACCTGCTGAAACTCGTATGGGTAGCGGAAAAGGTGCCCCTGAATTCTGGGTAGCTGTTGTAAAACCCGGTACCATTCTGTTTGAAGTTGGGGGTATTAAAAAAAATATCGCTGAAGAAGCTATGTACATCGCAAGTCGTAAACTTGCTATCAAAAGCAAAATGGTTACACGCATAGGTTACGAAGCGAGTTAATTTATAATCTATTGAAAGAATAAGATGAAATCTCACGAGATCAAACAATTAACAGCTGAAGAAATTCGAAAACGCATACAAGAAGAAGAAATAAATCTGAGTCATTTAAAATTTCAATTAGCAACCCGTCAGTTATCTAGCCCGATTCAAGTTCGGTCGTCACGGCGGAACATTGCGCGCTTAAAAACTATTCTTCTTGAAAAAGAGAACCAAGAGAAAGCTAAACAATAAAGGATATTGACCTAAAATGACTGAAAGAAATACAGTACGGAAAATAAAAATTGGGACAGTTGTAAGCAACAAGATGCAAAAAAGCATTGTGATAGCTGTCGAAGGAAGGATACCACATCCGATATATCGAAAATATTATAAACGCACCACGAAGTTAATGGCGCACGACGAAAAGCAAGAAGCGAGTGTAGGTGATGTTGTAAAAGTAATGGAAACCCGTCCCCTCAGCAAAAATAAACGTTGGCGACTTGTTGAAATTGTTGAAAAAGCTGTCTAACGCGAAAAAGGAATTCAGATTATGATACAAGAAGAAACAAATTTAATAGTTGCCGATAATTCAGGAGCAAAAAAAGTACAGTGTATTCGTGTTCTCGGTGGTCACGATCGCAGATACGCGGGTATCGGAGATCTAATAGTAGTTTCAGTAAAAAGTGCTATCCCCGGTGCCGGTGTTAAAAAAGGGGAAGTTTCGCGAGCAGTAATAGTGCGCACAAAAAAAGAAACTCGCCGAAACGACGGGTCGTATATCCGTTTCGACGAAAATGCTGCTGTGTTGCTAAATGCACAAGGCGAACCACGCGGAAGCCGTATATTCGGTCCGGTCGCACGCGAACTGCGCGAAAAAAACTTCATGAAAATAATTTCATTAGCACCCGAAGTTCTGTAAAGGAAATCACATGAAAATTCATAAAAACGATAACGTAATTATTATTAATGGAAACGCAAACGGGAAAACCGGAAAAGTATTGAAGGTTTTTCGCGAAACTAACCGTGTTATAGTCGAAGGGGTAAATATAACTAAGCGTCACTCGCGTCCATCACAAAAAAATCCAAAAGGTGGCATCGTCCAAAAAGAAGCTCCGATCCATTTGTCCAATGTTATGGTCATCTGTCCTAAGTGTAACGAAGCTTCACGTGTTGGACGTGTTCAAGTTAAAGATGCGGTAAGCAGTCGAAAACACATGATGCGTGTCTGCAAAAATTGTAAAGAAATGTTCTAACAAATTATTGAACTAGAAAATTATGGCAAAAGAAAAAACTCCGAAGAGCGTAAAAGAATCAAAACCAGCGGCAGGACCAGCTACAAATGTTATCGAAAAAGGTGTCCCCCCTCGGTTAACGGAATTTTATAATAAAGAAATTATTCCTAAATTGATGGAAAAATTCAATTATAAAAGTATAGCCCAAGTTCCAAAAATAGATAAAATATGTGTGAATGTAGGAGTAGGGCAAGCTACGCAAGATCCTAAACTGATCGAATTGATTGTTAAAGAATTAGAATCTATAGTCGGTCAGAAGACAGTAGTTCGACGTTCGAAAAAAGCGATATCGAACTTTAAACTTCGCGAAGGAATGCCGATCGGAGTTAGCGTTACACTGAGACGGCACAGGATGATGGAATTTTTCGATAGGTTGGTGAATATTACAATGCCCCGAATTCGTGACTTCCGAGGATTATCCGACAAGTCGTTCGACGGCAGAGGTAATTATACTTTAGGTATCAAAGAACAAATTATTTTTCCAGAAATCGACGTTGATAAGGTAACAAAGGTTTTTGGAATGGATATAACATTTGTTACAACAGCAAAAACTGATCAAGAAGCATACGAATTGTTAAAAGCATTCGGAATGCCATTTGTTAAACCGCAATAATAAATATATAGGAGAATTACTTGGCACGATTAGCAATGCGGGTGAAAGCTAAAAGAACACCCAAATATCCGACACGACAACATAACAGGTGCAATATTTGCGGTAGATCCAGAGCATACTACCGAAAATATGGAATCTGTCGATTGTGTTTTCGTAAGCTTGCCTTAGACGGGAAAATCCCTGGCGTAAAAAAAGCTAGCTGGTAATTACTTGAAAATAAATAAATTTAATAAATATAATGGAAAAATATGAGCGTAACTGATCCGATAGCCGACTATCTTACAAGATTGCGAAATTCCTTAAGTGCAAAACGCAAGCGAGTCGAAATTCCGTACTCGGGTGTGAAAAGGGAAATATCTCGCCTTCTCAAAGAGAAAAAATACATTACCGATTTTACCGAAGTAGCAGAAAAAAATTCGAGCAAACTGATTCTCGAACTTCGTTACAATGCGGGGAAGAGTGTTATATCTGGTTTAAAACGAATTAGTAAACCCGGATTACGGGTGTATGCTAAAGCCGACGAAATGCCACGCGTTTTAGGTGGCCTCGGAATAGCATTAATATCAACATCAAAAGGAATAATGACAGAAAAACAAGCCCGCATCGAAGGTATCGGCGGCGAAGTATTATGTCATATTTGGTAATAAAGGAGCTATAAAAAGTGTCGAGAGTAGGTCGTAAACCAATTCCAATCCCAAAAGGGGTTAAAATAGAAATTAACGGCAACGAGATTCAAATTGCCGGAACAAAAGGTAATTTAATATCCAAAAAGCCCGACAGTATTTCTGTTGCGATCGAAGGAAATGAAATTATACTAAAGAGGAGTTCTGAAGACAAACGAGATAAAGCCCTTCATGGCTTATGGCGTGCTTTGGTTGCCAATATGGTACACGGTGTTTCAGAAGGTTATCAGAAAAAACTGGAAATCGTAGGCGTCGGTTATAAAGCTGAGGTCAAAGGAAAAGGAATCCAATTAGCACTTGGCTTTTCGCATCCGATTTTCTTTGTTCCCCCTGAAGGAATAAATGTCGCAGCCCCCACACCGACGAGCATAATGATTCAAGGAATAGATAAACATCTCGTAGGACTTGTAGCAGCAAAGATTCGCTCGTTCCGACCACCCGAACCGTACAAAGGTAAAGGGGTAAAATACGAGGGTGAATTCATTCGCCGTAAAGCCGGTAAAACTGCAGCGTCAGCCGGTTCAAAATAAAAAGTTATTAGGAAAATTGAGATATGATAAATAAAGCAAAATTTAAAAACCGCGACCGCATTCGTAAACATATACGTAAAAATATTTCCGGAACTACTGAGTGTCCGCGTTTATCGGTTTATCGTAGTCTGAAGCACATCTACGCTCAACTTATCGATGATACTAAGGGCAATACAATTGTATCTGTATCAACCCGGTCGAAAGATTTACAAGATTCGATAAAAGAAATGAAGAGTAAAACTGAATTAGCAAAGTTAGTAGGAATTCATCTTGCAAAAAAAGCAATTGAAAATAATATACAAACCGTTGTATTTGATAGAGGTGGATTCAAATATCATGGTAATGTTAAAGCGATAGCTGATGGTGCCCGAGAGGGTGGATTGAAATTCTAAGAATGAAATCTTGAGCCTTCATGTGGCTGTCAAATTGCCGGGTAGTCTAATGGCAGGACAGCGGCCTTTGGAGCCGTATGTGGAGGTTCGACTCCTCCCCCGGCAGCAGAAAGTATGAATACACTAAAAAATTTAAACATATGGAGTAATAAATTTGGCACGAATAAAAGCAAGTGAACTTGAACTAAAAGATAGAATAGTTCATATCAATCGCGTAGCAAAAGTTGTAAAAGGCGGACGCCGTTTCAGCTTTAATGCGATCGTTGTTGTAGGCGACGGAAATGGTTACGTTGGTGTCGGACTCGGTAAAGCCAATGAAGTCAGTGATGCTATCGCAAAAGGAATTGATGACGCAAAAAAGAATGTTGTAAAAGTAACAATTAATAGAGGAACAATTTCGAATCCTGTTTTAGCTAAATACGGCGCTGCAAAAGTTCTGCTAAAACCAGCTTCTCCTGGTACTGGTTTAATCGCCGGAGGCGGCGTGCGTGCTGTATTGGAATCAGCAGGTGTAAAGGACATATTAACAAAATCACTCGGATCATCTAATCCGCACAACGTCGTTAAAGCAACTTTGGTAGGATTGTTAAGTTTGTCGGACGCACACCAGATTGCTTCACGTCGCGGCATATCACTTGAAGAATTGTTTCAAAATAAACCGAAGATAAATGAGTAGGAATTATCATGACTCAAAAGAAAATTAAAATAACACAAGTTTATAGCATAATCGATACGCTCGAAGCTCATAAACGAACAATTAAAGCTTTGGGATTAGGAAAACCTAATCATTCAGTTATCAAAACCGAAACACCTCAAATAAGAGGAATGATAAATAAAGTAATACATCTTATCAAAGTAGAAGAAATTAAAGAATAATCCGCAAGTCGGAATTTAGGTGAAATATGGCAAAAGCATTATTATCGAATTTAAAATATAACGAAGGTTCACGCAAAAAACGTAAACGTATCGGACGTGGTCAAGGTTCAGGACACGGCGGTACTTCAACGAAAGGACACAAGGGACAAAATTCACGTTCCGGTGTAAGCTACCGTCCGTGGTTTGAAGGCGGGCAGATGCCCCTATCACGGCGAGTTCCTAAGTTTGGTTTTACAAACATATCAAAAATTGAATTTCAAGTCGTTAACGTTCAAAATTTAGAAACTCTTGCCGCAACGGGAAAATTTCCTGATGGTTTAGTTAATCCAGAAATTTTACATAACATAGGAGCCGTTTCAAAAAAAACACTCCCTGTAAAAGTTTTGGGTAACGGCGAATTAAAATCTAAATTAGAAGTTACAGCACACGCCTTCAGCAATACAGCTACTAAGAAAATTGAGTCGGCTGGAGGGAAATCATTAACCATTTCTTTTAATAAGTAAAAATGGCAAAGATCAGCGAAAGTTTTAGAAATATATTTAAAATTCAAGAACTAAGGCAGCGGATTATATTTACTGCCATTATTCTAATTGTAGTTCGTATCGGTGCGCATATTACACTTCCGGGTGTAGATGCCGCTGCGCTTGCTGAAGCAGTTCGCAATCAATCAGCGAATACTCTTTTTGGTTTGTATAATATGTTTGTGGGCGGTGCCTTCGAGAATGCTGCAATATTTGCATTAGGTATAATGCCATACATCAGTGCCTCTATCATTATTCAATTGTTGGGTGCTGTGGTTCCTTACTTCCAAAAACTTTCGAAAGAAGGTGAAGAAGGGAGAAAAAAAATCACCCAGATTACTCGATACGGAACCGTTTTAGTCGCTATACTCCAAGGATGGGGAGTGAGTGTTCGGTTAATTAATATGCAAGCCGCCGGTGTTCCTATAGTTCCACCCGAAGTACAAGGCATAGGTTTTATGATCAGCACCATTATTGTATTAACTTCAGGCACTATATTTATGATGTGGCTCGGTGAACAAATTACAGAACGTGGAATAGGTAATGGAATCTCATTGATAATCTTCATCGGAATTATTGCTCTTCTCCCTCACGCAATTTTAGATGAGTATCAATTAGTCAGTTCAGGTGCCCGAAGCATCATCATCGAAATCGTAATTATAGCTGCAATGGTTGCAATAATCGCCGGTGTTATTTTTATGACTCAAGGAACACGACGCATTCCTGTTCAATATGCTAAAAGAGTTATCGGTAGAAAAATTTATGGCGGTGTTACTCAATACATTCCGATGCGTGTAAATACAGCAGGTGTTATGCCCATAATTTTTGCTCAGTCAATTATGTTTCTACCTAGCACGATTCTCACTTTCTTCCCTGAGAGCGAATTTATGACAGGCATTTCATCTTATTTCCAACACGATTCTTATTTTTATTCATTTGCATTTGGTTTGATAATAGTATTCTTCACATATTTTTATACTGCTATTGCTTTTAATCCTAAAGATGTTGCCGAAACTATGCAAAAGCAAGGTGGATTTATTCCCGGAATCAGACCTGGCAAAAATACATCAGATTTTATAGATAATATACTTACAAAAATCACATTACCTGGTTCATTTTTCTTAGCTTTTGTTGCTATCTTACCAACCTTTATGATGAAGTTAGGTGTTACCGGTTCGTTCGCAGGCTTTTTTGGTGGCACAAGTCTTTTAATTATTGTGGGTGTGGGTTTAGATACTCTGCAACAAGTTGAATCACACTTGTTAATGCGGCACTACGATGGTTTCTTAAAAAAAGGTCATCTAAAAGGACGGCGTGGTTAAGTTATTTTTAATGATTATATGAAGAGGAATTTGATTAAGTCAAAATCAGAAATTGAGTTGATGCGTGAAAGTTGCAGGATTGTTGCTGAAGTTCTAAGGTTGTTAGAAATTTCAATTAAGCCCGGTGTTACTACAAAAGAATTAGATATTATAGCTGAAGATTATATTCGTTCACAGAATGCCGAACCGGCGTTCAAAGGATACGGTGCCGATAAGAAAAATTTGTATCCAGCTACATTATGCACTTCAGTCGAAGACGTAGTAGTTCACGGAATACCTTGCGATCGTAATTTGATTGAGGGTGAAATAATTTCGATAGATGTTGGCGTCAAGAAAAATAATTACTACGGCGACGGTGCTAAATCCTTCGCAGTCGGTAAAATATCCGACGAAAAAAAACGATTATTGGAAATTACTGAACAATCGTTGTATAAAGGAATCGAGAAAGCTTTAAACGGAAATCAGGTATTAGATATATCATCAGCGGTTCAAAAACATGTTGAAGAAGCTGGATTTTCGGTGGTTCGCGATTTAGTCGGACACGGTATTGGAAGAAGTTTACACGAAGAACCTCAGATCCCAAATTTTGGACAAGCCGGCACCGGCGAGTCGCTTAAAAGCGGTATGACTCTTGCCATCGAGCCTATGGTAAATTATGGTTCATATAAGGTCCGATTTAATTCTGATGGTTGGACTGTAAGCACATTAGATGGTTTGCCTTCGGCACATTTTGAACACACTGTATGTATAACCGATTCTGAACCGGAAATTCTAACCAAGTAAAGTAAATGGCTAAACAAGGTCCAATAAAAATGGATGGAACAATAATCGAAACGCTCCCGAATGCAATGTTCAGGGTTCGATTAGAAAACAATCATGAAATCATTGCACACGTTTCAGGAAAAATGCGAATGAATTTTATAAAAATACTTGTTGGCGATAAAGTTACTGTGGAATTATCCCCTTACGATTTAACTAAGGGGCGAATTACGTATAGATATAAATAAGGAGATAAAAAATGAAAGTTCGTTCATCTGTAAAAAAATTATGTGAAAATTGCAAGATTGTCAGACGTAAAGGTTATGTATACGTCATATGTAAAAAAAATCCAAAGCACAAACAACGACAAGGTTAATTTAATAACGAAAGGAATAATAAGTGGCTCGTATAGCAGGTATTGATTTACCGAAAAATAAGAGAGCTGAGATTGGCTTAACATACATTTTCGGAATTGGTCTATCTACTGCCCAGCAGATACTAACAAAAGCCGGTGTTGATTTCGGCAAACGCATAGGTGAGTTATCGGACGATGAAGTGGCTAAGATACGTTCAATTATTACATCCGAGATAAAAGTAGAAGGCGCACTCCGCAGTGAAGTACAAATGAATATCAAACGTTTGATGGATATAGGCTCATACCGCGGACTTCGACATAGAAAAGGATTACCGGTACGTGGACAAAGAACAAAAACAAATTCACGTACGCGTAAAGGTAAGCGTAAAACTGTCGCCGGGAAGAAGAAAGTGGCAGCTAAGAAGTAATTTTTCGATCAACAATGAAATAAAAAGAATTGGAGTTTATAAATGGCAAATGTTACAACAGCAGCAGCTAAAAAGAAGAAACGTCAGCAAGTTGATGTTAACGGAAAAGTTTTTGTTAAGGCAACATTCAATAACGTACTCGTTACAATTACCGACATATATGGTAATACAATAAGTTCATCTTCTGCCGGTAAAAACGGGTTCAAAGGATCACGTAAAAATACACCCTTTGCCGCTCAGGTCTCTGCTGAAGCTGCAGCAAAAGAAGCATACGCTCTAGGATTAAGAAAAGTAGAAGTATTTGTAAAAGGACCCGGTTCCGGTCGCGAAGCTGCAATGCGTTCCTTACAAACAGTCGGGTTAGAAATTAGTGCGATACGGGATATTACTCCCATTCCACATAACGGCTGTCGTCCGCCAAAGCGCCGTAGAGTTTAATAAAGTAAAAAAAAGAAGAAAGAAGGTTATAGAAAAGCATGGCAAGATATTTAGAATCGAGCTGTAGATTATGCAGAAGAGAACGGCAAAAATTGTTTTTAAAGGGAACAAAGTGTTTCACTGAAAAATGTCCGGTTGATAAACGAGCCTACCCCCCTGGTCAACACGGTCAATCGCGTCGTCAAAAAATTTCGGTATATGGTGTTCAACTTCGCGAAAAGCAAAAAGTTCGACGCATGTATGGTTTGATGGAAACTCAATTCCATAACTATTTCTTAAAAGCATTAAAACAAACAGGACGGACAAGCGAAATTCTTGTTAAGACACTCGAACGCCGCTTCGATAACGTAGTTTACCGACTCGGGTTTGCTCCTTCTCGTAAAACCGCGCGACAATTGGTAACCCATCGGCATTTTATGATTAATAATAAAGTCGTGAATGTTCCATCATACCTGCTTAGCCCAGGCGACGTGATACAAGTGAGAGACAATAGCAAAAAATTAGACATTATTCACTCATCTTTAAAACGTATGCGCGATAATGCAATGTTACCGTGGTTAGTGCTTGATAAAGGAGCTATGAGTGGAACTTTTCTAAATCATCCCGAACGTTCCGATATTCCACTTAATGCAAACGAACAGCTCATTGTTGAATTGTATTCTAAATAACAATTGAGACTGATATAATTATGAATTTGATAATAGGAGAGATTTATGAATATTAATTCATCGAACTTACATATGCCTGAAAAGCTTGAAGTGGATGCACAGTCTTTTACCAATTCTTACGGAAAATTTATTCTTCAACCACTCGAAAAAGGGTATGGGGTAACATTAGGCAATACAATGCGCCGAGTACTTTTGTCGTCACTAAATGGCGCAGCTTTTAATGCCATAAAGATAAAAGGTGTGTTACACGAGTTTTCAACAATCGAAGGGATAAAAGAAGATGTTTCAGAACTGATATTAAATTTGAAATCAGTGCGGTTGAAATTATTGGATAAAAAGACTACAAAAATTTCCCTCTATCTTGAAGGCCCAAAACAGGTAACGGCAGCAGATATTCAAAAAGCAAGCGACGATATCGAAATATTGAATTTAAACCAGCAGATCGCAACACTCGATAAGGGAGCTGAATTAGATATCGATTTATTTATAGGTCAAGGACGTGGTTTTGTTCCTGCCGAAGAGTATGTCCCCGACGATCAAACAATGGGTGTTATACCTATCGATGCAATTTATTCTCCGATCGTCAATGTTCGTTTTACAGTTGAGCCAACAAGAGTAGGACAACAAACGGACTTCGAAAAATTAATTTTAGAGGTACAAACAGATGGTTCGATCGCACCCGATGATGCGATGACACAAGCAGCAAAAATATTACGCGAACATATACAATTATTTATTAATTTTGAGGGTGAATCCGGTATCGAGTCAGACGGAACTGAATCGGAAGCTGAAGTTGCCAGGATTAGGGAAATTTTAAAAACTCCTCTTGATCATCTCGAACTTTCAGTTCGATCACATAATGTTCTTCTCTCGGGTGATATACATACATTAGGAGATCTCGTGCGTTGTGATATTCCGGAGCTTCTTAAATTTCGAAATTTTGGCAGAAAATCGTTGTCGGAACTTACAGAAATTGTTGAAGAATACGGATTGACTTTCGGTATGGATGTAGATAAATATTTAAACGAATAAACAGGAAGAATTTATGCGACATAGAAAATCTGGTAGAAAATTAAAACGAACAGCTAGCCACAGAAAAGCATTGCTCATCTCTTTATCTACAGCGTTATTAAAAAATAAGAGAATTACAACAACCTTGGCAAAGGCAAAAGAAGCTCGCCCATACGTGGAGAAATTAATAACCCGTGCCAAAAATGCTATAGCAACTGAAGAAAAAGGCACATCCAAAAATGTGCACGCAAGAAGAGAAATTGCTCGCTTTATTAAAGATAGAGAAGTTGTTATTGAACTCTTCGGCGAAATTGCGCCGAAAGTTGCAGCTCGTCCCGGTGGATATACACGTATTATTAAACTCGGGCACCGTTTAGGCGATGCAGCCCAGTTGGGTTTACTTGAACTCGTTGATTACGGTTTAGGAAAAGAAACTTCAAAGCCAGCCGAAAAAACAAAATTAGTAAAACGGGGTTGGAAAAAATCGGAAAAAAAGAAAGCAACCACTGGAACAAAAGCAGAATAAAAAAAATATCAAATGGATTTTCTAAAAAGCACAAGGTGAAACTACTTTGTGCTTTTTTGTTTCTTAAGGAAAGAATTCTATATTGGTCTATCGAAATGAATCAGGTAGAATTAAAATATGTTGTAGCCACTGGCGGGGGAAACAAAAAATATTCATTCCCAAAAACCGAAGAACCACTTGTTGTTTTTATCGGTAGGTCAAACGTTGGGAAATCATCTCTGATAAATTCACTGCTCAAAATAAAAATGGCACGCACAAGCAACGAACCGGGAAAAACACGGCAAATAAATTATTATTTAATCAACAACGAATTTTATTTTGTTGATTTACCAGGTTATGGTTATGCAAAAGTATCGGGCAAAGAGAGTGCAGAATGGAAAAAAATGATTGATAGTTTTTTTCAATCTAATTTGAATATCAATTTAGCGATACTCATAATAGACGCGAGGCGTGAACCACTTGAGTCTGACAAAATCATGAATGAATATGTAAATTACCTCAGAATTCCATATTTTATGATTTTAAACAAAATTGATAAATTAACACAGAACGAGCGTGCTAAACAGATAAAAACCTATCGGTTATTGATGGGCAAATTTTGTAAGGAACTCCTACCATATTCAACATTAATAGGCACAGGAAGCAACGAATTATTTGGTAAAATCCAAAATCAACTCAAAAATAGCTCTATTTAATCGTTTTCACATCTTTTGGAACAATTATCGTTAATAGAGTGTTTTGAAAAACATACAGATATGTTTAAAATTTTTATGGGTACTTGATTTATATGAAAAAAAATGCTCTTATCTAATAAAACACTTGACATATACATTTTAATTCATTATATTTTCCGTGAAGTTTGTAACAGATTTTATCAATATTCAAATTGTTTTTTGGTATAACATAACATTCAATGAATTCACATTAAACGTTACAATGTTTTTAACTCAACAATCAACCTATAACATAAGGAGGTTAAAATCATGATTAAAAAATTACTAGGTTTATTTCTCACTATTCTATTGGTCGCTGTTGTTACATCTGCTCAAGATGGTAAGTTACGAGGCATCATCACCGATAAAACAAACGGTGAGCCCCTGATTGGTGCAACAGTGTCTCTCGAAGGCACCATGATGGGTGCAGCAAGCGATATCAATGGTGAGTTTTTTGTTCTAAGTGTTCCGCCAGGAACATACAGCATTAAGGCATCCTATGTCGGTTATGCTTCAGTAACAATTTCTAACGTTCGGATCCTATCGAACGTAACAACCACACAAAATTTTCAATTATTAAGCGAAGCCGTTCAGGTTGACGCTGTTGAAATTATTGCCGAACGCCCGCTTATTCAACGGAACACAACCAACACAGTCCGCGTTACAACGCAAGAAGACATCAGGAATCTCCCCATCCGTGGACTCGAAAATATTTTGAGTCTGCAAGCTGGTGTGGTAGATCAAGATAACCAACTTTATGTACGCGGTGGACGTTCTGGCGAGATTGCATATTTTGTGGATGGCGCTTCTACAACAAATCCAATTACAAATTCACAAACTTTTTCGGTAATTCAGGAAGCTGTTGAAGAACTTCAATTGCAAGCCGGTGGTTATACTGCTGAATTCGGCGGTGCAAACTCAGGTATTGCACGCACAACTCTGCGAACAGGTCAAAGCAACTACAAAGGCTCGTTCGATTTTCTCACTGATAACCTCGCTAAACCCGGTGGAGATTATTTGGGTTCATCATCGTTTGGTTTCACCAATTTGGTTGCAACCTTAAGTGGTCCGGTAATGAAGAATTTAAAATTTTTCATAGCCGGTCAACATCAATTTATTAGAAATCGCAGCTACAGGTTCATCGAACCTTTCAGATTCGAGAACATCGTTACAGATATTAATGATCCTGTACCTGGTCGTTCTTTGCCAGGTCCTATTGAGTTCAAGAAAAATTACATACCGGGAAACTGGCTTCAAAATTATTCAACACAAGGCAACCTAAATTATGAGTTTGAATCGATGAAGTTCAAACTCTCTGGTAGTTATACTTACGATAAATCACCCTTCGATAACAGGTGGCCGACTGCTTTAACTCGCTATTTCAATAAACGCTCGCGTATCGATCACAATACAGCCGGATTTGCTAATTTCAGATTTACACACGTTGTTAATCCAAAAACTTTCTACGAAGTAGCACTTTCCTATCAAGATCGTTACTTCCGCCGTGTCGATCCTGATTTTGGCGATGAGTGGAAATCATATACCGACAGTACAAAAAATGCCGAGTTAGGTTATACCGGATGGCGACGTCCTTACGCCGGTCCATTACCATATAGCATAATTAATGCATTTATTTTGACGCACGAAAATGCACCGAATAATGCCTATTCCAAAAACCGACAAACCTCTTACGGTTTTTCTGGCGACATTACTTCTCAACTAACATCAAATTGGGAAATAAAATTGGGTACCAGATTTGATTCATGGATTGCTCGCAATTATTCTGTCGGAAATATACAGTCTGCTATGGAGTTTCTCTATGGGACTGATGGCAGAACACCCAAAACTTTCGCAGATGATTATGAAAGACGCGTTCGTTTATCAAAAGCCGGAACTATTAACCATTACGGATACGACGTTGACGGAAACGAGGTAAGTTCGGGAATCGATGGTCCTCGAAAACCACTTTTTGCTTCTGCTTATGTGCAAAATAAATTAGAGTATCAAGATATTATACTTAATTTAGGTCTCCGTTACGAATACTTTGATACCAAGAATAAAACATTCAAAGATCCGTTACAGCCCGATTTCAACACCGATTTAGATGTGATAGATGAAAACAAATTAGAGGAAGCAAAACCATTTAACCTCGTGTTACCTCGAATTAGTTTTTCGTTCCCGGTCACCGATGTTACAGTTTTCTATGCGATGTATGGAAAATACGCACAGATGCCTTCTTTGAATCAACTGTACATTGGGAATACGACTCTTAGCCGTACTGTAAGTCCGATTACACGTGGAAATGCATTCCTAACACCAGTCGGATACTTGATGATACCCGAAAGAACAACCCAATACGAGATGGGTATTCGTCAAACTTTAGCCGATAATTTTGCATTTACTGTAAGCGGATTTTACAAAGACATAAAAGACCAATTACAAGTTCGTTCTTATGTCAATGAAGCCGGTAGCAAATTGTTCACAGCTTACTTGAACGATGACTTTGGTACAATTAAGGGGTTGGAATTAACTCTTGAGCTCCGCCGTACGAACCGATTAGCTTCAAAGTTTAATTACACATTATCCGATGCCCGCGGTACTGGTTCAAATTCGCGTTCCGCATTTGGAGCCGTTGAGCAGAACATAGGGATTCCGACTAGTTTTATTAACCCGCTCGATTTTAACCAAACTCATTCAGGCTCATTATTGCTTGATTATAGATTTGCTAAAGGCGATGGCGGGCCGATATTAGAACAAATGGGCGTCAATTTGATACTCTCGTTCAATAGCGGACACGCATATACTAAAATAAAAGAGTTGAAAGAACTCGGACAAGCCGACGTTTGGAATGTAGGTGTTGAACCACTAAACGATCCTCGCGCAAGTTTTCCGACCGAACCGCTTAACAGTTCCACAACTCCGTGGGTATATAATATCGACCTCAACTTTAGTAAAAAGCTAAACCTCGGTCTACTCGATGCTGAGTTCTATGTAAATATTATCAATTTACTCAACACAAAAGACATTCTTAACGTTTATCCGACAACAGGAACCGCTCAAGATGATGGCTGGTTAGGTAGCTCATTAGCGGCACCCTTCCACCAGATGGAGAACTATACCGATTTTTATAAAGCCATTAATTCACAGAACCGTTGGGCTTATATGGTGGCTACTGGAAACGATTTGTTTGGTACGCCACGTCAAGTTCGTTTTGGTTTACGACTTGAAATCTAATATAAACATAACTCAAAATTAAAAAGGAGTTGCTAAAAATGAACATAAAAAAATTAAAATTACTATCAATACTTGTTGTGGTCTTCGGCTTTTTATGGTCTACTGTTTTTGGCGCTGGTATACCAGATAAAAACAATCGCCAAAAAGATTTATCGTTGATGAAACCAACAGGTACGCCCTTATACCAGATTCTGAATATTAATAACATCACAACTTGGATGAGGTCTGACGGACAACAAAACCATTCACCCACGAGTGATAACGGTTCCTTATATCCACGTGGTACAAAGTGGGTTATTTATCAGGATGGTTTTGTTTGGGGTGGAAAAGCTTATTTAGATGCCGGATTAACAACACCTGCCCCTGCACAACTTATTCGTGTCGGTGGGCAAACTTACAATATTGGTACACGCGCCGGTCGTATTATTGGTACAGGTGCCACCGCTGTAGCTCAATCTCCTGCTGATCCAGATGTAAGAATATATCGTGTTCGCAGAGATTATGCTCAAATGGATATCCAAGAACTGTTGCGGGATGCTGGCGAATCGTTCGAAACTCCTGTACCGAGTGTGACAAAATCTCAAACCGATCAAATTTTTAACCAGTACGCAAAAGATTGGGATGAGTGGCCCGTAACTTATGGAGCGCCATATATCGAAAGAAATGGCATTGCTGGTTACCAAAAGCCCAAGCCATTCAATTACGATGTAACAAAAGGTGCACTCTTTACTACTGATTCTCTGATTGCTGGTAATTATGATGAACCTGGACTTGCCGGTGCCGATCCCAATTCCCCGGCAGATCAAGTTGTTTGGACTGTAATTAACGATCTAGACCGATCTGCAACGAACGGTTTATTCGGTTCAGAGCCTTTAGGCCTTGAAGCCCAAATTACTTTGTGGGGTTATAAACGTACCGACGCGATGGGTAATTTGTACTTCAAGAAAATTAAATTTATTAACAAAGGTGGTATCGATATTGGTGGCGGAACCAAAGGTTCTTTCTATATCGACAGCATGTATTTTGCACAATGGTCTGATCCTGATTTAGGCTCTTATGGTGATGACTTGTGCGGTGTCGATATGAATCTTTTCCCTCCCGTTACCGGTTCACCCCTTAGTTTAGGTTATGTGTATAACGGTAATGCAATTGATGCTGAATTTAAAAAATTTGGACTTCAACCGCCTGCCGTTGGATATGATTTTTTGCAAGGTCCATTAGTACCGGGCCTCCCAACGGATTCAGGAGTATTCAACCTAAAGAGAGTGTATGGCAAGAAAAATTTGCCAATGACTTCGTTTGCTTATTTTTCAGCCGGAAGTGGTATTTCGGATCCAGCATTCACTTACGAAGGTGGTTTACGTTGGTGGAGAATGTTACAGGGATACGTACCGGATGCTTCTACTGCTCCTTGGAGGTTATATCCTCATCCCCCCGGTGTTACGGAAACAAAATTCCCGCTTAGTGGAGATCCGGTTACCAAAACAGGATTCATCGACGGTTTAGGTACCTCATATTCACTTGCATCAGGCGACCGTAGAATAGTTTTGAATACCGGACCTTTTTCACTGGCGCCCGGTGATACTCAGGAAGTTGTTGTAGGAACCGTAGCCGGTTTAGGCGCTGATAGATTGTCGAGCATCAACGTTATGAAATTTTACGACCAATTTGTTCAAACTACTTACGATGCTCTATTCCAAGTTACACCCGCGCCAGCAGCTCCAGCTGTAAAAATCGCTGAACTCGATGGTGAAATTACTCTAGAATGGGGTAGCGACACATCGGCAGTTAAAAAAACTGAAAATACTATAAGTCAACCCGGAGCTTTTATTTTCGAAGGTTATAATGTTTATCAATTGCCAAGTCGATCAGCAAGCTTGTCACAAGCAAAGAGGTTGGCAACCTTTGACTTATTAACTCAACCCACTGTTATTTTAGACCGACAATTTGATAAAAAGTCAGGCGAAATTTTAATGCTCCCCGTTCAATTTGGCACTAATAGCGGTATCACACGGCACTACCAATTTACTCGCGATCATATTTTAGATATTGATAAACTAAATAATGGTCAAGAATATTATTTGGCAGTTACGGCATACAGCCGCACGACCGTTACTGACTTTTTACCAACAGCACTTGAATCAAGCCCAATTGTGTTTACCGTTAAGCCCCAATCTCCGCAAGGAGTTCGGTACCAAGGTAAATATGGAGCTTTCGCTTCTTATAAAAATGTTGGTCCGTTCACCGATGGTTTTGTAAAAGGAAAAGTGGTCGATCCAAAACAAACAACCGGAAATATTTATGAAGTTACCTTCAAATCTGATGCCGGCGCACCAGGAAATTTCACATGGTCTTTAAGGGATAGTATTAAAAAAACAACATGGGGCCCCTATACAAATCTAGGAGTAGCTCTCAATGGCGATATTTATGATTATCCGATTATAGATGGTATTTTCTGGGAAGTTGCAGGACCACCGAACGAAGTCAACGATTGTGTAATTGGAAAGCGTGGAACGCTTTTAAGAGATAGTGCTTCAAATTATAATTCCATGGAAACAACGAGCGGAGGGTCTGGTCCATTGTGGGTTGGTGAAGGCGGTACCGGAATTTTTGGTGGCGTTACAACCTCACGAGCCAAAATGGCCGATATGAAGAACGTTTATATTGTGTTCGATGAATCCGTTCCAGCTTCACAGAGAATGGCTTACCGTTATGTTCGGGCTGGACAAAACGCAAAAGCAGATTCTCGATTTGCAGATCCACCATACGGCAGAACAAGATATACATCAGCCAGTTGGGGGTATTGCGATACTTTACCAGTCCCGTTCCGAGCATTTAGATATGACCCCGATGCTGGTATTAACACGCCTGTTCAATTAGCGGTTGGTTTTTCTGAAAATAATGTCGCGGTTACTGGTACCGGAGCAGGTTGGGTTGATGGCCGTTATACACCAACCAATGTCGGCGATGGAGGTCGAGAATTCTTGATCGTTTTTGGGAAACCATATGATGCAGCAATGAATCAAGATGAATATAAATATAACATACTCGGCGATACTGCTAGTCCATACGGCAATCAAGGCTGGCACGATGCTCATTTTGTATTCTGGATGAAAAATAGCAGGAAATTTGATTTGACGAATGTTACAGCTTTCCCTGCCGGAAGCGCTGTTCCGCCAATCTGGTCGAATCCGGATACTATTTTAATAACTGCGAATCACGTTCTGAGTGAACAGGTGAAATTTATTGTTCAATCTCCTAGCAAATCCGAAAGCTTAGAACTTGCGAAGGCTGATGCAGAAAAAGTGGGTGTGTATCCAAATCCTTATTATGCTTTCAATCCTGCCGAAACAAACAGGTTTGTTAGGTTTGTAACATTTAATAAATTACCTGCGAAAGCAACAATAAGAATATTCAACTTAGCGGGCCAGTTAGTTCGTACTCTCAAAAAAGAAGATCCTACTCAGTTCTTACGCTGGGATCTTAATAATGAGAATAATTTCCCGGTCGCAAGTGGTATATATGTAGCTCACGTGGATATGCCCGACGTAGGGGTTACCAAGATTCTTAAGGTAGCCATTATTCAAGAACAAGAAGTTCCAGATGTATTCTGAGGCTAAAATAATATTAAAAGGAGAATGAAATATGAAAAATAAATATTTATATACCGCCTTTTTAATATGCCTTGTAATTTTAGTAGTAACTAATTTTACAGAGGCTCAAAATAAAAGGATAGGCACTGCGGCCGCCACTGAATTACTAATTCCAGTGGGCGCTCGCGATTTTGCAATGGGTGGTGCCACCATATCTAACACTTTTGGAGTCGAAGCAATACACTGGAATCCTGCCGGTCTCAGCCACATGAAATATGGAGCTGAAGGTATGTTCTCTTCTATGAGCTATATAGGAGATATCAGCGTCAGCTATGGCGGAGTGGGTGTTTCGTTTGGTGATTTTGGTGTTGTTGGTTTAACCATTAAATCGCTTTCTTTCGGCGATATTCCACTCACGACAAACGAAGACCCTGAAGGACTTTTAGGAAGAGTGTTTTCACCAACCTATTTTACTTTAGGTCTTACATACTCAAAATCATTAACCGATGCTGTTGCGGCGGGTATTACAACCAAGATGATCTCTGAGAGAATCGACCGTGTTTCGGCTACCGCTTTCGCTTTCGATTTTGGTGTTATCTATCGCAACCTGGCTCATATTCCCGGTTTGAATGTTGGTGTTACGGTTAAAAACATAGGTTCGCAAATGACATTTGATGGAACCGGATTGTACCGGAGTGCTACTTCAAGCGAAGGTTACCGTCCTGAACAAAGATACAAAAGTCAGGCAGCAAGTTTTGAACTTCCATCCTCAATAGAGATTGGACTTGCTTATGTCGGTGCTTTTCAAGAAAACATACATTATAGCTTAAATAGCACCTTTATAAATAACAATTTATACTTAGACGAATATAAACTTGGTGGCGAAATCGGTTATTATCTAAGTGGTTTTAAATTGTTCGGAAGAGCCGGTATGGGTATGGTCCCACAAGCTGAAACAGATGCAAATATTTTCGGCGGCACATTCGGCGTTGGCATTGCTTATTCTGCGCCAGGTGTTGATATTATTGTCGATTATGCATACCGACAAACCGATTTCTTCGACGGGAATAATGTACTATCGATTAAACTTGGTTTTTAATTAATTCCGCGAAATAACAAAATCATTAAGGCTGGCTTTTTTAAGTCAGCCTTTTTTTATATGTAAATCAAACTTAAATTTTAAGTTTACTATTATGACGAAACCAAAATCATTATATATTTTATTTTTAATTGCAAATATTTTTGCAATAAGTTCTGTTTCTCCAAACAATATACTTGATGATGAATTATATCAAAGATGCATTGATATTAAATCAGGTTTAAATGTGTTAAATATTTCTTTAAAACCGGGATACGAGGATCTTTCGGCACTTGCATATTATCGTTTTGCGAAGGGGGCAAAAATAATGAGCGCCTATATTACGAATGGCGAATGCACAGAAGCCGATTCGAGCTATTATTTTCCTCATCAAATAGCTGCAAAATTGAGACGAGAAAGTTTTGCCGCAATATCAGCTTTGAAAGGAGAAACTTACTATCTCTCGTTTCCCGAAATAATTTCAGCTCAGGATGATGAAAAAATATTTTCGCATTGGAATAACGATTCTTTAAAAAATAAACTGTATCATTTGATATCAAGTTTTAAACCCGACGTAATCCTTTTGTCGCGTGATTGGTATTTCGGAAATAAAAATCGTTCAGTTAAAATACTTGTTGATAAAATTGTGGAAGTGATTTCAGAAAGTCAGAAGAATGGAAATTGGAAAGTATCACGTTTTTATTATGATGACCCATCAAAAAAAGGAATTATAATTCCAGTCGATACAAAAGATTCAAGGTACAAAAAATCGTATCGCAAAATTAGCGAGAATGCAAGAGAACATTACAACTCAATTTCGCTACAATTAGAAAAATTAAAGAGCCGGGGTGTTCCGAGTTACTCTTTAATATATCCTGCGAAGATAAAAAAACATAATACTATAGCCGATATACCAAGCTATGATACCCAAAAGCTGAAAAAATTCAAGAAAGAAATAGATAATTTAGCCTCCGGCTTATTAAAAAATCAAAAATATGAATTAAAAGAAATATCAAAATTGTTGGATTCGGTTAGTACTCATCTATCATATCGAATGAATCTTACTCAACAAGAATACAAATTATTCTTGAATTGGAAAATAAATTTAGATAAAATAAGGCATGCGTTGTTAGGAGTAAAACTATATTATACAATAAGCGAAACAATTTTAACAAACCGCCAATTAACTATTTTACAGATAGATTCAATATCTGGTTTATCTAAATATGGGACTACTCAGCTATTCTTTCCTGGCGTGGATGAGGATTGGGTTATCAACGAAAGTAATCAGAGGTGGCAACCACTGGTAGTGGGACAGGAGTATCGCATATTATCCCCGGCAAATCTAGTATATAGCTATCCCTACGAGATTTATAATTTGGATAAAATTAATCTTAAAAATCAGTTTTATTTTTTTGTTATTCATTCCTCAAATGTTAAGGAAGAAAGTTTTGTTTATAAGCAGATAATTCATTTCGATTTCTCACCTCGTTTTACCGCCGAAATATTAACACCGGTTGTATTTGCTCCGCTATATAATGGAGATAATGAAAAATTTGTCTTCCGGCTGACGAATCATTCCAGAGATGGAGTCACAGACTATGTTACAGTATCTGAGAGCACGTTAGTAAGTTCCGATACTCTAAACGTGAAGCTAAGTTATAAAGGAGCTGAATATTTAGATACATTGAGTTTATTTTTTAAACAGGGGATTCAGTTTGGCGATAATCTTTTGAAATTAAAAATCGGAGGTGAAGCTGTGGCTAATTTTGTTGCCAGAAAATTTGATATTGTCGTTAATCGCGATAAGATGGTCGGATTGATATCTTCACAACTGAACTCGCTAACCAAATTAACACTACAAAGACTTAGTGTAAAATTTGTAGAGCTGAACGAAATGAACATGTTACAAACTGGTGCGGATAATTTAGATGTAATAATTATTGATAGAAATTCTATCGAAAAGCTGAAATCTTTTAAGAATTTAATCGAACCATTTGTGGCTGCCGGCGGAACTTTAATAGTATTATCTCAGGATTATAAATTTTGGGATTCAGTGTCGCTGTTAGGTGATATCAAGTTAACTCGGTCGTTCATTTATGATGAAAACTCACCAGTTATAATAGATTCTAACCATAGAATATTAAACATACCTAATAAAATAACCGATGAGGATTTACAAAATTGGATTTACAATAGAACTACGAACGAAGTAAGTATTACGTCAACAAAAGAAATAGAATTTCCGATAATATCATCAATCGACAAAACCCCCCTTATACTAACCCAAAAGTATTTTAAAGGCACAGTTATTTACGTGAATATGGCATTACATTATCAATTATTGAACATACAGGAGGGTGCTCATAAAATATTAGCGAACCTAATATCATTTTAAAGTTATTATCCATTAAAAAGCCTTTTCCTTTTTTCAAGAAAATTAACTTACACTTGACAACAATCGGGATATTTCTTATATTCTTTCAGGTTTTTTTACATAAAACTATAATTTATTGTTGTTTAATTCAGTCGTTTGTTACTTCCAGTACTGATGCTAAAGTTATTCCTTATAAATTAAAATTCAGAAAAAAATTATTATGTTAAATTTATCCTATATTAGGAGGAGTTATGATTATTAAAAAGCTACTACTTCTTTTTATTTTGCTCTTTATAGTTGTTTCAATAAGTTTTTCTCAAACAACAGGTAAGATAACTGGTAAAATTATCGATAAAGAGTCGCGGGAAGCTCTCATCGGTGTTAACGTTATGCTCGAAGGCACAACTATTGGGACTGTTACCGATGTAGATGGAAATTATATCATGTTAAATGTTCCAGTCGGTACATATAATCTTATTGTGCGATATGTCGGTTATCGGGAAGTTACTGTGAAAAACTTAAAAGCCATGGTAAGTTTCACGACAACTCAAAACGTAGAGTTGAGTTCAGAAGCTGTAGAACTCAAGGAGGTTGTGATTTCAGCTGAGCGGCCCATCATACCCAAAGACCAAACTGGGACTGTTCGTGTTGTAACCTCAGAGCAAATTCAATTAATGCCGGTACGTGGTATTAGGGAAATGGCAGCCACTACGGCAGGTGTAGTCCAGGGTGAAAGAGGTGGCGAACTTAATATTCGCGGCGGTCGTTCAGAAGAAACCGGTTACATCGTAGATGGTGTTTGGACGAATAATCCTTTAACAGGTGGCTCAACAGCTTTTGTAAGTCAAAGAGCAATTCAAGAAATGATTGTGATGACTGGTGGTTACAGCGCTGAATATGGAAACGTAATGAGTGGTATTGTGAACGTCTCCACCAAATCCGGTAAACCAAATTATTTCGGTAGTTTCGAATATGTTACAGATGGATTTCTGGGGGATGGAGTACAAGGTTGGCGAAACAATGGATACCAGTTGTATAATTTAGCATTCGGCGGACCGGTTATTCCTTCCAATAAAAACATTTTACAATTTTTTGGCTCTTTTGAATATACCTTTAACAGAGATCCGAATCCAACTTACAACGCTGAAAGATTAGCTTCCCTTGCTAACAGTATTTGGCCAAAATTTAAGGAAGTAACGGTAAATCATATTCAAGTAGGTCTTCAACGACTCCCCCAACTACCGAGTGGAGAAATTGATAAACGAGCAAAAGAATTATTACTGGACGAACCGAATTGGAATCTAGGACGACCGGGTCAAATGCCCGATGGTGCTTCGCTCCGTCTTGCTTGGAACGAAAAACTAACTGCTAATTTGGGCGACTTCCGTATTAATTTGGGTGGTATATCCTCGAGAACGTGGGCTCGTTCAAGGGTGTTCAGCTATACTTTGATGAATGCCTTCCACAATCCGATGACAAATTCAGTCAACGACCAATATACTTTACGAGTTACCTGGGCACCACAACCTAAAACAGTTGCTGAAATTCAGGGCAGTTACTTCTATACTTATTCTGATTACATGGATCCCGTCCACGAAGATAGAGTATTCGATTATGGAGATCCTGCGAAAAATCCTCTCTTCTTCAATTATTTTCCTCCGGGGATAGATTCCAGCATTTTAAGAGCTTCAAGAATTCCGATGGATACGTATTTAGGAATGTTTGCTTATCCAGGTCGCGTGTATAATGGATATGGTTATAATAAAACAACGTTTTGGCAATTTAACGCAAACGTAACTCATCAATTGGGTGCACACGAAATTAAATTAGGTGGTGAGTATAAAATCCATCAATTGCGTGCTTATGCAATAGGACCTCTTAGTTTAGCTTTATTGCGACCGGGTATAATTGATACGTTACGGAATGAGTGGTATGATAAATTAACAGAAGCACAAAAATCTTACGTCCTTAAAGAATATGCATCCCGAGGTATCAATACTTATGGTTATGATTATTTCGGTCGCGAAGTAAACTACGAGGGATATAAAAAGAGCGAGCGGAGTGAAGGTCCCAAAGAACCTATCTTCGGTGCTTTTTATTTACAAGATAAAATGGAATACCAAGATTTTATTGTAAACGTCGGACTCAGATTGGATTATTGGGATTCAAACACGGATGTATTAAAAGATTTATACGATGTTGCTAATAGTAAAAATACTACACAATATGGATCGCCAGAAAACTTTAAGCGATTGTTTCCAAATAAACAAGTTCCAGCAGATGGTTGGGGAAATCCAAACAAGATTGAGGACGACAGTTTTGAAGAATCGACACCATTTTTAATATTCAGTCCGCGTTTAGGTTTTTCATTTCCTGTATCAGAAAGAATGGTATTCTTTGCGCAGTATGGAACTTTCGCTCAGATGCCACCACTGTCGAACCTTTACATAAGTTCCGATAGGTTGCGCGAATGGTATTTAGCTCCTGGTTATTTTTCTATTAATAATCCGCGATTACGACCTCAAAAAACTACTCAATACGAATTAGGTATTCGTCAGCAATTAGGTGAGGTAGCAAGCATACATGCTACAGCTTACTACAAAGAAATTACTGGACTCATTCAATTAGGTGTCATTGAATCGCGTTGGAACAATACCACTTTTTCAACTCTTCAAAATGGTGATTACTCGACTGTGCGCGGATTTGATCTTACATTCGATTCAAGGCGTTGGAATAATTTATCTGCTTCTGTAAACTATACTTTATCGTATGCAACAGGCACAGGTTCCGATCCTGGCACCTTGGGCACAATTCTTTGGTTGAATGCAAGAACTCCAAAATTTGAATCACCTCTCGATTTCGATCAGCGTCACACAATTGCTGCAACCTTAGATTACCGTTTCGGAAAAATGGATAATGTATTCTTGAATCAACTCGGTATGAATTTATTATTCAGAAGTAATAGCGGGAGGCCCTATACACTTAATGATCCAAGTATTCCGCCAACCGACTCGCGAATAAAACCTCAATCAACAATTAATGCTAACTACAGTGATTGGAATTTTAGGTTCGATTACCGAATTGATAAAACTTTTGAATTACCTATTTCCAATATGAGATTGAATACTTATATATTAATTTTGAATCTATTGAACAGAAAAAATATTGCTAACGTATGGGCTGGTTCGGGTCTCCCCGATGCAACAGGATATACTAAAACCCCTGATTTCAAAGCAACAATCCAGAGAATGATAGACCAAGGTAGAGAGGATGAAGTGCCTGTGTTCACTGGAATATATAATATGTACGAGATGCAGCCGGGCTTTGTAGGTGCACCTCGGCAAGTCAGATTTGGACTTATTTTAGAATTTTAATTAAAATTTTTAAGGAGTTTATTATTATGAAAATAAAATTTTTATCGGTGTTTCTATTTGCTTTGTCATTCTCATTGGGCTATTCATTGGATATCGAATCTTCTAGAAGGGCTGGTCTCGGGCCACACAAGCCAATGATCATCGAACGAAAAGCTATGGATATTAATACCATTAATGCTTGGTTTCGAAATGATGGCGAGTTTTATAGCGACCACAAAACTACTGGGCCTGGTTTTGAGTGGCCTAAAGGAAGTAAAGTTCACGCTATTTTTTCTTCTTCAATGTGGATTGGAGCGAGAGTAGTCAACCCTGATGACACAACAAAAAAGGATGTCAGAGTAGCGACAGTAGGTCATTTTGGGTCAGAGTTTCGTCCTGGTATTATTTTACCAGATGGTAGCGCTGACGATTTTACCCGCGCGAAATATCGATACTATCAGGTGCGCCCGAACGAAGATTCTCCTCACACTAGTGCCGATTATGCGGAATGGCCTGCTGAAGACGGTGCACCATTTCACGATGTTGATAATGACGGAAAATATAATCCGAATATAGATAAACCTGCATTAGTATGGGGTAACGAAGTAGTCTATCCAGATATGTTGATGTTCGCAGTCTACAATGATGCTGAAGAGGCTTTTCATACTTGGATTTGGGGAAGAAGCAAACCATTAGGCGCAGAAATCCGACAGACATCGTGGGCTTATAATCGTGCAGGACCGTTCGGTCAGATGCAATTTATGAAGTTTGAAGTTATCAATAAAAGTAGTGCTCCTTGGGATTCTGCCTATTTAGTAGTATGGTCAGATCCTGATCTAGGAGATGCTTTTGATGATGCTTCAGGTGTCGATACAACCATCTTCAATCTTAAAACAAAAGAAAAACGGAATTTAGGATTTGTATATAATGGCACAAATACTGACAAGGATTATGGAACAGCCCCTCCTGCTGTTGGATATAAATATTTTCAAGGACCCCGGTTAAAAACCGATCTTATTACGGATACTGCAAAGTGGTCGGGCCAATTGATAGCTGGTTATAAAAATTTGAATTTAAATGGTTTTAATTTCTATTGTAATCCTGGACAAGGTGGCTGCACAAATCCTGATTGGTACGATCCATCATTATTCTTGCAATCTTACAATGTAATGCAAGGTCTAACTCGTACTGGCAGACGATGGGTATGTGAAGGCGATACAACTTATTTTATGTTCGCCGGGGACCCTGTTACAAACACAGGTTGTACCTACTCAGACTTACTGGAACCTTCTGATGTCAGATTTACATTACCGGCTGGTCCCTTCACAATAATGCCTGGTGATACACAACAAGTAGTAATTGGTATAATTGTTGCAAGAGGCTCTAATAACCTTAATAGTATTAGCACATTACGCACCTATGCCGATATGTCGCAAACTTTATTTAACAATAATTTCAAGTTACCTCCTGCTCCACCGAGTCCTAAAGTTGAACACAGCTGGATTGATGGTAAAATTATTTTATCGTGGGACAAGGACAAAAAGTCAAGGACTTTCAGGAACTATGACGAAAAATTCTTCAAAACTACCTGGAAATTTAATGCGTTTACTGTTTATCAAACTAATGATCCATTATTAAGACCGGGTGCGCGTATTGAAAAACTAGGAACATACTATCGAAAAGGTGATTCGTCGGAAGTGAAGGATTTTGTGGTGTTTCCTGGGGCATCAGATCCCGTACTTGCTACTATCTGGTCAGGAGATTTTGAAGGGATTATAGATCAACTCGTTTTAACAGAGGATAAGATTAATTCTAAACCATTTATACCGGGAAGACCTTATCACTTCATCGTTACTGCCTCTGCAGTCGATTCTAATTATAACCCTAAAGATTCAGCAAGAATTAAAGACCTCAGCGGATTGATTATATTAGAATCACCGAAAAATGTCGTTACGATCATTCCCAAAAATCCTGTTCTTGGTACTGAATTCCCCAGCGGAGCTGATTTTGGTTCGGTTGTTCCACATAACAAATGGAAATCTGATAAAAATTATGATGACGCGGTCCAGGTTAAGGTTGTTGATCCGTGGCGAACTGAAAATAAAAAGTACCGGATCACATTTAGAGGCAATGATTCAACAAAAACGTTAGAAGTGGATTCTTGGTCGTTACTTGAATTGAACTCAAATAATCAAATTATTGATACAGTAATAGCAAACTATAACAACTTTAAAGGAAATACTGATTATCCTGTCGTTGCGAACGTAATGCCGGTTGTTCAAAAACCGCCCATCGGCGTCCGCCGACGTTCCCAAGTACCATCTGGCTTTTCGTACAAAGGTAAACGCTGGTTTTACGGTTTACGTGGAGTTGCGATGGACGATACTGTAGCAGGTTTGGTTATTTCAGTAAGTCCTCGCAGAACTGTGGGCCCAACTGGAATTGTATCATACCCAGTTATTGGCAAATACAGAAACCTCCAAACAGCACTCCGTCCAGATAGCTTACGCCGTGTGGAAATTAGGTTTTCTAAAACAATAACACAAAAAGCCTATCGATATGTTATGGGTTTTGAGATTAGACCTCCCAAACGTCCGATACATGCCGAATTTAGACCATATTTAGTAGATTCTACAGGATTTGGCTATTTATATCAAGATTACCAACAATATAGGATGGGTATTGAGGACAGTGGGTATGTTGTTCCGTTCACTGTTTGGGAAGTTGATTCATTATATGGAGATGGGAAACCAAGGCAATTGGATGTTGCGATAGTTGAAAGAAACGATTCGATGCGTGTCGTCCGAAAAGATATCTATGGCAGAGATAGCATTGTTTATGTTTACAGAGGTAAAATTGATGCCAGATGGGATCCTGCACCTTTCTCACCTGAAAACCATACTGATGGTGATGAAGTGATTTTGATATTCCGCTCTTCATATACTGATACTGCAAAATCAGAATACATCAGACGAGATATTGACTATCGAGAAGTATTTCAAACATTACCTTTAAGTTACATATTAGGAATGCGTAAATTAACGAACGAATCAAATTTTGCTGAGGGAGATGTTTTATCAATTCGACCGAATTACGCTTTGAATACAGATAAATCTTTTGACTTCGAAGTTAAAGCTCCTCAAACAGGATTTTCAGCAATAGCAAAACAACGCGATGAGATGCACAAAATTAAAATTGTCCCTAATCCGTACTATGCATCGCATCAGTTGCAGGCTGATCCATTTGATAATTATGTTACTTTTACCAATCTTCCTCCCAGAGCTAAGATTAGAATTTTTAATTTAGCTGGTGATATGATAGCGGTTGTAAATCATGACTACCAAGGACGAATGGATAACAGCTCTACACGTTGGAATATAAAAAATCACGCCAATATTCCTGTAGCGAGTGGAATGTATATCGCACATATTGAGGGATACGGACTTGATGAGCATGGGGGAGAAGCGAAGATAGGTGAAAAGGTGTTGAAGTTTGCCATATTTATACAAGAAGAACGTCTTGACACATTCTAAAATGAAAGTATAAGGAAAAAAGTCATGAAAAGATCGAAATTATTACACTTAATATTAGTTGTAGCCATCATTATATCATTCACATCAAATAGTTTTGCAGGATCACCTAATCGTCGAGGAACTGCTGGAGCAACAGAATTACTAATTCCTGTAGGGTCAACCGGTGTAGGGATGAGTGGATCGATTTTAGCCACTGCCCAAGGGTTAGATGCTATACACTGGAATCCTGCTGGCTTATCAAGAAGCAATCTCACTGCTCAGGTTATGTTCTCTAAATTATCATATATTGCAGATATTGGAGTTAATTATTTTGCAGTTTCTGCAAATATGGAAGATTTAGGACACCTCGGCGTGAGTTTAAAAACTCTATCTTTTGGTAAAATCGAAGAAACTACTATTGATAGGCCAGAAGGAACTGGTATTACTTACTCCCCAACATATCTGACAGTCGGTTTAACTTATTCTCGTAGAATGACTGATAGAATTCATTTTGGGACGAATATCAAAATGGTTCACGAATCCATTACACGTGTATCAGCAACAGCTTTTGCATTCGATCTAGGATTACAATACAAAGCTGGTGAAACAGGCTTCAACTTCGGAGTGGCACTCAAAAACTTGGGATCAGAAATTCGTTTTGATGGTTCAGATTTTGACAGATTTGTTGAGGACCCGAATCAGATCGCCGGATATCCGGCTCAACCAATGCGACTCAGAACTGCCGGATTCGGTATGCCTACAACTTTAGAATTGGGTCTTGCTTACAAATATCCTCTAATGGCAGAACACTTAGTAGAGATGAGCACTACGTTTATAAACAATAATTATTCAAATGATGAGTATCGCTTTGGTGTTGAGTATGCTTATAATAATTTGTTCTTTATCAGAGGTGGTTATACCTATGCCCAAGGTGTGCCCTCGGAATTTGAAAATATTTTTGGACCCACTTTCGGTGCCGGTGTTCGATATATTATTAGTGGGGTTGAAATGTCTGTTGATTATGCATATCGTTCTACTACTTTCTTTTCCGGTAATCAATGGTTTTCTGTGATGATAGGTTTTTAATTTAGTAGTTTAAGGTAGTAGGGTTGTTCTTTTTTTGAGAACAACCCTTTTATATTTTAGACAGATTGACGAAATGATATTCTATTCTATTTTATTATCTTTCTTGTATCCATTTTCGTACATCCAGGATTCTAGTTACTCATATTTTCAGATAGATACATTGGTCTCTGAATCGTCAGTATTTTCCATGGATTACGAAGGTAATATTTATATCCTAGATAAAGAAAACTATAAACTTTTTAAATATAATTCACAAAATCAATTTCAAAAAGAAATAGGAGGCATCGGTTGGGGGCAGTTAAATTTCGATAAACCAGTGGCAATTGATGCTTCTTATGGATTGAATATATTCGTCTCTGATTATAACAACAATCGCATCCAAAGGTTTAATCGTAATTTAGAATTTATTAGTTCATTGTCACGCGAGTCTTTTCAATCCACTAATTTTCCTTTTGGGCGGCCTTCTTTTTTAGCCGTCGATAAGTTTTCGAATCTATATTATTACGATTCTGAAAATAAGAATATTATGAAAATTACATTCGACGGGTTTCAGATTAAAGATGTTAGGATCATCGGGGATTATCGGTTAGTACCCCATCCCATTCAAATTGCTACAACAAACGACAATAAATTATATGTTTTAGAATCGAATAAAATATCCGTTTATGATCATTGGGGTACATTTTTACATTCCCTTCAGTTGGACTCCCCCCAATCGGTTCGTGCTTTTTGTTTATCCGAAAAAGAAATTTATATTGTTATGGGCGACGAATTGATGATTCTAAATCACAAGGGCAAACAGCTGAACAAAATTAATATCGCGGAATATTTTCAATTACCATCACAAAATCGAATGACCGATGTGAAAATATTTCAAGATAAACTATATATATTAACCAACAAAATAATGTTGATTTGTCCGACAAATTTATTTTTATCCAAATAACATTAACAAACGGAGAGAAAAATTATGGCATCAAAAAGTTTAAATAAAGTAATGCTCATCGGAAATCTTGGAAAAGATCCTGAGCTTCGATACACAGCGAACGGGACAGCCGTGGCTTCATTTTCTATTGCCACAACAGACAGTTGGAAAAATACTGAAGGGGTAGTGCAAGAAAGAACTGAATGGCATAATATCATAGCATGGAATAAATTAGCTGAAGTTTGTGGAGAATGGCTAAAAAAAGGACAAAAGGTTTATATCGAAGGAAACATACGAACGCGCAGTTACGATGATAAAGATGGAAAAAAGAAATATGTTACAGAAATTTATACCGATAATCTGATTATGCTCGGCGGGGGAAGGGGAGCCTCGACTTCTACCACCGAAACGAAAGAAGAAACAGGTATTATGCCTCCATCGGGTCAACAAGATGATGATTTGCCATTCTGATTATATTTGTTTCTTGGAATTATAACATACGGCATTCTATTCTTTCTTCTAATTATCGCATCCTCTTTTTTTTCTGGGAGCGAGGTAGCTTTATTTTCTTTAAAAAATAAAGATATATTAAATATCGCTCCCAAAAATTTTATAAATCGTCGTCTTCTAAACTTACTAAAGAACCCGTCGCAGCTGCTTATAACAATCTTGATCTGTAATACCTTAGTGAATGTTTCCGCTGCAGTGGTAGCAGCAATCTTAACCCTCCAAATAATACAATACTTTCAATCAGATAAAATAATTGCGCTTCTGGTTGAAATTGTTTTTGTAACGCTCGTCATCTTAATTTTCGGAGAAATAACTCCTAAAGTAATTGCCAGAAAATATACACTTCAATATGCTCGGTTTGCGGCAATCCCAATTTCCTGTTTTACTTTTATACTGTCACCCTTTTCAAAAATCTTTGAATATTTAATGCAACAGGTTAAATCATTTCTGAATTATCAAAGAAAAAGTAGGGTCATAACCGAGGATGACCTGAAACAGCTAACTGAGATTGTGAATCAACAAGGTGAAATCGATGAATCCATAAAACAATTATTTCACCGAATAGGTGAACTATCTTTTCTTAATGCAAAAGATATATTAATACCGAGAATGAATGTAGTATCCATCGGTATCCACGCCCCTCTCGGTAAACTAAAAGAGGTAATCCGGATTGCAAACACCTTATACATTCCAGTGTATCAAACCAACATTGATGATATTGTGGGAGTTATCTATACAAAAGATATATTAAAAGTTGAACGAACTATACCCGAATTCGATACCGAGTATATGCTTCCCCTACTGAGAAAGCCACTTTATATCCCAGAAACAAAAAATGTAATCGAGTTACTGAAAGAATTTCAATCCACAAAAATTAATGTGGCTATCGTAGTTGATGAGCATGGAGGAACTGTAGGTATGGTTACATTACAAGATATCCTAAATTGCATTTCAGGAGATTCTCTTCTCACCACCGAAACTAAACTAATTAAAATTATTGATAGTAAGACCTGTATTGTCGATGGAACGGCTCTATTGAAGGATATCGAAAAGAAATTAAACATCAAAATCCTAGACGAAAATGCCGAATATACGACTGTCGGAGGATTAGTACTTCATCTTGCAGGTAGGGTCCCAAAACGTAATGATAAGTTTGTATATATGGGCTATGTTTTTCAAGTTGAAGAAGTTAAACACAACCGAGTAGATAAAATAAAATTTATTGTTGTTTGACTTTCATTCATAGATTTCGTATAATTATATGTAAAATCAATAGGTTATAGGAATGAATAAATCTTCAAAATGGTTTTTCGGTATTATTATAGTGTTGTTAGTAATAAGTGCCGGAATTTTCTTTTTGCTTTCTTCTCTTTTTGTTGAACAAGAAGAAGATATCGAATATATTTCGGGTAAAGGCGAAAAAATTGCACTGATCGAATTAAAAGGTGTAATTGTAGAGTCTGAAAAAATTGTAAAACAATTTAAGAAGTATCGGAAAGACAAATCGATAAAAGCCGTATTATTCAGAGTCGATTCACCTGGCGGTGGTGTCGTTGCCAGTCATGAAATCTATAACGAAGTGAAACAAACGCGTGAATCGGGTAAACCGGTTGTTGTGTCGATGGGTTCTGTTGCTGCAAGCGGTGGATATTATGTTGCTTGTGGTGCAAACTTAATCGTTGCAAATCCCGGGACATTGACAGGTAGCATCGGCGTCATTTCACAGTTTCTCAGAATGGATCCTTTGTTCCAAAAACTTGGAATAGAGATGAATACAGTTAAGTCGGGGAAGTACAAGGATTCGGGTAATCCTTTCCGCGAAATGACAAAAGAAGATAAACAATATTTCCAAAATCTGATGGACGATGTGCATTCGCAATTTATTGAAATCGTCGGCAGCGAACGTAAGTTAAATAGAAACAAAGCAATCGAGTTTGCTGACGGTCGGGTTTTCACAGGTAAGGCAGCATTAGAAATGAAACTTGTAGATACTCTGGGGACTTATGAAGATGCACTGAAAATTGCAGCAGAATTAGCCGGCATAAAAGGTGATCCGGCAGTAGTAAAAGAAGTTAAACGGAAAACTTTTATAGATCGTTTTTTGGGCGAAACAAAACTTGGCGATGTCTTTAATCTGAAAGACGAAATTTTTAAACACCCGATTTTACAATATAAATTAATTAACCCCTAAGTAAAATTAACTTATGGAGGAAACAATTGACTAAAGCTGATATAATTGATGTAATTGCTTCAGCGACCGGACTCACGAAAGTCGAAACAGAAGCAGTAGTAAATGGATTTATATCCACTATAATTAACGCCTTGAGAGAAGGTAAAAATATTGAAATTCGCGGTTTCGGAAGTTTTAAAGTAAAAAAGCGAAAAGGACGGATGGCACGCAATCCTCGAACAGGTGATCAGGTTCAGGTTGACGAACATTTTGTTCCACTTTTTAAAGTTTCAAAGGAATTGAAATCCATTGTAAACGAAAATTTAAAATTAACTCAGCCCAATTTGGGCCGTACCGAACCTTAAAAGTAATAACTAATGAAAAATTCAAAACACTTGTTTGCGATAGCCGCAATAATTGCATCAATTTCGTTGATAGTATTTCTTACACGTCAACCTGCTAAACATGAACATGAAGGGCACGTTCATAACGAGGACGAGCAGCATTCACACGACGTCGCTCAAATGGAAAGTATGAAGGCTGATATTGTCCGACTTGAAAAAGTAATCAAAGAGAATCCATCAGACATCGAATCGTTGTTGAATCTGGCACATCTTTATCAAGACAGCGGTAACCTCTTCAAATCTATCGAAACTTACAATCAGTATTTACTCCATAATCCAAAAAATGCTGATGCACGCATCGATCTCGGTGTAAGCTATTATCAGATGGCGTTTGAGGATACGTTAAAACAGAAAGAATATTTCGATACAGCGATAAGCACTATGCAAGAAGCTCTAAAATATTCTCCCAATCATGTTTTGGGACATTATAATTTGGGTATCGTGAACTGGCAAAATGGAAATTCTGAGAAAGCCGCTTTTTGGTTCAACAGATGTATAGCACTCGATTCCACATCTTCGGTCGCTCAAAAAGCTAAACAAATTTTACAACAACATTTAATTAATTAACACTATAATTTAAAGGAATAATACATGCCTTGTGGTAAAAAAAGAAAACGTCATAAAATGTCGACTCACAAACGAAAAAAACGTTTGAGGAAGAACCGACATAAGAAGAAGGTTCGTTAATATATATCTACTGTAAATGACTAATTCGTGAAAGCCAATCTGTAACAATGATTGGTTTTTCTATATTTAAAAATACTTGTTAATAAGATGAATAAAGCCAAAATTTATTTATTTATGCTATCGTTATCGATGGCTACATTTTTCTATTCCTCCTGTTCGCAGCCAAAAGCTTTAACAATTCTTCATACAAACGATATTCACTCAAACTTTCTTCCACGCGAAGCCACCTGGGTACGAGACAAACCAAAACCACAAATCGGTGGTTTCAACGAGATCTATTGCGTTACCGACAGTATCAAAAGAGAAAAAAATGTTTTGCTGTTAGATGCCGGCGATGTGATGACCGGAAATCCGATCACTGAATATCAGTACAAGGGTGCATTAGGGGGTGCTCTTTTCGAAATGATGAACATAATAGGGTACGAAGTTTGGTGCCCCGGTAATCACGATTTCGATATTTCACAGGACAATTTTGTAAAGTTAACTAAAATTGCAAAATTCCCCACAGTATCGGCAAACCTGGTAAATAACGAGGGAAAGAATCACCTGAATAATTTACCTTATATCATTGTTGATAAAGCCGGTATTAAAATCGGGATTATCGGAATTATGTCACAAGACTTATATGGATTAGTCAATCAAAACAATCTGGTTGGTATTCGTGTTCTTTCGCCGATTGAGACTTTACAAAAATATATAAACCAAATCGATCCGAAAACAGATTTGATTATTGCCTTAACCCACCAAGGTGTTTTCGACGATTCAGTTTTGGCTGCGAATGTTTCTGGATTAGATGTAATTATCGGTGGGCATTCACATACACGCCTAACCAAACCCAAGGTAGTCAACAATGTAATAATTGCTCAAGCCGGCGGTAATGGAGAAAATTTGGGCGAGCTGGAAGTATTTATAGAAAACGACAAAGTAACGAATTTCAACGGCCAGTTGATCCCACTCTGGTTTCGGCCAGGTAGACCCAGCAATCTTCTTACAATGTTGATCGATTCGATGCAAACTGTGATAGAAAAAGATTACAACGAAGTAATCGGAATATTAAAATCGGACTGGAAGCGGGGCAGCGGCGAAAGCGGCATCGGGAATTTCATTACAGATGCACAGCGGATTGCAGCAAAAACTGATATTGCATTTATGAATAATCACGGAATTCGAAGAGATTTACCGGCAGGGAAGATAACTAAAAAAGATTTATTCGAGGTGCTTCCCTTTTATAATATTTTAACAACTTTCCAATTGAGTGGACAGCAAATAAAATCGATAGTGAAATTTTACATCAAAGAAAAATCGCCCATCCAATTTTCGGGCATCAAATGCCAATGGACAAAAAAAGAGGGCGATATCGAAATACTAAAATTAGATATTCAAGGAAAGCCTATAGAAGATGATAGAATATACAGTGCTGCTGCCAGTGATTACTTTATAGGAGAAGCAAAACGCTATCTCGGAATTGAAATTAACAATGCAATTCAGTTAAACATGACTGTTTTTGATGAAGTTCGGAAAGTAGTGCTCCAAACGAAAGAAATTGATTCCCAAAATGAAAATAGAATTGAAGAAATTAAATAAAAATATAAATACATTGAGGAAAGGCAAAATTTAATTATGAAAAAAAATAATTTTTCAATTGTGATAATTATTGGAAGACCCGCTGCAGGTAAATCGGAAGTAATAGATTATCTGAAACACATCGACGCGAATGAACGATTGGACCGTTTACATATTGCTAACTTTGAAGAATTAGATGATTTTGTTTATGTATGGGAAACTTTTGAGGTTGATGATATTTTGACAAAACATGCGAAGCCTAGAGTGTGGACTGATGAAAAATATTGGTTCAAGGAACACTTTATTTGGAATTTGTTTATTGAGCGGATTAACTTGGAATACCAGAAAAAATTAGCTCGCGATGCGAATTATCACGACAAAATGACTACATTGATAGAATTTGCCCGCGGTGGTGAAAACGGTATCTACGAAGCATTAAGCTACTTAGATGAAAATATTTTGAAGAATGCTGTCTTAGTTTATATTAAGGTTTCTTACGAGGAATCAGTTCGTAAGAACCAACGCAGAGCACGGAAGGGACTTGAACACTCTATTTTGCACCATTCGTTACCCGACGAAAAAATGGAATTTTATTACAAGGTGAACGATTGGGATAAGTTAGAAGCAAAGGACCCCGACTTTATTGAAGTAAAGGGGATAAAAGTGCCTTATGCAGTGTTTCAGAATGAACCCGAAAAAACTCTCGATTCAAAATTAATTGGAGCCGAGTTAGAACGAGTTACTTCGAAGTTGTGGAATATTAAGAACAAATAAAAAGGATTATCTTCACAAATATAAACCGCTAAGACATTAAGCCTTAGCGGTTTTTTATTATATCACATGCTCAGCTTTCAATTCAGCAGTCCGTCTCTTTTCGGCGATAGTTAAGAAAACCACTGCAATGAGTATAAAACCTAACGAAATCCAATCGGAATTTTTCGGGAATTTACCTCCAAAAATGTAGTAGAAAACTAAAGTCGCTCCAGTCCCTGCAATCAACGATGTCAAGCGGTTCACTAAACCGGCGAAGGTTGCGGTTCGACCTTTGAACATAAATAAAAACACTGAAAAGAAAGCAACAGCCCCGAACACAGTGCCTGCGATAATTTCCCACCCCCAAAGATAAGATGGTTGTGTCAACGCTTCCTGGAAAAGTTGAATCTGATACGATTTTGTGTCGCTGATGTTAAACAAGATAAAACCGACAATCAACACTGTGATCCCGGCTGAAATTTGCTCGATAGCAAAAAAGCCCTTATTGTCCTGAGGTACTCCTTTGCCCCTCGTGTTTTTATAATAATTCATTATATAAAGCCGAATCGAATAAGCCACTAAATAGCTTCCTAATATTACCAAAGCTGGAGTATAGGTAATAAAATCAAAACTTGAATTCCCCCGATCGTAAAATAAATGTACGCTTACCGCTAATATTGCAAATAAAACTGCAATTTCCTCCTGAAAGTAAACCTTCCTTGTCAAAATTTTCTGTTTAATCTGTATGGCATCTATTATTCGTGAAATTACAATTATACTGCCACGCATTATAACCATCGCCACCATAATCGATATTGGTAGTGTGAACATCAGGGTGGTGGTCGGTATTATTACGGCTGTCATTATTCCTGATGGTATTATGTATAAAAATTCAACCGGGAATTTCACACCCGCTGCCTGTATTGAGTAATTGGATTTTAGTTTATACCATCGAAATACTAACACTATCATTAGGCAAATTAAATTTCCACCTATCGTACTGTAAACTAAGAATTCCATATTCATTCTGACTTGCATTGCCTTAAATGTAGCAGGGTCAGTCATTTGTTGTACCAAGTAGTCGGTAAAATATTTAACTGTCGTGCCAAAAATTAAATAAAAGAAGAAATAGCCCAGACAAAGCTGAATTAACCTTCCAGTACTGCCATCAGTTGTTTTCCACATAATAGTATTAAGGTTTTTTGTTAAAAATTTTTGTTAATTATATTAAATATTTGGCTAAATAACAAATAATTTGTTGACTTCAGTTTACGTTTTTCTTGCTTTTTAGGCATTAACTTCGTAATTTCCTACACAATTAACAACACCTTAAAACAAAATTAAAAGGAGATGTTATGGCAACTGAAGACAATAAAATGGCAAAAGGTTTTTTAATGGGTCTTTTAGCCGGTAGTGTTATCGGAGCAATAGTGGCTCTGCTTTACGCCCCCAAACCGGGTAAAGAACTTAGACAAGATATTAAACAAAAAGCCACCGATTTAAAACAGGATGCTGAAGAGTATCTGAAGCATGCAAAAGACAAAGCATTATTTTTGATTAAAGAAGGGAAGAAGCAATCGGAAGCTATAATCACCGACGCAAAGAAAAAAGCGGAAGCGATTTTAGGCGACGCCGAAAAGATTGTGTCGCAAGTTCGCGAGAAAGCTACAGATGAAGGAAAGAGGATTAAAGATGCAGTGCACGCTGGAGTTGAAACATATAAAAAAGAACGTTCATAATAAAGAACACTCAAGGAGAAATTGATGTGGAAACCTTATTAACCTTTGTTCAAGTAATTGCTCTTTTATGCGTATCAATATTATCTATTTATTTGATATTTGCAATAAAAAAAATAACTTCTTCCTTTGGCAATATCGAAAAGGATATCAACCAAATCACCTCAAAAGCCACTCCAGTATTTGAAAATCTATCTAAGACAGCCCACAGGATAGACCAAGTTACAGAAAACATCGAGAAGCAGATCGACGGGGTAATCTATTCAATCAATTCTTTTAAAAAAATTGCCGACGATATTGTCGCCTTTGAACAAAGAATTCAAAGAAAAATAGAAGAACCGGTCCTTGATGCGGTTTCTTTCTTTGGCGCTATAGTAAAAGGAGTTCGGGCTTTTATCGAACGTTTAAAAAATTAAACCGACAATCAATAAAAATAATTTAAATCATTTTATCCATAGGAGAATATAAAGCGTTATGAAGGAGTTTACCTCGGAACACATTCGAAATATTTCCTTAATCGGGCATGGACATTCCGGTAAGACCTCGTTTTCGGAAGCATTACTTTATACATCAGGTGCTACTAACCGAATCGGCAAAGTTGAAGATTCAAATACAATATCAGATTTCCAACCTGATGAAATCGAACGAAAAATTTCAATCAGCACAGCTATGCTGCATTGCGAATGGAAGAATAACAAAATAAATATTTTAGATACACCCGGTTATTCGGATTTTACAGGAGAAGTAAAATGTGCTCTCTCTGTAATTGATACAGCTTTAATATTTTTGAAAGCGGCCGAAGGTGTTGAGGTAGGTTCTGAAATTGTGTGGGAATATACAAAAGAATACAAGAACGCTGCTGTATTAATAATTAATAAACTCGATAACGAGAATGCAGATTTCGAAAAAACTGTAAACGCTGCAAAAGAAAGATTCGGTAACGATGTTTTGCCAATCCAATTTCCCGTTCGACAAGGGTTGGGCTTCGAAGAAATTGTTGATGTTCTTCGAATGAAAGTTCTAAGATATAATCGCGACGGAAAGGGAAAATATACTGAATCGGATATCCCTTCTGATTTGTTGAACAAAGCCCAAGACTATCGCACTCAATTGATCGAAAAAATTGCCGAATCGGATGAAACACTTATAAATAACTTTTTCGAAAACGGTACATTAACTGAATCCGAAATTGTTAAAGGTCTAAAGTCAGCAATTCGGCTGCGAAAAATTTTCCCGATTCTGTGTTCAACCGGTACGCATTTAATTGGAATCGCATCGTGCCTGGATTTTATCGTTGACTACTGCCCAAATCCTGTCGATATGGGTTCTAAAGGAGCTTTAGTATCGGGAACTTCAACTACTCAAGAATTAAAATGCGATTCGAATGGACCTCCAGTAATGTTTATATTTAAAACTTTGGCTGAATCGCATTTAGGTGAAATGTCATTCTTTAAAGTTTATTCGGGATCAATATTTTCCGGACTCGATCTTATCAATCAAACAAATGGTAAATCTGAAAGGCTGAGTCAGATCTATATTTTAAACGGCAGAGAACGGAAGGAAACTGGAAAATTATTCGCCGGAGATATTGGAACTGCAGTTAAGCTCAAGGACACTCATACAAACAACACATTAAGCAGCAAATCCGCACCAATTACTATTCCTCCTATAATATTCCCCGAGCCAGTTATAAGCATGGCAATAGTTTCGAAAGCGAAAGGTGATGAAGATAAAGTCGCAAACGGATTGCATACATTGCACGCTGAAGATTTAACTTTTATTGTTAAAGTCGATCCCGAATTGCGACAAACAGTTGTAAGCGGACAAGGAGAGTTACATTTAACAATTATTGCACAAAGATTAAAAGCCCGTTTTGGTGTTGATGTTGACTTGGTTGAACCGAGACTTCCTTACCGTGAAACTATTAAGGGAGTATGTAAAGAAATTGAATACAAGCACAAAAAGCAAAGCGGTGGACGTGGACAATTTGGACATGTATTTCTAAAAATTGAACCTAAACCAAGAGGCGAAGGTTTCGAATTTGTAGATGCAATCGTCGGCGGTGTGGTTCCGGGGCGTTTTATACCCGCTGTCGAAAAAGGTATCGTAGAAGCGATGGCCGGAGGCGTAGTAGCCGGATGCAAAGTTATTGACGTAAAAGTTACTCTGTTCTACGGTTCGGCGCACTCGGTTGATTCTGATGAACATTCATTTAAAATCGCAGGCCGGATGGGTTTCAAAAAAGGTTTTAAAGAAGCAAAACCCATTTTGTTAGAGCCAATTTATGAAATCGAAGTAACTGTTCCCGAAGATTATATGGGTGACGTAATGGGCGATATTTCCAGCCGCAGAGGCAAAATTCTTGGTATGGAGGCTCATTCACATAATCAAGTAATAAAAGCACTTGTACCTTTGAAGGAACTTTTCAGATATTCAACAACTCTCCGATCGATGACTCAAGGTCGGGGTATCCATAAACAAAAATTCTCCTACTATGAAGAAGTTCCACGAGAAATTATGGATAAAATAATTGCTGATTACGAAAAGAGTAAAACTGAAGAGGAGGAATAATATTTTTTATGCAAAGGATGTATTCTCCATGGCGTTCAAAATACATTGCATCGTTTTCAGAGCAATTGAGTAGAGAATGCATCCTCTGTAAAGCATTTCAGGAAAATGACGACGATAAAAATTTGATAGTTACACGTGGCATCCATTGTTATGTAATTATGAATTTGTATCCATACAACAGCGGTCATTTGATGGTTGTACCTTTCAGACACATAGGGAATTTGGAGTCTTTCTCGAATGAAGAATCTTTGGAAATTTTTGACTTCCTAAAACGAATGTCGGTTTCGCTAACCGAGATCATGAAACCTGATGGTTTTAATATTGGTTCTAATGTGTACAGGAGTGCAGGGGCAGGTATTGATGATCATATTCATTTTCACATAGTTCCTCGATGGAACGGTGATACGAATTTTATGCCCGTGTTGGCAGATACAAAACTTATTTCCGAAGATATTAAAGAGACTTTATTTCGATTGCGAAAAGCAATAAAATAATTTGAACAATGGACACCCATCAAGTACTATCGAACTTATCTTTCGGAAAAGTAGATGCCGAGTCCGACGATAAACTATCAAACTGCTTTATCGGGACTGATTTATTCAAACAGACTTTACAGCCAGGACATACATTGTTATTGGGCGGAAAAGGTTCAGGTAAAAGCGCTTTTTTTCGTCTCCTTTCGAAAGACATCTTCCGGCTGACCCAGCTCCTCCATAATTCTTTCTCGGAAATATATAGCATACCTGCATACGGCTTGCACAGCGACGAGTATATAAGTTACTCTGAAATTCAAGAAATCAATCCTCAAACAATCGACGACTTTAAATATTTCTGGCAACTATATTTTGGTCTAAAGGCTGCCTCCATTATAGCTACCTGCCCAAGAATGCGTTCACGTGTTGACTCAAGTAAGTCCGATTCTCTCAAATCTAATTACAACGCAATCATAAGCCTCCTCTCTGAAATCGGTTTATATAGGCACGACGATTACATCGGTCGTATGAATAGAAAAATAAAAGAATTACTTTTTCTGCATCAATCGAATTTATCAACCACTAAAACATACAAAGGTAAAACTACTATAAATATAATTTCTTTTCTCGATCTGGTTGACAAAGTTCTGAAAGAAACAAATTGCCTCGTATGGATTTTAGCCGACCAAATAGATCTTTTATATTTAGATAATCTTGAACGGAGAGAAAAGGCAATAACTGCTCTGATACAATTATTAATCGAATATAGCAACAGATTTTCGAATATAAATCTTAAAGTATTTTTACGGACTGACATTTTCAAAGAACTGCAAATTGTCAATAAATCACATCTCGTTTCTTTTACGGTAGAATTGAAGTGGTCTGATAATTTGATATTAAAATTATTAGTCGCCCGCGCTGTACATGACCGGGTAGTCAGGGCATACTGTGAAAAAATATTGCATGAAAATTTAGACATCGCCAGGGTTATTTCAGCTAGTGATGAGCTTATAAAAAAAGTATTTCATTTGATATTTAATTTAAATACAAATGGTCAGACGTCTAATACAATTTCAAGTCATAAATGGATAATGAAACGTATGATAGATGGTTTAGGAATGCTGTATCCGCGTGAATTTATTCACTTAGGCAATCAAGCTGTAATAAAACAAAGAGAAATTAATAAATCACTTTCATCTCACACCAACGATGGAGTATATGAGAAATATTCTCAGAATATTGTGAGTGTCGAAGCAATCAAAGAAGCTTTCGTAGAAGTATCTAAATATAGATGCGATACTTTTCTATACTCTGAATTTCCACACTTAAAAAAACATTTCGATCAATTCAAAGGACTTACCAAAACCTTCATAAACAGAGAAGAACTTTACGCTATGTTTAACGGTTTGACACCTTCAGGAGCTAACGCAGTTCGTGCGATTTATGAGACAGGTTTGCTTCAGCCTATCGGCAATAAAAATGTAAACGCATGTTTGAAGTTTACTATTCCACCTTTATACAAAAGTGGGTTGGGCATTGTATCAAGAAAGAAGAAAATCGTTAGCTTTTCTTGACTAATCTTTTTATATTAAGTCAAAATTAAGACACCTTTTCGGAATTATGAGATATAAGATTGCTTTATATTTTTTAGTTGCTGCTACACTTTTATTGATAATATATTTGATATTCATTATGGAGAAGAAAGCTGATCTCTTACTAATCAATGGTAAAATTTATACTCTCGATAACAACAACCCTCTTGCTGAGGCAATCGCAATCAAAGATGGGTACATAGTTGCTGTTGGAAAATCGAGTGAGTTAAAAGACCTTTTCGAAGTTGCGGAGAGTGTCGATTTAAAAGGGAATGTAGTTATTCCTGGACTTATCGACGCACACGCACACATGTTCGGTTTTGGACAGATGCTGAATTCGTTGATGCTTGCTGGAATAACATCCGCAGACGAGATTGCCGAGAAGGTAATGGAAAAGTCGAAAACAATTCCTACAGGTGAGTGGATTTACGGCAGGGGATGGGACCAAACTCTTTGGGACGGTAAAAAATTTCCGACAAAAGAACTATTAGATGCAGCCGTTCCCGATAATCCTGTAATTTTAGGGCGTATCGATGGACATGCAATCTGGGTGAATTCAAAAGCGCTTGAAATGGCAGGGATAACACCGGCAACAATTGATCCTCCCGGTGGTAAAATAATTCGTGATAATTCCGGCAATCTTACTGGTGTGTTTATAGACAAGGCAACCGAGTTAATCGAAAAAATTGTTCCTCCTCCCACCGATGCTGAAGTTGAACGATGTATTTTACTTGCTGCTGACGAATGTATGAAAGCAGGTTTAACCGAAGTACACGATATGGGGCTGAACTCGCAAACGATTCGTGTGTACAAAAAATTAGCAGATGAACAGAAACTCAAAATCAGAATTTACGGTGCAGTAGATGCACCAAGCCAGACCTGGAATGAATTCAGTGAACGCGGACCCTTGCTGAATTATGGCAACGGTATGTTAACAATCCGCGCTGTAAAGATGTACGCTGATGGTGCTCTCGGCTCACGCGGCGCTGCTCTTGTTGAAAATTATTCTGACGATCCGGGAAACCGTGGACTTACTTTACTCGATGATTCTACGATGGAGGCAGTAACTCGTCAAGCCATCAAAAAGAATTTTCAGGTTTGCATTCATGCTATCGGCGACCGTGCCAATCATGTTGTGTTGAACATGTACGAAAAAATACTTGGATTTGAGAATAAAAATGATTTTCGTTTTAGAATTGAACATGCACAGGTTCTTTTACCGGAAGATATTTCTCGATTCAAAAAATTAAATGTATTGCCAAGTATGCAGCCAATTCACTCTACATCGGATATGGATTGGGCAGAAGCAAGATTAGGAACCGATAGAGTTAAAGGAGCTTATGCTTGGAAATCTTTGATAAAATCTGGCTCTATCATTCCGGCTGGTTCCGATTTCCCAAACGACATTATGCAACCTCTCTGGGGATTGTATGCGGCAGTAACTCGAACCGATCAAGACGGTAAACCTGAAGGAGGATGGTATCCAGAAGAATGTATGTCGCGGGAAGAAGCATTGAAGGCGTATACAACCTGGGCTGCGTATGCCGCGTTTAAAGAAAAGGAAAAAGGTACAATCGAAGTGGATAAGTATGCCGATTTAACAATTCTCTCCCAAGACATTATGACTATACCTACGAACAAAATATTAAATACTGAAATCGTTATGACTTTAATAGGCGGGAAAGTAGTATATGGGTTATCCTTTTGATAAAATAGAAAAGAAGTGGCAACAATATTGGGACGAAAACAATACTTTTAAAGTTGTAGAAGATTTCGATAAGCCAAAATATTATATTCTTGATATGTTTCCGTATCCATCCGGAAGCGGTTTACACGTCGGGCATCCTGAAGGTTATACCGCAACTGACATTATTTCTCGCTACAAACGGATGAACGGATTTAATGTACTCCATCCGATGGGGTGGGATGCTTTTGGATTACCGGCTGAAAGATACGCAATGCAAACAGGTATCCATCCGAGTACTACTACACAACAAAATATCTCTACATTCAAACGACAGATCAAAATGTTGGGTTTGTCTTACGATTGGTCGCGTGAAATTAATACCACCGATCCCAAATATTACAAGTGGACGCAATGGATATTTTTGAAAATATATGATTCGTGGTTTGATAAGAAAACCGGTAAAGCCCGCCCTATTTCTGAACTACCGATACCCGAAGGATTGAGCTCTAAGGAAAAGTACGAATATATCGCGAAACATCGGCTTGCTTACCTTGCTGAAATGCCGGTGAATTGGTGCGGCGAATTAGGAACTGTCTTAGCTAATGAGGAAGTTGACGAATGGGTCGAAAAAGGATACAAAGTTGAACGGAAAATGATGCGCCAATGGATGCTGCGTATTACTGCCTACGCCGATCGTCTCGAAAAGGACTTGGATGAACTAGATTGGCCCCAAAGTATCAAAGAGATGCAGCGCAACTGGATAGGAAAATCGGAAGGGGCTGAAATCGAATTTAAAATCAAGAATACACAGGAAACGATCCGTGTTTTTACAACTCGTCCCGATACACTTTTTGGAGCTACTTATTTAGTGCTAGCTCCCGAACATAAATTAGTCGAAAAAATTACTACAACAGAATATTTCGAAGATGTTGAAGAATACCGTAACCAAGCAGCACTAAAGAGTGACATTGAACGGACAGCGTTAGAAAAAAATAAAACGGGAGTATTTACAGGTGGTTGTGCTTTTAACCCAGCTACAAAAAAAGAAATTCCTATCTGGATTGCCGATTATGTTTTGATCTCCTACGGAACGGGTGCCATAATGGCTGTGCCCGGTCACGACCAGCGAGACCACGATTTTGCTAAAACTTATCACCTACCGGTTGTGGAAGTTGTTTCCGGAGGTAATCATAAAAATGGAGCATACGAGGGGGAAGGAATTGCGATAAATTCTTCGAACGATGAAATTTCAATTGATAGTCTCACTACCCAACAGTCGAAGGATAAAATTATTAAGTGGCTAGAAGAAAAGAAAATTGGGAAGCGTATAATAAATTACAAATTGCGTGATTGGTTATTTTCGCGTCAGCGATATTGGGGTGAACCATTCCCGTTAGTTTATGATGACGAGGGAATGGCGATAGCCCTTTCAGAAACCGAGTTGCCGATTTTGTTACCGGATGTCGAGTCGTACAAACCGAGTGGTACCGGTGAATCGCCGTTGGCAACAATCGAAAAATGGTTAAACTATACTGATCCAAAAACCGGTAAAACATATCGCCGCGAAACTCACACGATGCCTCAATGGGCTGGTTCTTGTTGGTACTACCTCCGCTATTTAGATTCGCAGAATAATAATGGACATTGCTCTCCAGAAAAACAAAAATATTGGATGCCTGTCGATTTATACGTGGGTGGCGCCGAGCATGCTGTCCTGCATTTGCTATACTCACGATTCTGGCACAAAACCCTTTTCGATTTGGGGTATGTCTCAACGAAGGAACCATTCCAACGACTTGTGAATCAGGGACTGATTTTAGGCGAAGACGGTCAAAAAATGTCGAAATCTATGGGAAATGTAGTAAACCCTGACGATGTTGTAATTGAATATGGGGCAGATGCTTTACGTTTATTCGAGATGTTTATGGGACCGCTCGAAGATACCAAACCGTGGTCAACAAAAGGTGTCGAAGGTGTTTTCCGTTTCTTGAATCGTGTATGGAGAATGTATGTCGATGAAAATGGTAATTTAAATTCTACGATCCAAGATGTGCCAATGACTGCCGAGCAAGATAGGATTTTAAATCAGACGATCAAGAAAGTAACCTCGGACATTGAGACGTTGAATTTCAACACTGCAATATCGCAGATGATGGTATTCGTGAACGAATTTTTAAATTTAGAAATAAAGCCGCTAGTGGCTTTAAAATCCTTCCTGTTATTGTTAGCACCATTTGCACCACATATAGCAGAAGAGATTTGGGAAAAATTTGGTTCCGCAAAAACCCTGACTTACGAGGCTTGGCCCAAATTCGATGAAGCCAAAACTCGTGTTGCGACAATTGAAATGGTTGTTCAGGTTAGCGGAAAAATAAGAGCAAAACTGCCACTTTCTCTCGACTCCGCCGAAGAAGAAGTAAAGAAATTAGCTTTCGAGAATGAATCGGTTAAAAAGCATCTTGAGGGTAAAACCATCGTCAAAACAATTTTCGTTAAGAATAAACTGTTTAATATTGTAGTAAAATAGATGAAACCCGATGCTTCGTTAATAATATCGGTTTATAATAAAATACGTGAATTCGAATTAGTTTTGGCAGGTATAAACCGACAAACTTATGAACGGTTTGAAATAATAATTGCCGACGACGGGTCAGGGCTCGAGATGAAGCAATTTATTGAAAATTACAGAAACGAATTCCGTTACGAGATTAAACATATTTGGCAGGAGGATAAAGGCTTCCGCAAAAACAAAATATTAAACGCAGCCATTAAATCATCAAATTCTGAATATTTAATATTCATCGATGGCGATTGTATCCCTCATAAAAATTTTGTCGGATCGCATATCGAAGAAAAAGAGCATAACTCAGTTCTTTGCGGAAGTCGCGTGATGATTAGTAAAAATTTTTCAGGCGCATTATCAACGGCCGATGTTTATAACGGTAAAGTAGAAAAATATAGTTTACGATTATTGTGCGATGCATTAACGGGCAGGGCATCCCGTCTGGAAGATGGAATCCGAAACCGATTTTTATTGAATATTCATCGCAAGAAACAAGCAAGGATTTTGGGTTCTAATTTTTCAATTGAGAAATCGTTGTTAGAAAAGATTAACGGTTTCGACGAGAGATACGAAGGAGCTGGATTAGGAGAGGATAGTGATGTTGAATTTAGATTGCGTTTGCTTGGAGTAAATTTTAAATCTGTTCGGAATTATGCAATTTTGTATCACCTATACCATAAAAAAACGATGGAATTAAAGGATAATTGGAAGATTTATAACGATACAATACAGAGAAATTCACCTGTATGTTTAAACGGTTTAGAATATAAATGCTGAAGCAAGCATCTACTTATCAAATAGATAAAATAATTTGGTGGGGAATATTATTATTTCTTGCCTCATTAATCTTGTCGATTGCAATAGTACAAATTGTTTCTTTGATGCTGATTGTTTTATGGTTATTCAAAATTGTTAAAAATAAATATTATAAAATTGAAACTACGCCGCTGGATATTCCGGTCTTACTCTTCATCGTATCGAGATTATCAGGGATTCTATTTTCGATAAATTATGATGTTAGTACACCGGCTCTATGGACGGAAATAATTTATTATTTCTTATTCTTTTTCTTCACAAACAACATAAATATACAGGATGAAATAAAATATAACGTAATGATAAAAGTGTTTGTAGTTGCAGGAGTCGTTGCTTCAATTATCGGAATAACAAAATATGGTTTTGGTCTTGAGAGCCGTGCTTCGTCAACGACGTCAGGTTATTATACTTTCGGGATGTATGTTTCGGTGCTGATCGGAGTAATTTTAGCTCTCAACCAACAGAAAGAGATATTCCCGAAGAGATGGTTTTTCATCATTTCAATCACATTAACAATGATCGCTCTGATGTTTACTTTTAACAGGATACACTGGCTTGCGACAGCGGTTATTATTTTGGTTTATGGTATTTTCAAAAATCGACGTGTATTAATAGCGTCTGCTACTGCGGCTGGATTAATGCTGATAATATTTCCAAGTGTTTTACAGCGAGCCTCCACACTTCTGAATCCTTTATCGCATACGAGTGAACGAGCAACACTATGGCAAGGAGCAACTAGTATTTGGGATGAGAAGATTATCTTTGGTTTCGGGCTTGATACTTTTCATTTAATATTTCCATCTAAAAATGAATTAATTGATAAAGGAATCAGTAATTGGCACAACGATTTTTTGCAAATGTATATGGAGTGTGGAATTGTAGGTTTATTAATATTTATTTACTTCGCGGTTGTTATTTTTGCTACGATTATAAAAATTCTAAAAGCTAAACATATAAATAATAGTCTGAAAAATATCACTTGGGGTATATTATTAGCAATGGTTGCCTTTTATGTTTCGACTATTGCTGGCGGTTTCTTATCGAACCCTATTATCACGTTGCTGTTTATTTATTTCCTTTCTATATTAGCGTTGATAAGCAAATATCGGTCATCGAATGGATAATAAATCAAAAATATCTGTGTGTGTAATATCGTTCAACGAGGAAAGAAATATCGAACAATGTTTAAAATCCGTTGAATGGGCTGATGAAATTATTATTGTCGATTCGTTTAGCACTGATAAAACTATTGAAATTGCAAAACTATACACCTCCAAAATATTTATACAAGAGTGGAAAGGCTACTCAGAAGCAAAAAATTATGCGATACAGAATGCCTCCTACGATTGGATCTTATCAATAGATGCGGATGAACGGGTTACACAGGAACTTAAATCCGAAATCATAGCGGTAATAAATGATAGGAACAAAGGATACTCAGGTTATAAAGTTGCCCGGAGAGCCTATTTTTTGGGCAAATGGATAAACCATTGTGGCTGGTATCCGGGGTATGTGGTACGGCTTTTCCGGAAAGATTCCGGAACTTTCAGCAATTCAAGAGTTCACGAAAGATTTGAACTCGTTGGTGAAATTGGAACTTTAAAGAACGATATGCTTCATTTTACCGACGATAATCTGTTACATTATTTTAACAAGTTTAATAAATATACCTCGCTTGCTGCCGACGATTTAGACGAAAAAAGAATACCCTTTCGAGTTTGGCATTTGCTCATTAAACCTGTTTATACTTTCTTCAAAATGTTTGTTTTGAAACGGGGCTTTTTAGATGGCTTGCACGGTTTCGTTTTGTCAGTCCTCTCGTCGGCTTACGTTTTTACAAAATATGCAAAATTGTGGGAAATCAAATTATCGAAAACTAATAGAAAGGATTTATTATGAGTCAACTTGAGAAAAATGAAATATTGCTAACACACGTAATTCTAATGTTTCAAACAGCAGCCCTTCAACAGATGGGGAAATTGAAAAACCCGATAACTGATAAAGTAGAAAAAAATCTCGAAATGGCACAAACTTCGATTGATATTTTAGATATGTTATTCCAAAAAATGAAAAATAATCTTTCAGAAAATGAGAACCGAATGTTTGTTGAAGTTCTTAAAGAATTAAAATTAAATTACGTGGACGAAGCCGCTAAAGAACCAAAAGTAAACTGATATATAAAGGATCAACAATGAAATTTGGAATTATCGGTAATATTCATAAACCAACTTTACCCGAAGTTGTTATCGATTTGATTTCATATTTTCGTGAAAAGAAAATCGATTTTGTTGTGAGTGATGATGTAGTTGCTTTAATTGGTAAGCTTAAACGTTATAATTTTAAAGAAAGTAATGTTGCATCATCTAAATCGCTACCGGCTAATTGCGATGTATTAATTGCATTCGGTGGCGACGGAACTATGCTCGCTGCCGCGCGGATTGTCGGCAAACATCAAACTCCGATTCTCGGAATTAATTTAGGAAAACTTGGTTTCCTTGCCGATGTTACGATAACCGCAATGAAAAAAAGTATACAGTCGATTATCGATCATAATTATCTGATCGAAAACCGTATAGTATTAGAAGCATCTCCACATTTAAAGAAGAAAAAATATTATGGGTTGAATGATATTGTGATTGACAGGGGGAATTATAAGCGGGTTATCGAACTGGAAACTTATGTGAATGGACAATTTTTGGTTCGATATTCTGCCGATGGATTAATAATCACAACGCCAACCGGTTCCACTGCTTACTCTCTTGCAGCAGGAGGTCCGGTTGTAACTCCCGGCACTGATGTATTCGTAATTACTCCCATCGCACCACATACGTTGACTGCTCGAGCAGTTGTTGTGCCGGATAATAGTATTATAAAAGTAATAGTTAAAACCGACGTTCCAATCCATCTTTCAGCTGATGGACAGGAGGATGCATTTTTCAAAACCCCCGTCGAGTTTATCATTCGCAGAGCCAATTATCAGGTAAGGTTGATAAAGAGGAAAGAACATTCGTATTTTGAACTATTGCGTACAAAATTACTTTGGGGACGAGATATTAGGACAGGTAAATAAAAATGTCGAAAACACATCTGAAATATGTTTGCCAATCGTGTGGTTACGAATCGCCCCGTTGGCTTGGTAAATGCCCGAATTGCGAGGAGTGGAATACTTTTATTGAGGAGATATTCAAGACTTCGAGGGGTATAAAAAGTTCTAAACAAAAAATATTTGATGTTGTACCCCTTTCAGGTGTGGAATCCCGAGAAGAGCCCAGAATTAAAACGAGGATGAATGAGTTCAATCGAGTGTTGGGTGGAGGTATTGTGCACGGCTCGGTAACTTTAATCGGTGGCGATCCAGGTATCGGAAAATCTACACTGATGCTGCAGATTGCTGATAGTATCGGCGATAAAATTATTCTTTATGTAACGGGAGAAGAATCGTTACAACAGTTAAAACTTCGGTCGGAGCGTCTCAAGGTACAATCAACTGATTCAATTTTCCCGATGGCTGAAACCGACCTCGAAAAAATTGTGAATGTTGTAGCAGACCAAAAACCTGATGTTCTCATTGTTGATTCGATTCAAACGATGTATCGAAGCGAGTTAGAAAGTTCTCCCGGCAGTGTTGGTCAAGTTCGTGAATGCACGGCAATGTTACAGCGTATGGCGAAGGGAAGTAATATCCCAATATTTTTGGTCGGGCATGTTACGAAGGAAGGAATAATTGCCGGACCAAAAGTAATAGAACACATGGTGGATACTGTTCTGCAATTCGAAGGGGAGCGGCATCACGCGTATCGAATACTAAGGTGTATCAAAAACCGGTTTGGTTCAACAAATGAAATAGGAATTTTTGAAATGCACGATACCGGATTATGCGAAGTAAAAAATCCATCGGAAGTATTTTTATCGGAAAGGATATTTGGCGCATCCGGCTCAACGGTGGTGGCAAGTATCGAGGGAACACGTCCTTTGTTGATCGAAGTGCAAGCTCTTGTTTCGCCGACGAATTATGGAATGCCCCAGCGAAATACAACTGGTATCGATTATCGGAGGTTGGGATTGTTATTAGCAGTGCTCGAAAAACGGGTAGGTGTTCAACTTTCAAATCATGATGTTTTTGTGAATATCGCAGGCGGTTTACGAACAGATGAACCTGCGGTCGATCTTGGTATAGCTGCTTCGATTGTTTCGAGTTTACGCGACCTGCCAGTCGATTCAAAAACGATAGCTGTCGGAGAAGTCGGATTAGGTGGCGAGATACGAACTGTAAGCCAACCCGAACGAAGAATCCAGGAAGCTGAGAAATTAGGATTCAACAAAATTATCATTCCTAAAAATAATATAAAAAGTTTTTATAAAAATTCTAACATCGAAATCATCGGTGTAGAAACGATCAACGATACTTTGGAAAAATTACTCTAAATTAATGAAAAATTTAGTTATTGCAAGTAATAACGAAGGCAAAGTTCGTGAGATCACAGAGATATTATCTGACCTTAATCTAAATTTGAAGAGTTTTAAAGACTATCCGGAGATTCCTGAAATTATAGAAGATGGGAAGACATTTGAAGAGAATGCTCTCAAAAAAGCACGCAAGGCTTTTAGTATTTTGCAGACTCCGGTTTTGAGTGATGATTCCGGTTTGGAAGTCTATGCTCTAAATATGCAACCGGGAGTTTACTCAGCACGTTTTGCGGGTGAACCGAAGGACTATCAGAAGAATAATCAAAAACTTTTGAGGTATTTGGAAAATTATCATGATGATGAGAGGAAAGCTCGATTCCGTTGTGTTGTTGTATTTAAAACTTTTGAGAGCGAACACATTGTAGAAGGATTTTGCACAGGGAGAATAATTACTGAATTACGAGGCAGTGGGGGATTTGGGTATGATCCGCTTTTTATACCCGAGGGTTATCAACAAACGTTTGCTGAATTACCACCAGAAGTGAAGAATTCTATAAGTCACAGGGGGCGGGCATTCAGTCTAATAAAACCAATTATTAAAAATTATACTTGATAATGTAAGTCGAGATTGTTATCTTATACCATATTTTTAACGAATTATGGTCTGGTAACCGTTGATATTTAAAAAAAATAAAAGGAAAGTCGGGTGGGAAATCAATTTTTTTAACCCAATCTGGCGGGTATTTCCCAATCATCAAAATTTAATTATAACTGAAGTCAGGAATGCTATCGACAAGGTTGTTTCTTTTCATTGCCTCAACGCCGTAACCGGTGAATCGAGATGGGGTAATATTAAGTTATCCGAAACATGGTGGATCGGCATTGAGGGGATTTTCGGTGATGTTGTAATTTTACATGAGTTTGAAAGACCCGATTTTCCAGCTCACAAAAATATTATAGCGGTTGATATCAATACCGGCAAAACATTATGGCGCAGAGACGAATTAGTTTTTATATCATCCGGAAACAATTATTTAATCGTATCGAAAAACAGTTTTACAGCTCCTCAAAAATTAAAACTTAACTTGTCAACCGGCGAAATCCTCTGTGAGTTAGACGAAGATGAATTCAATAGTATATCAAAAGAATTTATAATTGATGAGCGGCTCTTTTATCAAACACCATTTGAATATTCGATAAATGATACACAGAACGAAACGGTTAATATATTTATCAAAGAAGAAAATATAAAAGGGGATATCGCAGATCCGGTAGAAGTATTCACAGATGTTGAGAACGATGTAAATGTATTAGGATACAGCAGGAAGATTAACGACGAAATCTCTACACCAAAGTATGACGAGTATATCTGTGTTTTAAATACTAAAAATAAAATTCTTTATAGAGATAAAATCGTATCATCGGTTAATATGCCGGTTATTCCAAAATATTTTGTAAAAGAAAATTTTCTGGTTTACATAAAAGATAAAACAATATTAAAAGCTATAAAGTTATATGAGAGTAATTTCTGAAAATATCGAAATAACGACAAAAGGGAATTCTGATATTATCAACATTTCAGAAAAAATAAATTCTGTTGTTAATAAATCCGGTATCAAGAATGGGATAGTTAATATATTCGTCGTTGGTTCAACAGCCGGTTTAAGCACAATGGAATATGAGCCCGGTTTACTAAAAGATTTGCCTGAAGCTTTTGAAAAAATTGTGTCGACGAAACACCGATACCATCACGACGAAACATGGCAGGACGGAAATGGGTATGCTCACTTACGATCGACTTTGCTTGGAACATCGTTAACAATTCCGATAGAAGATGGGGCGACTCAATTAGGAGTATGGCAACAAGTAGTGTTAATCGATTTTGACAACCGCCCTCGCCAACGTACAATAATATGCAAAATATTAGGAGTTTAAATTTTTATGGGGAATAGAATTCACATAAAACAAATTGACGCGTTCACAACAACTCCGTTTCAAGGAAACCCAGCAGCCGTAGTAAACGATGCGAGTAAACTTGATTCGAGGCAAATGCAGAGTATTGCCCGCGAAATGAATCTATCAGAGACAGCTTTCGTTATACCTCCATCCGTTCAGGAAGCCGATTTACAGTTGCTCTGGTTTACTCCTCTCATAGAAGTACCACTTTGCGGACATGCAACGATTGCGGCTTTTCATTCGCTCGCTGAAGATGGTTTATACGGGATGGAAAAACTTGGAACTTATAATTTCCGGGTTGAAACAAAATCGGGAATTCTTCCCGTCGAAGTTATTAAATCAGAAGAGAAAATTGGTATAAATGTGGGTTTAAACGTTCCCACTAAATTCGAACGCTATCAATACCAAAAATTAGATATTATTAGAATATTAAACCTTAATATTAGTGACGTAGATCCTAAAATATTAATACTCCGATCAGAATATCTTTTCGTACCGATACGAAGGTTGCACGTTCTGTATAGCATAAAGCCAAATTATTTTGCCTTGACTAATTTCTTAAATCAAAGAAATTTGCAGGGGATCTGTGTATTTACGCTAGAAACGATTGACCGGGAATCGTTGGTTCATTTACGGTTTTTCGCTCCAAACGAAGGAATTCAAGAAGATCCGGTAACAGGTTCAACACACGGACCGCTGGCTGTTTTTCTATTTGAAAATAGTTTGTTGACACCCGTTAATGGTGTGGCTACCTATATTGCCGAGCAAGGGGATGTGCTAGGCAGAAAAGGGCGAATTAATGTTACTTTGTCGGTAGAAAATAATAAAGTCCAATCGATAAAAATCGGTGGTTATGCAGTAACCGTCTTCGAGACCGATATACTTATTCCAAATAAACAATAAAAAAAATTATGACTACACAAAATATTGTTTTCGTTTTTATTTTTATTATTTCGATTTCTTTTTTCATTTATAATGTGAGAAGATTAATCTCGTATCTAAAATTAGGGCGTGTAGAGTATCGAACAGACAAACCGTTTCAACGACTCAAGCGAGTATTAGTCGTTGGTTTTGGACAAACCAAACTACTCCGAGAACCATTAGCGGGCTTAATGCACTTTTTTATATTCTGGGGTTTTGTAGTTTTGTTCAGCGCAATTATCGAATCTATCGGCGAGGGGTTTTATTCCGAATTTTCATTCGCTTTTTTAGGTTCGCTTCATTCTCCACTAATTTTCCTTCAAGAATTATTTGCTCTTTTAGTCGTTGTATCCATCTTATATGCTTTCTTTCGCCGTATCGTTTTAAAACCAAAACGTTTTGTAAATCATTCATCAGCAGAGGCTTACTTTATTTTAGCAATGATTCTGTTTATTATGCTTTCGATGTACGGGCAAAGTGCAACAAGAATGTCTATACACCCAACAGTTTTATCTGCTAATATTGTTTCAGCTAAATTAGTTCCTCTCTTTTCTTCCTTTGGTAACGAAACGCTGACAGTATTTTATCATTTCTTTTGGTGGATACACATCGGTTTAGTCCTTATATTTCTAAATTATCTTCCTTACTCCAAGCATTTACATGTTTTAACATCGATACCGAACGTTTATTTTTCTAAGGCGACGCCAAAGGGAACACTTAAAACAATAGATTTAAGCGACGAAACGTTAACAAAATTCGGAGCTTCAGATGTTGAAGATTTTACATGGAAACAACTTTTAGATAGTTACACTTGTACTGAATGCGGCAGATGTGTTGCTGTATGTCCTGCTAACATAACAGGGAAACCGTTATCGCCACGTAAAATATTCGAAGATTTGCGCCGCCGTATTTATGAAAAAGGTGCTGCACAAACTTCGCAGGAACAAGGACTTAAAAATAAATTAGTGGATGATTATATTACAGAAGATGAATTATGGGCTTGCACGACCTGTATGGCTTGTATGGAAGAATGCCCCGTAATGATAGAGCATGTCGATTCGATTATTGAGATGCGACGATATTTGGTCTTAAACGAGTCGCGTTTTCCAAAAGAATTGCAAGTTACTTTTCAAAATCTTGAGCGAAATTATACTCCTTGGGCATTCAGTTCTGCCTCAAGAGCTGGCTGGGCTGAAGGTTTGGATGTTCCTGTTATTTCGCAAATTCAGGACGCTGAAATTTTGTTCTGGGTGGGTTGTGCTGGTGCATTCGATGAGCGGGCTAAGAAAGTTACACGAGCAATTGTGAAAATATTGCAGAAAGCCGATGTGAAATTTGCGATCTTGGGCAACGAGGAAAAATGTACCGGCGACTCAGCACGCAGAGCGGGCAACGAATATCTTGCCCAAATGCTCATAAACGAGAATGTAACGACTCTGAATAAATACAACATCAAGAAAATTGTAACCGCCTGTCCGCACTGCCTTAATGCACTTAAGAATGAGTATCCTAAGTTTGGAGGTAACTACGAAGTTATCCACCATACCGATTTCATTTTAAATCTGATAAAAGATAAGAAGATTCGTGTGTCGGCAAATGCCTCCCAGAAAATTACCTACCACGATTCGTGTTACTTAGGGAGGTATAATGATGTGTACGATTCACCACGCGAGATTATCGAGAATATTACGGGGGATAAATGCCTCGAGATGAGAAGAGCGAAAGATAAGGGATTTTGCTGCGGCGCCGGAGGATCGAGAATGTTCATGGAAGAAAATATCGGGAAACGCGTGAACCTCGAAAGAACTGAAGAAGCACTTGCACTCAAACCGGATATTATCGGCACCGCTTGTCCTTTCTGCCTAACGATGCTTTCCGACGGCGTGAAAGACAAGGAAGCTGCTGATAAGGTAGCTGTAAAAGATATAGCAGAATTGGTTGCTGAAGGGCTTGAAAATTGAGATAAACTTCCGATTATAGGCCGAGTCTTAGTTTTGAAAAAATCGGAAGTTTGCGTGTTGTTCGCGTTCTCGAAAATCACACATCCATCAACGGATATACTGATAAAATATTTAGTTCTTCATCACAATCAACGCATCAGTATTATTACTGACGCTTAATGAACAAAGCATCGTGAACGAATTTTTTTTTCCGACCGTGTTATCGGCGCTTGTTTGAGAGGACCCCGTTAGGAGTCGTATGTTAATTGCCAATAGTTAATTGCTAATTGCTAATTGGTTGTTAGTGCTTTAGCATTATTAAACCTACTCATCAAAAACTCTTTTAAATCATCAAAGCTACTAAAGAATTTTGTGGTGCAGCCCAAAACCCAGCCGGGGATATCTGATAATGGAAACGAGGTAACTAAATAAACAGGTTTAGCAAAAAACTTAGCCATCGTTAATTCACCCTTTGTTCCTGCACCTTTTGCTGCTCCGTTATCCCAATAGCATATCAAATAATCTGTATTCTTGGCAATTTCATCGCTGTCTATTTCGACTAATTTTGTAGCTATCGTTTTGTAAAGGTCGATATCCTGGATTTTTAAATCCCGGAAATTTACTGAAGGATAGTTTGTATCGAAAAATATATTGCTTTCATGATTAGGATTAAAGCATTTATGTTTAAGGTTTTGTTCAATCCAGGTTTGGAGTTCTTGCCTCCACTGGAATCCTTCGCCGTCGGCGTATTCCATACCGCCCGATAAATATACTTTCATAGATTATCCAAATATAAAAAGGTTGTATGTTGGTAAGAATAGTAAATAGAGCAGCCACATTACAAAGCCAATGCTTATTGGTACTGTAAAATTATCGTCGACAACTGTGGAAGCCGCTTCAAAAAAAGCTGCAACTACTACTGCAAATGCTGCTATTAAATATTCAGCGTAAAAATAATCGACTTTTGGTGTTAAGAGGATTACGAGGAAACCGCCGCCGATAAAAGCCAGGGCTCCTTCGAGACTTTTCTTGAAAAACTTTTGATTCCCGAAACGCCTTCCGATTAAAGCGGCTAAAGAATCAGAAATTATTAAAACCGCGAAGGCGGTAACGGTAATAATTTTAGGGAAAATAATTACACATATTATTGCAGAAATTAAAATATTTGAAGCCCCATTAAGCCGCTTTCGTTTGTTATCTATTTCGTAATTTCTCAGGAGCCAACCGAAATACTCATAAAACAGTTTTGCAGCCGGCTGATAATAATATCTCGCTAAATCGAATACCACAAACAATGCTGTAATTGGAATCAATATGCACAGCGTTGTTTTTTTATCTATAAAAAAATAGACAACAGGGATCGAAAGAGAACAGAAATGAATGCTTTTTCTTATAAATTCAATTTTATAATTCTTTTCAATATTTTGTAGATTCTTAAACATCTACTTCTTATCGCCAGAGTTTGCTTCATGTGGCGGAGTTGCTTCCTCCGGTTTTTTTGGAGTTTGATTTGTCTCGACGGGTGGCAAAAATTCGCCACGCATCAAAATATCGATTTCATTCCCATCTAAAATTTCACGTTCAAGAAGAGCCTCTGCTATTACATGTAACTTATCAATATTGTTCTTGATAAGTTCCTCAGAACGCAACATACAAGCATCGACAATATTTTTAATCTCTTGGTCAATCGCTACTGCTGTGGCTTCAGAATAATTTTTCGACCTCGTAACCTCTCGGCCGAGGAAGATTTCTTCTTCCTTCTGTCCATAATTGAGCGGCCCTAAAACCTCGCTCATACCCCATTCGCAAACCATTTTTCGACTCATAGAGGTTGCTCGTTCGATATCATTGCCAGCTCCGGTAGTAAGTTTATTGAATACAATTTTTTCGGCTGCTCGACCGCCGAGTGCATAAGTGATCATCGCCATAAGATAATCCTTTGAGTATGTATGTTTTTCGTCGATGGGGAGGTAAGTTGTTAAACCGAGTGCTCGTCCTCGCGGAATTATTGTAACTTTGTGCACAGGGTCAGCTTCAGGTATCAATTTCGCGACCAAAACATGCCCTGTTTCATGGAATGCAGTTATTTTTTTCTCCGTATCGCTGATTATCATGCTTTTGCGTTCGGTTCCCATCATCACTTTATCTTTTGCTTCTTCGAAGTGACGCATATTAACAGATTGTGAATTTTGCCGCGCAGCTAATAATGCAGCTTCGTTAACAAGATTTGCTAACTCTGCCCCTGCAAGTCCGGGCGTTCCTTTCGCCAGCACATCGAGGTGAACATCTTCGCCTAAGGGAATTTTTCGGGTATGGACTTTTAAAATTCCCTCGCGACCTTTCACGTCGGGTCTATCGACAACAACTAATCGATCGAAACGTCCGGGTCTCATCAAGGCTGGGTCAAGGACATCGGGTCTATTAGTGGCTGCTATAATTATAACGCCGCTGTTTTGTTCGAAGCCGTCCATCTCGACAAGTAGAGCGTTCAATGTTTGCTCGCGTTCGTCGTGTCCACCACCCAAACCGGCTCCACGATGACGTCCGACGGCATCAATCTCATCAATAAATATTATGCAAGGTGCACTTTTCTTGCCAGTTTCAAACAAGTCGCGCACTCGGCTTGCACCTACACCTACAAACATTTCCACGAAATCGGCACCTGAAATTGTAAAAAAGGGAACACCAGCTTCGCCGGCAACTGCACGTGCTAATAATGTTTTACCAGTGCCGGGAGGTCCGAGCAGTAAAACACCCCGCGGAATTTTTCCACCTAACTTTTGAAACTTAGAAGGTTCTTTCAAAAATTCTATCACTTCCTGAAGTTCAACTTTAGCTTCGTCAGCACCGGCTACATCTTTAAACGTGAAGCGGTGCTGTTCACTTGTAAGCATTTTAGCTTTACTTTTACCGAACGAAAAAATGCCTTTCGTTCCTCCGCCTCCTTGCATTCGCCTCATAAAAAATAACCAAACACCCAATATCAAAATCCAAGGAAGTATGGTTATTAGAGCATTCGTCCAGGTACTATCGTCCCGCTCTATTTTATATGCGATACCGGCAGCATTCAAGGAATCGATAGTTTCTTTTTCAAGGTAAGGGAGATTAGTCCAGAAATTTGTTACCAACGAATGTTTACCATCTGCGAGTTTTAGATGTTTTTCTCTTTTAAGGACTCCATGTAATTTATAATGGTTGTAATCCGATTTATTGAGAGATGCTTCTTTAATTTCCCTTTGTCTTAAAAGTTCTACATAATCGGGATAAGCGAGTTCGAATTCTTTGGTTCCTGTTGTTTTGGCAATAGCCATGATGAAGAAGATGGTAACAAGTATTCCTAACCAAGTTAAAAATACGCGGCCTAATTTGTCCCAATTGAAATCGCCCTCACCCTTCGGATTTTTTCCGGGTCTTAATTTATTTTGTTTTTTTGGATTTTTGTATTCCATACTATTTGTTTTCTGCTAATTTATAAATTGCTCGTAAATGTCTTATCCGTTGTGCATAATCGAGGCCATAACCGACCACAAAGTAGGAAGGGATTTTAAAACCTACATAATCTATTATAAAATTTATTCTTGCGACATCCTTTTTTAGCAACAGCGTTACGACTTTCAGGGTCTTCGGATTTTGTTTATGGATTAAATTTTTAATAAAATCGATAGACAAACCAGAATCAACAATATCCTCAACGATAATTATATCTCTGCCTTCAATCTGACAGTTTAATTCCTTGAGCATTTTTATATTCCCAGAACTTATCTTTGCGTCACCGTAGCTGGATAGTTTCAGAAAATCGACTTCACAATCGATGCTTAGTTGGCGGACCAAGTCGGAGAAGAAGATAAATGACCCATTTAAAACGCCTATAAAAATTGGAATTCTGTCCTTATAATCTTTACTTATTTTCTTTGCGAGCTGCGATATTCTCTTCTTCAGTCTTGCTTCTGAAATAAACAACTTAAACCGGTCGTTGTTGATTGTGAAATCTTTTTTCATGTTGGCTTATTTTTAACATTGTATGTAAGTTTTAGTATTCTCTTCGATGAATCTGTTATCTTGAATCTGTCATCTAATCGCAAACCACATACCCAAATAATAGCGCCATCAGATTCGAGAATTGGAATCGAATTCTTTGTAAATATCGGAATATTTTCGTCGATAAAAAAGTCGCTTATTTTTTTCTTTCCTTTCATCCCGAAAGGAAGGAACCAGTCGCCTTCACGCCAATTCCTTAAAATTAATCGGTCGGAAAGTAAATCAGCATCTATAAATTCGATGGCAGGATTTTTATCGAATTTTGCCTTATCAACAAACTCCGATGAAAAGTAATACTTATCTAAATCGTAGTTGTTGTTTATTTGGATTTCATGTCTGAACGGCTTGGGCTGTCTTATACGTTTGAAAATGCCTCTGTTCCTATCTTTGTAGAAAACGATATCCGATTTTATTGAACAAGCTGTTCCGGTTTCCGATTTTGTTGTTTTATGGACCGCACGGATTGTAGTAAAATTTATATCAGCTTGAGTAAAATCTTTTGCGATCCTATGTAAGAAATGTTCTTGTAAAAATGCAGGTTTGCTGTGGAGTTTATCTAAATCGATTACGATATCTTCCTCTTCTAACTTCTGAATAATTATCTCTGGGAGTTGGCGGCGTACTTCTTCAGCTAAAAAATCTTCTAGCTCAGAAAATAGAATTCCTGTTCTTCCAAGCGTAGCTGAAATGTTCGGATTAATATTTTCGCGTACCGTTGGCAGCAGCTTGAGCCTGATATAATTTCTTAAATAATCGGTTTTTAAATTTGATGAATCGACACGGTAAGGAATTCGGTTTTCTAATGCGTAAGTTTCGATATCCAGCCGTGATGCGAACAGGAGTGGACGTATTACACCGATATCTGCGCGTGAAATCGGGATACCGGTTAATCCGTGAACACCGGCGCCTCTGAAAATATTAATCAACATTGTTTCTGCATTATCGTCGGCGTTATGTCCAACAGCAATTTTGGAAAAACCGCTAGATGCGCGGACTTTAGAAAAAAAGTTATACCTTAAATTGCGGGCAGCCTCTTGAAGCGATAGTTTCTTACTTTCAGCTACTAATGTAGTATTTACTCTTTCGATGTAGCCGTCGATTCCATAATTCTTACCTATCTGGCGAACAAAATCTTCATCCTCATCCGATTCTCTTCCTCGTAATTGATGGTTGAGGTGTATAAGAGCTAATGATAATTTCCACCTTTCTTTAAGTTTATAGAGAGTGTCTAAAAGAACTGTCGAATCGATTCCACCGCTTACAGCCACGATAATCTTTTCTCCCTGCCGCATTAATTGATTTGCGAGGATGAATTGGTTCATCGATTCTATGAAATGGCTATTTGATTGCATTTTTTTAAAGATTCAATATTATAGTTAAAAAAAACCCTCTCAGCCTCCTTTTGAAATTTAAAGCGACTGAAAGGCAATTTATGAACCAGTAGCGGGAGAGGGATTCGAACCCACGACCTACGGATTATGATTCCGACGCTCTAACCAGCTGAGCTATCCCGCCATTTTTACGCTCAAAATATAGATATATTCCTTTAAAAATGCAAGGATTTGGAATTGCCTTTCTTCTGTAAGTTTCTTATGTTTGGCATACACTATGACCAAAACTCTATCCAAAACCCGATATACTGTCGACGAAGCGTTCGCTTATGTCGCTGACGTTACTCTTAAGCATTACGAGAACTTCCCTGTTGCTTCGCTTTTTTTGCCTGCCGAAAAAAGACCATACATTCAAAGTATCTATGCTTTTGCTCGCACCGCCGACGATTTTGCGGATGAAGATTCTCTAGATCCTGAAGTACGGTTGCAAAAATTAGAAGGGTGGGAATTCCAGCTAAAAGAATGCTTCCAAGGCAGAGCAGAACATCCGATTTTTATTGCGCTGCACGAAACTGTTTGTAAATTATCAATTCCAATCCAACCGTTATCCGATTTGTTGAAAGCTTTCAAGCAGGACGTTCAAAAAAATAGTTATCAGAATTTTAATGAGCTGTTGGAGTATTGCAAATATTCCGCTAATCCAGTGGGGAGGTTGGTATTGATGATTTTTGGTTATAAGAATGAAGATTATTTTAAGCTTTCGGATAAAATTTGCACAGCGCTGCAGCTAACAAATTTTTATCAGGATGTAAAGGTTGATTTACAAAAGAATAGGATTTATATTCCAGAAGACGAAATTCATAGTTTTGGTTATAGTACCAACGAACTGACGAAACACATTTATAACGATGCGTATAAAAAATTAATGAAACACCAGATTGAAAGGACACGATCGCTTTATTACGAAGGGACACAACTCCCCCTTTTAGTTGATAAAGATTTACAGTTAGAATTGAAATTAGTTTGGTTTGGGGGAATATCGATGCTAAATAAAATAGAAAAAATAAAATATAACGTGTTTTCGAAGAATGTTAAATTAACTTCATTAAATAAAGTGGTGATTTTTTTAAGAGGGTTGTTTTATAACGATATATCAAAATACAGAAAGAGGAGCTTATGGGATCTGACTTAGCGGCGATTATTACACGAGGCAGTCAATCGAGTTTTTTATATTCTTTTTCGTTCCTTCCTAAAGACCAACGTAACGCACTCAATACTGTTTATGCTTTTTGTCGCACTACCGACGATATAGTTGATAACGAGGCGGACAGAGATAAAAAAACAATATTTTTACGCAAATGGCGAATCGAACTCGGCAAAGCTCTACGAGGCGATTCTCAATTTGCTGTTCTTAATCAACTAGCTGAAGTTACAAAAAAGTTTAATATTCCTACTCAACATTTTTATGAACTTATTCAAGGTGTTGAGATGGATTTAACCCAAACACGTATTGAGAATTTTGGGCAATTAAAAAAATACTGCTATTTAGTTGCTTCGACTGTTGGTTTGATGAGTATAAAAATATTCGGACCTACTAACGAGCGGGTTGAAAAGTACGCTGAAAATTTAGGAATAGCTTTACAGCTTACAAACATTCTTCGCGATATTAAAGCCGATGCGAAGATTAACCGGATTTATATTCCGCAAGAAGATTTAAAACGTTTCGGATACACGGAAGAAAATATCTTTAACAACGAATACAACTCGAATTTTGTCAATCTGATGGAGTTTGAAACAAAACGTGCTGAAGAGTTTTATAGCGCTGCACAAAACTCGTTGAAACAAGAAGACAAACAATTTTTATTCGCACCAAAAATTATGGAACGGATTTATTATCATACTCTTCTTCGAATCAAAGCAAATCGTTATAATGTTTACAAAAAGAGTCTAAAGTTACCCCGGTACTTGCAACTTATGATAGCAATCAAATATTGGATTAAACTTCGCCTTCTGAAAACTGTATGACAGCCGATGTAATTGTAATTGGAGGCGGACTAAGCGGTTTGGCTGCCGCAATCAAGCTTTCCTTATCCGGTGCTAAAGTTGTTTTAATAGAACAGAAAACCGTATTAGGCGGGCGGACCTACTCGTTTACTGACCCCAATACAGGAGATGTTGTCGATAACGGGCAGCATATTCTTGTGGGAGCTTATCACAACACATTAAAATATTTGGACTTAATCGGGACGAAGCATTACCTTAAGCGACAAACTAAACCCCATTTATATTTTCACCATCCGCAAAAAGGTTTGCATACTTTCGAAATATCAAATTTCCCCAAGCCGTTCGATATTACAGCAGCAATGTTGAGTTACAAAATCCTATCTTTTCGCGATAGAAATAAATTATTAAGAGTTGGGTTGGAATTAAAACGATGGAACGAACAGCTTGAGAGAAAACTTTCTCTGTTATCCGTCGAATCGTGGCTCGATAGTTTGAACCAAAGCGAGGAAACTAAACAATGCTTTTGGTATCCGATTGTAATTTCAGTGATGAACGAGAATCCGAATCTGGCTTCGGCTTTATTATTTGCACGTTCATTGAAGAACACTTTTTTAGCTAAAAAGAGTGATGCCGATGTTTTAATTCCGACTGTCGGACAGACAAAACTATATGTTGAAGAAGGAGTTGACTTGCTGAGGAAAAATAAAGGGGAAGTAATAACGAATGCGAAGGTGAAATCAATCATCGTTTCAGATGGGACAGCACTCGGGGTAGACGCAGGAAAAAAGATAAAGTCGAAGTATGTTATAAGTTCGGTGCCATATTACAATGTTCCTCAACTGATACCGAAAGGTTATTTGAATAATACCATGTCGAATGAGCTAAATATATTTGAATCGTCGCCGATAGTTTCTATTAATCTGTGGTTCGATAGAAAAGTGATGGATATCGAATTCGTTGGGTTGATAAATCGAAATCTACAATGGATTTTTAACAGACGAAGGATAACGGGCGATGCGACAAAACCGGAAAACTATATTTCTGCGGTCATCAGTGGGGCAAGAGATGAAATTCATTTAAGAAAAGATGAGTTAGTGAGAATGGCTGTCGGAGAATTACGAGAAGTATTTCCAGAATGCAGGCAGGCACATCTCACAAATTCGATAGTTATAAAAGAAAAACGAGCTACTTATTCAGCCACAAACGAAGTTGAAAGCATACGCCCGAATCCTGAAACGTCGATAAAGAATTTTTATTTAGCCGGCGATTGGACGAATACCGGATTACCAGCTACGATCGAAGGAGCAATTCAAAGCGGGTTTAGGTGTGCTGAGTTAATAGCCATTCATTGATCCAATCGCATTCCGCGTTCGCATCATTACTTCTTCTTCCTCAAATACTCTTCGTATGACGAATTTAGGTAATGGTCGTCGCCGATAAATTTTAGGATTTTTAAAAATTCATCGGGGGCATGATAACCTGGTAATACTGAAATAGGTTCGCCATCGGGTTTCATAAACACGGTAGCAGGGAAGCCACTAATTCCGAATGCTCGAGTTAAATCGGCATGGGTAAATTTCTCACCGTTGTATGTAATTTCTGTAGTCGCTTCACCGTTAAACTTAATCGGAATAAATTTTTCTCCCAAATATTTTTGAACATCAGGGTTGGCGTAAACATCGGCATCCATCTTTTTGCACCACTTACACCAATCGGCATATACATCTATGAATATTTTCTTATTTTCCTTTTTGCCTTTTTCAAAGCCAGCGCTAAATGAATTCCATCCGAATTTGTTAGCCGTACTTCCAGGATAAAAAGCATATAATGCGAGTGCAAATAACATCAGGGTTGGAATTATATATTTTGTAATTCGAGACATAATTATTCTTTGTTTTTATTTATAGGTTGATTAAAATCGAAAAACTGTGAATCGGTCCCAATTCGTACTTAAAAGGGGCAAATGCGTAATCGAAAGCCAGGATACTATATCGTGCACCAACTCCCGCTGCGAAAAAACTTGCCTCATATCCTGTCCGCATTCCAGTCCGGATTGTAAACTTATTTTTATATGTCATCTCAACCCCTAAATGGATGTGGCTTTTTTTCTCATTAGTAATTGTAACGAAATCGGCAGCAGGAATTATTAACGCATCAAAGTTTTCAAAATCAATTATGCGACTCACACCAAATCGAGAAATTACAGGCAGGGTAGAAGATTGATACCTGAGTTCGTTCATCGATCCTAAGTTGCTAACAGAAAACCCCAAGTTGAATCCATACAAATCTTTGTAGAGTAAACCCAAATCGAATGCGTAACCCGACGCTTCGTCAATTAATATTTTTTCATATAAATATTTTCCACTAATACCGAAATTCAGTTTGTTAATGAGGTAAGCGGTTGTAAAACTTAATGCTGCGTTACGTGAAGTGAAAGTTCCTTCTGGATCGCCAGGAATAGTTCTTTGTTCGATGTCGTTTATGCTCGTTGAATTAACACCAAATGCAAACCGAAAATTATCCAACATAGTGGAAAATCCTAAAAACTCAGTCCGTGTATCTTTTAACCATTCTCGATGCACAAAAATTACTTGTGTCTGATTCGAAAGCGACAAAAACGCAGGATTATAATAAACTGCTGCGGGGTCGGATTTCTCAATTGGATATACATCTCCCATCGCAATCGCTCGGGGACTTATTCCGGTTTTCAAAAACGACAAACCGGTAGTCCCGGGTTGTGGGAAAGCAGTTTGAATTAAAAAAATAGTCATTAAAAATATATATAACGGTTTCATAACTTAAAATTTTATTGATAGAGTAATTATGTGCATGTTGTTGGTGGCGAATGGTTCTATAACGTAACTATAATCGAGAGATGGAGTCCAGCCATCGAAATCGCCTTGAATCGAATATCCGAAAGTCGGTTTGAGACCAGAGTAGTTATTACTCCAATTCCATCTATCGACACCGGTTCGGATTGTAAAAGATGGGTGCAGAATAATTTCAGTCCCGAAGCGCAAGTGATTTGTTTTGACAGACGAATTTTCGAATTCAGCAGCGACAGTCCCTAAACTGTTCGGAAGTTGGTATGCTACCGAAATTCGGCGAAGGTTTGGGAATACATCTTCGGTCTGGCGTCCGCGACCATAAATTGGATTTGTATCCCATTTATATTTAGAATTAATATCCTGGAGAGTGAAGCCGACTGATATATTTTTAGCTGCTAGTATTAACACACCAATATCAAAACCGACCGTCGTAGAACTGACTTGTTCGTATAATTTATGATAAAACATCTTTACCGAGACACCTATCGAAACACTATTATGAATGCGGTTCGCGAAAGATAGAAAAAACATATTTTCAGAAGTGGAAATCGTTCCTGTTTTTATTCCATCAGAATTTCGTTCCTCGATATCACCTACACCCGCATTGATAATGCCAAACGAAATTCCTGCTGTCGGTTGTACTGCTTGTCCGTAGCTCAAAAAATTTAGAAATCTATCGAATGATAAAAACGAGTAGGTCACACTCGCTGTTCTACGTTCAGCGAAAGGAATTAAAGCGGGATTATAGTAAGAGTTAATTTCGCCGGTTGTAACGGCAGATATCGCATTCCCCATACTCATACCTCTTGCTCCAAAACCCATTCTTGCAAACGAGCCGGCTTTACCCCCAATTTGGGCTTCAAGTGTTGACCAATTCAGGAAAAGGATGATACAAACCACTATTTTAATAAATATTTTCATATTCGTTTATTGTAAAACCATTATTTTTGCCCAAATCGGTTCGGCGTTATTTATTTGGACTCTGTAAAAATAGACTCCATTGGCGACATAATTACCGTCATCATTTTTTCCATCCCATATTTCGCCAAATTCGGTAACACCCGATCGGTGAGCATTTTGGATCAGTGTGCGCACTCGATTCATACCGAAATCAAAAATTTCGATAGAGACAACCGCAACACTCCCATAAGTGCTGTAATGAATTCGGGTGAATTCAGACTTTGCTGCAAATGGATTGGGATATGCGTAAGAGAGAAATTTTGTGCCTATAGTTTCGTATTTTCGTAAAATTCTCCACTTAGCTCCAAAGATATTTTCTGAATCATCTTTTGTAATAGCCATACCGTCGCCAGTACCGGCTAAAACATTATTGGCGATAACTCCAACGGAAAATACTGAAGAAGAAGTTATAACTTGTCTGTTCTCCGGTTCGGTAATTAGGTATGATCGGTTAATAGTTTTGCCACCGTCATCGGTTCTATAAATTCCTTGTTCGGTGGCGATGTAAGCTATGGAATCTTTAAAAGCAAAATCATAAGCTTTTATTCCTTTTAAAATATTAACCCAACTATTTCCACCATCATCGCTGTAACTAACGCCGTTCGTTTCGTTAGTGCCTGCCAACCAATTAGTACTCCAGATTCTTAATTTGTTTTGGTATCGTTGTGCTTTAATAGTAATAACCCAATTACCAAGAATCGGGGAATCTTGATTCTGCGTTGTATATCTTTTCCAACTGATTCCGCCGTCAGTCGATTTATTTATTCCGCCGGCGGTTCCACACCAAATTGTATCGTTATCGATTGCTAAAACAGAAAAGGCAAGGAAGTTATTATTTTTACGCGGGTCGTAATAAAAATTTAGAGTATCAGTTGGCTTGATACTACTCAAGTTGTCGGGTGGTAGAACAACTCGTTTCCAATCGATTCCGTTATTAGTAGAAAATCTGAGTCCGCTCGCCCAGCTTGCAATCCAAACTTTGCCGGGACCGAGGGAGATGTCGTAAGTTACATTTTGTTCGGGAACTACAACAGGGAGGATTCGGATTTTATTTATACCATAGTCAATCGTTGAATCGCTTCGCGAATCTAAAGTTTGATTTACATAATTCCAACTCATGCCGCGGTTGGTTGAAAATGTATAGCCACCACCAGTAGCTATTTTTTCGTTATCCTTTTTTTTGGTATATCCTGTTGAAGTCCAAATAGTATCATGTTCAACATCAAGAGCGTAGATACCGGGGTGGCGAAATTCTGAAAATTTGTTGTAGGCAAACCAACTGTTACCAAGGTTAATAGATTTAGCTAATCCACTACTCGTCCCGATCCAAAAAATTGAATCCGAAACTGCAATCTGTGAGACGCTGTTACTTGGGGGTTGGGTTTGTTCGGTCGGATTATTTTCGAGCTTAAAATATTTAGGATAAATTGTCTGGGAGTTGAGCGAATGGATACCCCAAAAAAATATTAAAATATAAAAAATGAGATTGAAGTTTTTCAAGGTTGAGTTACCGTTAAGGTGTGAAGAATTTTGTTGCTTAATAATTCGGTATAATCTTTGGCTTCAAATTCAAAGCGGTATGACTTAGGTGTCATGTTAAACGGAAGCTTTACCAAAATTGAAAAGATCCCGTCATTTGCAATGGAATCACCACTCGTAAAAATGTTACCGTTGTCTAACAGGAAGAATTTTCGGGTGGGGTCTGACGCATCTAGACTTCGGAAATAAACTTCCTTAATATCATTGTAGCCGTTAGTATCGAATGTGGCAACACTCATTAGGATAACTTTTTCGCCCGATGTAGGTAGTGTAGTATTTTCAGGAGCTTTTAAATCAAAGATAATAGGGGGTTTTCCCATCCTGCTAATCCTAAAGGTTGTCGAATATATGTTACTTTGTAGTCGACTATGATCCTCAGCTTGAAGTTCAACGATGAAATTACCGACTATGACGCGTGGAATTTGAAAAGAAATTAAGCCGGAAAAAACGCCATCACCGGCTATCGAATCGGCTTCTTGTCCGTAATCGTTAAGCAATCCTTGACTAACAGGTTTATTCGTACTCGGTTGGTATATAACGAATTTCACGTTCCTCAAATCATCCCAACCATCCTTGTCGGAAATATGTGCTGATACCCGGTTGCGTATTGTGATTGTATCGGCTAACGAGAATTGATTTCCAGTTTTGATCGTATCAGAATCTATATTATAGTATGCTAACTTTACTTGTGAAATGAAAGGGACCGATAAACTGATATCGTATGGACCATATTTATCATTATCACATGCAGAAAGCAATGAAATAATTAACAATATTAGTAATAAATATCTTTGCATATAAGATGTTGAAGTAAATTACAAAATCACAGAGTAAAAGTCAATTTATGAAGGAATCAACTCGTAAAAAGGAATTGGTGTGAAGGCAATGATAAAAATAAGAATAGCCAACCAACCGATGATTTTTCTTTTATGATCTAAAGGGGTGTCGTCATGAATTGGTGGATGATCAAGTTTAATAAGGAAGAAAAGGATGATGGCAAAAATTAACCATCCGACGGTTCCTACTTGGAAGCCCATATCAGGAATAAAGCTGGTTAAACCGATAATAATTATTGCGGCGAAAAATATGCGTGAAAATATCCCTTGATGCTTTCCGATCAGAGCATACAAAATATGACCTCCGTCGAGCTGACCGACCGGAATTAAGTTTAGTGCTGTAATGAAAAGGCCAAACCAAGCTACGCAAAGATACGGATAGTGGTAAATTTCGTTCATCGGCGGGAAATTACGTGCATCACTTGAGAGAGACTGAATCGTGTATGTCAAGATTGAGTGCCCAAATGAAAGTCCTTTGGTTGGAATCGATCCATTCAACGCATATTCAGGATGAATCTGAAATAGATATGTTATAGGTGGTAAATTGGCTAAACCATAAATCAAAATTATAATTGTAAAGATAAATCCTGCAATAGGTCCGGCACTTCCGATATCAAAGAGGGCTTTTTTTGTTGGGATTGGAGATTTAATTTTTATTACTGCGCCCATCGTTCCAAATGGATTGAATAGGAATGGAGGTATTGGAATAAAATAAGGAAGTGTAGTCTCGATTTTGTGATATTTTGCTGCAAAATAATGACCGAATTCGTGTGCAGCGAGTATAGATAGAAGAGGAATTGAGTAATGAAGTCCCAAATAAAAATTGATTAGATCAAACGGGTCCTTATTCAACCACATTACTCCGGCAAGTGTAGTTGTAAAAAAAGTGATAATAAATAAAAAACTATGGAGTAAGTAGTTTTTGATTGATTTATATCGAGTTGAAAATTCCAAAAGGTTGTCCAAATAATTTGTTTCAAAATAACAAATATTTGGATGAAAAAAAAAGGGCTTAGACCAGAAGTACGTGGCAAAGCCCTGAAAAAACAAATTTGTTTCTAGTTATGGATGGGGCGTATTTATCGGTATCATTAAGGTAGAGCTGGCCTTATCAATCGGAGGCGTGTTTATTGGTATCATTAAGGTAGATGAGGCCTTATCGATCGGAGGTGTGTTTATTGGTATCATTAAGGTTGATGAGGCACGATTGTTATCATCCGACGCAAAAGAAATGGTCCCATTTATGGTTAGTACCATAACTAATGTCAGAATTACAGAGCTGATCCGTTTAAAATTTTTGTTGTTTTTAAGGTTCGTTAACATGTTATATCTCCTTTTAATTAATTTTTTTATTTTAACGTAAAATACTAATCAAATTTTCTGGTGAAAATTTAATAATTTAAAGGAAATTTCGCAACTTTTTTAATAAAAAAAGGACTTAAAAAATAGGTTTAAAATTTAGTGATTTACATCACACTAAATGCTTTTATAAAAAAATAATTGCGAAAATACTTGACACATACTCTTTTATTCATTATATTGAACACACGAAATTAAAAGATATATATGAAACAGGTAAAATTAGTTCTAAAATTGTGGATTGCAACACTATCGCTTCTTGCTATTGGCTTTGTTTTGTTTGGGACAAATTTTCCTAACATTCCGGTTCTGATTTCTCTATCTATTCAAGTTCTATTATTTTATTTTTCTCTTTTTATCGTTATTAATGAACCCACTCGAAAACATAAATTTATATTTTTGAATTTCTCATTATTTTTCGCTAATTCTTTCTTAGATATTTTAAAATATTTTGGTTTCTTCGATCTATTATTAGACTCTGCATATGGTTCAGTTTACCTATTCCAATATCTTTTTATTATTTTTACTACAACATTTGCATTCGCAATTGTTTATTTAGTCTTTGATTTGTTATTCCATAATTTTAAAATTTATCAAAAATATCTTGCTACTGCGGCTGTGGTATTAGGGGTTGCGTTTTTCTATTATCACCCCTTTTTGGAGAATCCCCAATCCGAAGGTAAGCCATATATCTACACAACCGAAAATATACAAAAATTTAAAATTGTAAAAGCTACAAAGGAAGAGTATATAAAGCAACATAATCGTGAACCAAATGCAAACGAAATTGCCGCACTTGTAAAACTTCCTGCAATAACTGATGGCGAGGTCGTTGGTCAATTGTATCCTGAAGCCAATCTAAAACAAATCGAAAAATTACTTCCATATACGAAAGAAAATGGATGGAAAATCTTATTATACCAGCCCATTTATTTTAAAATAATTTATATGGATGTTTTTGTTATTCTATTTATTTTATTATATTGTGGTTACCAATATGCGAAAGATCCTCCTCAAGGTGCATATATAGATAAAATGATGTATGTTTTTTTGTTAATATTTAGTTTAGATATTTTTCACCAGTGGGCTGTTATAAAAAGCGTAGAGTTTGCCGGTTATATCGAATTATTTAGAATAGGCCAGTATTTTTCTGCAGGATTTTTCGCTACTCTTGTAATTTTCTTTTATGCCCGATTGAAATTTATCAAATCGGTAGTAGGTGAATTTTACGAAGTTGAGATCCAAACAAATCCTGAAAAAATTACAAGATGGATGGATGGTATCGACAGATATATATTGAAGAATTTTACAAGCTCAAAAGATTTGAAAGGCAGGTTGTTTGAGCAGAGATGAAAACAAAATTTTATATAAACAATAAATAAAGAGTGGAGACAATGGAAAAAGAGAAAACAACAAAAACAGCTGAAGAAAAATCAACTGAGAAGATGGAATATCCAATCATTGGTAAGAGCAAGTCAGTTGAGCAGCTTCTCAAGCAAATTTCACGGCTTTCCAAAACGAGACGCGATATTATTATAATTGGTGAACCGGGTGTGGGTAAAGGGGCGATAGCCAAGAATATTTATGCACTAAGTAAACATGATGAAGAGTCATTGCCTTTTGCTTCTTTGAATTTGTCTGTCCTTGATGACAGAGAATTAGAAGCGGTGCTCTTTGGTTTCGACTCAGGGACTAAAGGTGTCGGTGGGTCGTCGAGCAAGCGTGGGCTTTTCGAAATTGCAAATCACGGAACAGTATTAATTGAAGAGATTGAAGAAGCAAGTTTCCGTAACCAGATGAAAATTTTATCTTTTATGAACGAAAGGATTACTCGCCGCCAAGGCAGCGATCACGCTGAACCGGTGGATATCCGCCTGATAATTACTATGAAAGCCTCGCCGAAAGAGTTATTTGAGAGACATAAAATATTAGAAGGATTGCTGAATAAAATTTCTGAATTTGAAAAAATCGAAGTAGCCCCGTTACGCGAACGCCCAGAAGATATACCAGTTCTAGTGAAGTATTACACTAATGAAATTTGCCAGGAACTTGGTATCGGCGATTTGGCTATCGATGTTAACGCCATCGAAGTTTTAGTCAGACAACCGTGGAAGGAAAATATACGAGAGCTAAAGGCAGTAATCGATAAGTCGGTTCTCTTCTCAAGCGGTGGAAGATTTACACTACCGCAGGAACTATTAGACGAGAAAACCGAAGTCGTTAAAATGCTCAACAATATCGAGAGCGATCAAGAATTTATACTCGATAATTCTTTAGATGTTATCGAAAAAGGAATTATCGAACGGGCACTCGGTAAATTCAGTTTTAACCAATCGAAAGCGGCTCATTTTTTAGGTATGACGGAACAAACTCTCCGGTATAAACTAAAACGGTTGGGTGTCCCGAGTTCACGGATACGCTAATATGTTTCTAATTCTAAGAAGCCCTTTCAACGAAAGGGCTTCTTAGTTTATAGCGACCTTTCTTTCCATATAATTTTTTTCGTCAGGATTGCAACGAATGGGAGAAGCATAGAGTAGATAAAAAGATATAACTCGAAAGCAAAAAAGTATTTCATATATTTTTTTACTCTTAATTTGTGTAAAGCATAAGTCAAGAATATACTGTCTATTGTTAATTTTGATATTAATGCAAGCATCCAGTGCGACGGCGAAATGAGTAAACCCCCAACCATAATTAAAATATTGAAAGCGAACGGCAGACTAAAAACTACGAAACCCATAGTTACCATATCTAAGCCTCCAACCCCCCAACGCTGTTTTTGGCGAAATAAATTCTTCCACGTCGGACAGGCTAAACTTGTAACCATAGTCTTCTCATCCAACGGAAAAACCATTTTACTTTTGTTTTTCTTAACAATCGCTTGTGTGAGTGCGTAATCTTCTGTAACACTAAACGGAATAACCCGGTAGCCGCCGGTTTGTTCATAATCTTTCCTTCGAACTGCTAAATTGTTACCGACGCCTGTCAAAGGAAAACCTAACGTTGCCGCTGCTGAACCTACGCTAAATAAATATATCCAATCTAACGACTGTATTCCCTCAAACGTGTTGTTTGCACTTAAAACTGTAAATCCGCCGACCACCCCCACATGATTCTGAAAATAACTAACAGTCTGTTTAATCCAGTTTTTAGGTAAAACGCAGTCAGCATCGGTAAATAGGATAAACTCATTTTTCGAAGCCTCGATTCCTTGTGTAACTGCATTAACTTTCCCTATTAAGTGTCCTTCGCCCGGTGAAGTGTTTATCAACTTAAAGTGTTGATAATTAACGATATGGTTTTTAATAATTTCTTCAGTCCCATCACTTGATTGGTCATTTACGACAATGATTTCCAATTTTTCCGCGGGATAATGTAGTTTTGATAAAGATTCTAAGCAGGGTTTAATTGAGTGTTCTTCGTTGCGTGCAGCCACAATTATTGTAACTGATGGTTCAAATTCGTAATTGTGTTTGGTTTTTGTCGATTCAACTAAACCAACCAATAAAATAATAAACTCAACAATCATTAATGAAGTTACGATGATTAATAAATGTTCAACAATCATAAAATTTTCATTTCAGGGAAATGTTTGCTTTAACGGTCCAATTCTTTTATATTTTCAAAAACTTCTTGCGTAATATATAAAAGGTATTATTATGAATCAACCTCTGATAATCGGAATTGCAGGCGGCACCGGTTCCGGTAAAACTACAGTAACATATAAAATTTTAGAACGTCTCGATATTTCGAAAGTTGCTGTTATCGAGCACGATGCTTATTATAAAGATATTACTTCATTCAATGGTCGCCAGCCGTCTGAAATAAATTTCGACCATCCCAACGCACTTGAATCAAGTTTATTAATTGAACATCTACATGATCTTAAAAGAGGAGAAACAATACACCATCCTATTTATGATTTTAAAACTTATACCCGTTTGAAAGATACAATTGTTATTCCTCCCCGCAATATTATTATTATAGAGGGAATATTAATCTTTGCCGAAAGAGAACTTCGCGATTTAATGGATATTAAAATTTATGTTGATACAGATGCAGATGAGAGATTATTAAGAAGGTTGAGGCGCGACTTGATTGAGCGGGGGAGGAATATCGAATCAATAATTATCCAATACAATTCGACAGTAAAACCTATGCATCTCGAATTTGTGGAGCCGAGTAAGCGTTGGGCTGACGTGATAATACCGAAGGGGGGCGAAAATAGAGTTGCAATCGATATGGTCGCTGCAAAAATTAAAGAGATGCTGCGAACTACTGACCTTTCAGCCAAAGAGATTCCTTGACAATCTACCCTAAAATTGGTATATTTTTACAACTTTTTTGAAAATATACACAAACACTAACTATGAAAAAAACTTCTCCATCGGTTTATAATAAAACTACTCTCGATAATGGTATTCGCATAATAACCGAAACAATTCCTTACGTCCATTCTGTTTCTGTAGGATTTTGGGTCAATACAGGCTCCCGCGATGAATCGCCTCCTGTTAACGGTATCTCTCATTTTATTGAACACATGGCGTTTAAGGGGACGAATAAATATTCTTCGGCACAAATTGCAAAACAGATTGAAGGTTACGGCGGTTACTTAAATGCGTTCACAGGTAAAGAAGCTACATGTTACTATTCAAAAATTTTAGATGAGCATGTGCCCAGAACGGTAGATGTTTTATCCGAACTCGTTTTTAATCCAAAATTAAAAAAAGAAGACATCGAAAAAGAAAAGATGGTAGTGTTAGAAGAAATAAAAAACATCGAAGACGACCCGGAAGAATATATACACGACTATTTTGATGAGGTTCTTTTCCAAAATCACTCTGCTGGAAATCCTGTAATCGGGACTGCCAAGAATGTTCGCGAGTTTCAGAAGGATGGTATAATAAAATATTTGAAAACACATTATCGACCTGAGAATATAATTGTGGCTGCAGCCGGAAATATTCAGCACGACAAATTTGTGAGTTTAGTAGAAAAAACTTCTTCTGCTTTCAAGCCTGAAAAACATTCTACCTATCAAAGAAAATCTTCAACCATCAAGCGCAAACAAAGCTTGATTCGGGAAGATAAACCGATTCAACAGGCCCATATATGTTTAGGAAATATCAGTTATAGCATAAAAAGCAAGTATCGGTTTCCACTCGTTATTATGAACACACTGATAGGTGAGGGGATGAGTTCTCGTTTGTTTCAGAATATCAGAGAGAAATACGGTTTTTCTTACTCGATCGGCTCGTTCCTTAATATGTTAAGCGATATTGGAAGTTTTGGCGTATATTCAGGAACAGATAAAAAGAATATCCAGAAGTCGATTGATTTAATTTTCAAAGAGTTTGATAATTTGAAAAAAAATCAGGTTAAAAATGCAGAACTCGAACGTGTTAAATCGCAAGTCAAAGGAACTATTATGCTCAGCCTCGAAAGTATGTCGAGCAGGATGATGCGCTTAGCCACGAGCGAAATGTATTTCAACGAATATATCACTCTCGAAACTATTATCAAACAAGTTGATGCAGTTACCTCGGACGATGTAATGGAAGTTGCAAATAAAGTATTGAACACTGAAAAATTTTCTATCGTCATTTTTTCACCTACTAATTCAAGATAGAATGATTACAAAACTTAACATATCATCACGCGCACAGATAATGCAAGCCTCGCCCTTGCGAAAACTTGCCGCAACTGCTGAAGCCCGGAAAAAGCACGGAATTAAAGTCCATCATTTAAACATTGGCCAACCCGACCTGCCAACGGCTCCAATCGTTTACGAAACGATACACAACATCGGTCAGCCTACACTCGCTTATGCACCATCGGCAGGATTGAATCCAACACTCACTGCTTGGAAAAATTATTTCCAACACGTAGGCATGGAATTTAAAGAAAGCGAAATTGTTGTAACCTCGGGTGGTTCTGAAGCTATTATTTTTGCGATGTGTGCAGTTTGTGATAATCAAGATGAAATCATCGTATTCGAGCCGTTCTACACTAACTACAATGGTTTTGCAACTATCGCCAATGTGCATCTGCGTCCTGTTCCGCTATCGATAAAGAACGGTTTTCATCTTCCGAAAACTGAAGAAATTGAAAAACATATCAACGGAAAAACGAAAGCAATTTTAATAACCAATCCATCTAATCCAACAGGTACAATTTATTCGAGGGATGAATTGCAGCGGATTGTAGATTTGGCAAAAAAGCATAACCTGTTTCTGATGTCGGACGAAGTTTACCGTGAATTCAACTTCGATGCTGAGTTCATCAGCGTAATGAGTTTTCCCGAAATACGCAATCAAGCTATTCTATTGGATAGCTGTTCGAAACGGTTTAACGTCTGCGGCGCCCGCATCGGTGTGATTGTAAGTCATAATACTGAAGTGATTCATGCCGCTTTCAAATTCGGAATGGCTCGCCTCTCTGTAGCTACAATCGAGCAGCTTGCGGTCGTTCCGTTGCTGAATTCTCCGGACGAATATGTAAAACCCATTGTTGAAGAATTCCGAAAACGTCGTGATGTTGTTTACGAAACTTTGAAATCGATTCCCGGTGTTACTTACTACAAACCAGAAGGCGCCTTCTATATCGTTATTGGTTTACCCGTAGCCGATTCAGATGATTTTTCAAGATGGTTGATTGAAGAATTCGAGCACAACAATGAAACTGTTTTAATCGCTCCAGCTCAGGGTTTTTATGCTACGCCCGGTAAAGGAATGAACGAAGTGCGGCTCGCTTTCACTTTAAAGTTGGATGATTTACGCCGGTCGTTAGAAATTATAAAGTTTGCCCTCGAAGCTTACAATAAAAAATAGAAAAAGTATTTATGGTTAAAATAAAAATAAACGGAAACGATTACCTAGCCGATCCCTCAAAAACCATTATCGAAGCCGCACGCGAAAACGGAATTTCAATTCCACATTTTTGCTGGCATCCACGCCTTTCAGTTTCGGGCAACTGCCGAATTTGTCTTGTTGAAGTGGAAAAATCGCCCAAACTTGTTATTGCCTGCGCCACGAAGGTTGCCGATGGTATGGTAATCAACACAAAAAATGAACGGGTCGAAAAAGCCCAGAATGCAGTGATGGAGTTTATACTGATAAATCACCCACTCGATTGTCCTATCTGTGATGAAGCTGGAGAATGTAAACTTCAGGAATATTCATACAAACACAGTATAGGTGTATCGCGTTTCGAGGAAGAAAAAGTTCGCAAGCCGAAACGAGTGGAACTCGGACCGAATGTGATGTTGGATGTTGAAAGATGTATTATGTGTTCGCGCTGTATCCGCTTTTGCGATGAGATTGCAGGTAAACCTCAGTTAGTTTTTAGTAACAGGGGCGATCATGTTGAACTGACCACAGCACCAGGCGAAAAATTGGACACTCCATATTCGATGAACGTTATTGAACTCTGTCCGGTAGGTGCACTTACGAGCCGCGATTTCCGTTTCAAAGCACGTGTTTGGGAAATGTCGTCAACCGAGAGTATATGCCGCGGGTGTGCACGCGGATGTAATATGAATATCTGGGTTCGCAACAACGAGATATTACGTCTGACTCCACGTTTAAATCCCGAAGTTAATGATTACTGGATGTGCGATGATGGAAGGTTGAACTCATTCAAGTATGTGAATTCCGACCAACGGATAAAATCACCTTTGATAATGAAGGATGGGGAGATGGTTGAAACAAGCTGGGAAGAGGGGATTGCATATTTAGTACACAAAATTCAAAATTTCAAGAAAAATGAGATTGCTGGTATAGGGTCGCCTTTTGCAACTAATGAAGATAATTATGTTTTTGCGAAATTTATGAAGCAGATTATCGGAACTCCTCACATCGATTTTCCCAGGCACATTGTAGAAGGTGAAGAAGATAATTTTTTAATCCGAAACGACAAAACTCCGAATTCAATGGGTGCTTTCGAAGTAGGCGTTTATCCCTCTGAAAAAGGTTATAACTTCCAACAAATTCTAAAAGCAATTGAATCGAAGGAGGTGAAGTGTATTTACGTTTTATGCGATGATATTGCCGTAGCCCCCGAAGTGCATGATGCTTTATTAAAAGTAGATTTTCTTATAGTCCACAGTCCAATTAAAAATACACTCACAACTATTGCCGATATTGTTTTCCCGACTGCGACTTATGCTGAAAAGAACGGCACGTTCACAAATTTTCAAGGGAGGGTCCAACGGATACGTCCTGCTGTTGCTACAGCAGAAATGGATCGCTCGTCCGATGGAATGGCTCAAAGCCGGTGGGATAAGTTCGGTGCTCAAAATGATAGATGGAATATAAGAAACAGACTCGATGTCCGCCCGACCTGGAGGATTATTAGCAGCATTGCAAATACTATAAATCCAAAGTTCCGTTATAATTCGGCAGAAGAAATATTCAACGAAATTTCTTCGACTGTCGATTCATTTAAAGACTTATCTTATCTAAAGATTGGCAACAAAGGTGCGCTTCTTAATAAAAAACCAACCACCGAAAAGAAATCAATAAAAGTATTATAATATGGAAATATTAATTTCTCTAATTAAAATTTTAGTCGTCATGCTGGTGTTACTCACATGCGTTGCCTATCTTGTTTTGGTTGAACGCAGAGTTTCGGCATTTATCCAAAATCGAATCGGTCCTAATCGAGTTGGTTATAAAGGATTATTACAGCCTGTAGCCGATGTTATCAAATTATTCATCAAGGAAGATATTGTTCCGAAATTAGCCACCAAACCTCTACACCGACTTGCACCAATAATTGCAATCGTTGTGTCACTTTCAACAATTGCTGTGGTTCCGTTCGGCGACAAGATCAATCTTTTCGGATACGAAATTAAACTTCAAATTGCCTCTGTCAATATCGGAATTCTATACGTTCTTGCCTTAACCGGTCTCGGTGTTTATGGAATCGCTATAGCGGGTTGGGCGTCGAACAATAAGTATTCACTTTTAGGTGGGCTGCGTTCGTCAGCACAAATTATCAGCTACGAACTTTCGATGGGCATCTCAATCATCGGTGTAATTTTGGTTTCGGGTACTTTAGAACTCGATAAAATTGTGGAATTCCAACATGGCTGGCGTTGGTTCGTGCTTTTACAGCCAATCGGGTTTATTACTTTTTTTGTTGCTGTGTTTGCAGAAACAAACAGGTTACCTTTCGATCTTCCGGAAGCTGAACCCGAATTAGTCGGTGGCTATCACACAGAATACACCGGTTTGAAATTCGGATTATTTTTCTTAGCCGAGTATGCAAATATGATTACAGGCAGCGCCATAGTTGTAACGCTTTATTTAGGGGGCTGGCAATTTCCGTACCTGCAATCTTTCGGGCTGCCTGAATTTTGGACGAGTATAATTCAAGTCGGAACATTCGCCGCAAAAGTTGGAGCCGTTTTACTGTTTATGATTATAATTCGTTGGACGGTTCCTCGTTTTCGATACGATCAATTAATGGATTTAGGTTGGAAGTTTATGTTACCCCTCTCGATAGCTAACGTTATTGTAACAGCATTTATAATTTATTTATTCGAATAAAACCATGGGACAAACTAAAATTACTCACACAAGTGATTTATCATTTTGGCAGAAACTCTACATTCCGGAAATTGTAAGAGGTATGAAGATAACGATACGGCAAATGTTTCTTCCCAAATTCACACGCCAATATCCTGAAGAGAGGTGGAATCCGCCAGCTTCGTTCCGCGGTCGACCTGTGTTGGTAGACGACAATGGGAAGGAACGTTGTGTGGCTTGTGGCCTCTGCTCGCGGGTGTGTCCTGCTTTGGCTATCGAAGTTCAAGCATCTGAAACGGATTTGGATAAAGAGAGGTATCCGATAAAATTCGAAATAAATATGCTCCGTTGTATCTTCTGCGGACTTTGCGAGGAGGCATGCCCTGAAGAAGCAATCGTGATGAGCAAAGAATATGAATTAACATTCAATAATCAAGAAGAAGCTATATTTGGAAAAGATAAACTCCTTATTTCGAAAGAAAATTTAAAAGAACGATTGGAATTTTTACGGCAGTATAGATAATTCTAAATCGATGGAATAAAGGAGTATTTTAGTAGCACGATTTGAAGTATTTACAAATTTACTAAACCAATAATTAGAAGTACGAAACGCTTACGATTTCGATTTATCAAAATATATCTGTTCTGTGTGGGCAGTTCGCAGATCTGGGGTTGAAGCTCTCAACATCAGTAAAATTGAGCAACCTCTTTCGACACCCGTTTCCTCTTTCTTCGGATACCCTAAAAACATACTATTCTTGAGTGAGTGGAATGTTTAAGTGTAATAGCCTACACATGAATCCTTTAGTAATAATTTTTTCATAAAAAACGTTTTAGCAAATTGTTTTGTCCAATTTATACTTTGATAGATATCCCCTAAAACCATTATTCGCAAACACTTATTGGAACATTTAGTATGACATATACCGACTAGATTTTTGTAAATACAAACGCTTTTTCTTATCTTTCCTCAGTTTTAAATCAAATTAAAAAGGAAATAATGAGTAAATTAAATATAGAGAACATTCTTAATGCATTAAAAATTGTGGTAGACCCAGATCTGCACAAAGATATAGTTACACTTGGGTTTGTAAAAGACATTAAGATAGTTAATAGAGATGTAAGCTTTAAAATAGAATTAACAACACCAGCCTGTCCTGTGCGCGACCAGTTCAAGCTGGCTGCTAGAAAAGCTATCAAGGATTCCTTCCCGGATGTCGGCGACATCCAGATTGAAATGACGAGCAGCGTTCGTAGAGCACCACAGCTCAATTTGAACAACATACTCACTAATGTAAAAAACACAATCGCGGTTGCCAGTGGGAAGGGGGGAGTTGGCAAATCGACTGTTGCTGTAAATTTAGCAGTCGCATTAGCTCAGGACGGTGCTAAAGTTGGCTTGATAGATTCCGATATTTACGGTCCGAGCATTCCGCTGATGATGGGTATAAACGAATCTCCGAAGTTGATGAAGAACAAATTAAAACCACTTGAGGCTCATGGTGTAAAAGTAATGTCGATTGGCTTTTTAGTCGATCCCAATCAGGCAGTTATTTGGCGCGGTCCAATGGCAAGCGGAGCTCTTCGGCAATTTATGACCGATGTTGAATGGGAAGAATTAGATTATTTAATTTTCGATTTACCACCCGGAACCGGCGATATCCAATTAACACTCGTGCAAACAATCCCTTTGTCTGGCGCTGTCATCGTTACAACACCGCAGGATATTTCACTGGCAGATGCTCGTAAAGGTTATGCAATGTTCGAGAAGGTGAACGTCCCGATTCTTGGCATCATCGAAAATATGAGCTACTTTATTTGTTCGCATTGTGGTGAGCGAGAAGAAATATTTTCGCACGGTGGCGGACAGAAAGAAGCCGAAGAATTAAGCGCCCGTTTTTTAGGTGAGATTCCGATTGATACAAAAATTCGTATTGGCGGGGATTTAGGTTTGCCTATCGTAGCTCAAGATAAGGATTCTCCACAAGCAACAGCAATTAAAAACATTGCCCGTAATATGGTAGCACAACTAAGTATCAACGCGATAAACGGCGTTAAAACAAAAAGGGTAGAAGTAAATTCTGACAATTAAAGTGTGATGGAATTAAAAGAAAAATCGCTATTAGAACGAATTGAAGAAGCCCTTAATTTCTGCAGACCGTATCTTCAGGTTGATGGCGGCGATGTCGAGTTAGTAAACATCGGTGATGACGGTATCGTAAACTTACGTTATTTAGGCGTCTGCAAAAATTGTCCCCTTTCGCTTCTAACTTTGCGAGCGGGAATCGAACGTTCGGTTTTAAACAATGCACCCGAAGTGAAAAGAGTAGAACTTGTGGTCTAAAATAAACCCTAATAACAAAACATTAAATCAAAAATAATCTCAAAATTATCAAAATAGAAAGGAGTAACAAATGAATTACCCATTCTGGGATATTCCTTTTATTGGTGGTGGAATACTTATTGGTTCTGTAGCCATTATACATACATTCGTAGCTCAATTTGCAATCGGTGGAGGACTGTTTCTTGTCCTTACTGAACGCAAAGCTTACCGAGAAAATAATCCCAAAATTATAGACTTTCTAAAAATCCATTCTAAATTTTTTATCCTCCTTACACTCGTATTTGGCGCACTTACTGGTGTTGCTATCTGGTTTACAATCGGACTTGTAACTCCGATGGCTACCTCTTCACTGATTCATATATTCGTGTGGGGTTGGGCAATCGAGTGGATTTTCTTTGGTATCGAAATAGCAGCTGCAATGATTTACTACTACACGTGGGACAAACTCGACCGGAAAACTCATCTGACAATCGGTTGGATTTATTTTATTTCAGCTTGGATGAGTTTGTTCGTTATCAATGGCATCCTGACATTTATGCTCACACCTGGCGACTGGTTGCAAACTAAAAGTTTCTGGGATGCGTTTTTTAATCCAACGATGCTACCGTCTGCATTGATGAGAACTGCCGTTACAATTGCTCTTGCAGGGTTGTATGCACTGTTAACATCTTCATTTTTGAAGGATGAAGAATCAAGAAAAACGATGATAAAATATTCAGCTAAATGGATATTAGCTCCCTTTATTGTGCTGCCATTAGCTGGATTATGGTATGTGTTAACTATTCCTCCTTTATCCTTCGATATTATAGCTGGAGGTGCGCCTGCTATAACGATATTTGCTGCCTTAAGTGTTTTCTTTTCGGTGTTAATATTTATATTCGCTTACTTGCTGCCGTATAAAGTTCCACACCGTTTTTCAGCGCCCTTAGCGTTTATGTTTCTGATATTAGGTTTGTTCGTTATGGGAGTAAGCGAGATGGTGCGCGAAGCAATCCGCAAACCATACATCATTTACGATTATATGTATTCGAATAATGTTTTTAAAACTGAAGTTGATAAAT
>JBBIOD010000004.1:0-88325 GCA_037443545.1 Ignavibacteriales bacterium | reverse complement strand
TAGTGCCGTAATATGAATACCGAAACAAAAAATGGCAGATGTGTATGAAATATTTGTTTTGGGGCAGAAAAAATTATCGTTGTTTTTCAAATCCTATTTTGGTATAATCAATGTGATTTATGATTGACAAAGATAAAATATTAAATAATTTAACAACCAAATTGATAGGTAAAGATATTGTTTCATTCGAGACCATCGACTCCAGCAATACTTATGCAAAAACCCTTTCGGATGCTGATGCAAAAAACGGAATGATTATAATCGCTGAAGAGCAGACCGGTGGACGCGGTAGATTCGATCGTAAGTGGGAAAGCCAGAAAGAAAGAAATCTTACTTTTTCAATTCTTTTAAAACCTGAATCGGCGGTGGATAAAATCGGGTTACTGCCGCTGCTTACCGCCTCTGCTGTTGCAAAAGCAATCGAGGTTGTTACAAGTTTGGAGGTTGAGTGTAAGTGGCCCAACGATATTTTGATTAACGGAAAAAAAACTTGCGGGATTCTGATTGAATCAACGTCCACTCATAAAATAAATCGTATCATTGTAGGTATCGGCTTGAATGTTAATCAGGAATTATTTCCTGCTGGAATTAGATTAACGGCTACCTCCTTAAAGAACGAGTTGGGAAAAACAATCGACAGAATATATTTGTTAGTCGAAATTCTAAAGCGGTCTGAAGATATGTATTTCAAATTTATACAAAATGAGACCGATGAGTATTTAAAAGATTGGATGAGTAGATGCAAGATGTTTGGAAAAGAAATATCAGTTTCTTATTTTGAGAAGCAAATAAACGGCAAAGCTCTACGGATTGACTCAGACGGCAGTTTAATACTAAAATCTGAGGAAAACGAGATAAAATTATTTTCCGGTGATGTAACCATTAACAAACATTTGTGAGAATAAACTATGTTACTATCTATTGATATCGGTAATACTCATACTGTAGTTGGAGTATTTAATGAAGAAAAATTGATATCCCACTGGCGACTATCGAGCACGATTACCCGCACCGAGGATGAGAGTTTCCTAATAGTAAAATTATTATCTGAGCAAATTAATGTGTCGCCAACCAATATTGGTGGAATAATAATTTCATCAGTCGTTCCTAATTTAACGGATATTTTTAAGCGTATGGCTGAAAAATATTTTCAAGTAAAACCGATAATCGTATCGGCTGCATTAAAACTTGGAATAAAAGTAAAATACGATGACCCGATGGCTGTAGGCGCCGACCGTTTGTGCAATGCTGTTGCTGCCCACCAAAAATATGGAGGTCCGGCAATTATTGTAGATTTTGGAACAGCCACGACATACGACGTTATCTCATCACGTGGCGATTATCTTGGCGGCGTAATATCGCCGGGTATAGAAACAGCCGGCGGCGAATTGCACAGGCGTGCTGCACGTTTACCTAAAGTTGAACTCCATTTCCCCGAAAATGTAATCGGCAAAAACACTGTCGAAAGTATGCAGTCGGGCATTATGTATGGCGCATTAGATGCAATGGAGGGAATGATAAAACGGATTGAAAACAAATTGGGCAAAAAAGCCAACATCTTAGCAACAGGGGGCTACTCAAAATTTATTTGCCGAAAAAGCACTTTTAAAATTCATTGCGAACCGTGGTTAGTGCTCGAGGGTGCAAGGTTAATTTACAAAATGAATATTAAATAGTTATCGGCGATTCACGTTATATTTTAATTTCTTCTAAATCAAGGACCTTCCTGATTTTCCTTAAAACATCCTCCGGGTGATATGGTTTTTGTATAAAATCTTTTACCCCGGCATTTATGATTTTAGACTTTTTGCTTGCTTCCATAAAACCACTCGTAAGGATTGTTTTTACTCTGGGGTGTAATGTTTTCATATTTTCGAACAAAGTAAAGCCATCTATTTTAGGCAATCCAATATCCGAGAATACTAATTGTATTTCATTGATATTTTGTTTGTAGATAATAAGCCCATCCTCGCCATCGGTCGCGGTTATTACATTATATCCATTTGAAATCAAAAATTCTTTTATCAACTCTCGGAGCGATTGTTCATCTTCGATAACTAATATGGTTTCATTTCCTCCGATAGTAGTGGAGTTAGTAATTGTATTATTCTCAACAATAATTCCATTGTTTATTAACGGTAACGAAATAATAAATTCGCTCCCTTCACCCACCTTGCTTTTTACTTCAATAAAACCTTTATGGTTTTGAATAATTCCGAACACGACTGACAAGCCCAAACCGGTTCCTTGATTAAAATCTTTCGTGGTAAAGAAAGGTTCATAAATCCGGTTAATTACTTTCTCTTCCATTCCGGTGCCGGTATCCCTTACCTTGAGTATAATATAATCTTGGATATTTTTTTTCAGTTGTGTTGATATATGCAATTCGCCTCCTTGCGGCATTGCGTCGCGAGCATTGACGCACAGGTTAATGAGTACCTGATGGAGTTGAGTTCTATCAGCAACAAGTGTTGGTAAGTTTTCTTCAAGATGCAAGACGGTATTAATAGTTTTTGGGAATGATTCGCCGATAAATTTCACTACATCTGATACGACATCATTTATTTGGACGGGTTCACGAAATAGTTCAGTTTTCCGCGTAAAAGTCAGCAATTGTTTTACGACGTCTGCACCCCGTAACGCGGCTTCAGTAATAGCTTGATTACTTTTTTCACCCACCTTAAAATCATAATTTTGTGCTTCTATTAACGAAGCATGTCCGAGTATGATTCCTAATATATTATTGAAATCATGAGCAATCCTGCTGGCAAACGTTCCGATTCCATCCATCTTTTGAGTTTGGATAAGCTGATTTTCAAGCATTCGCCGTCGGGTATCATCTATCAGATAGACCTTAATTTCTTGTAGCATCCCTGACTTATCGAAAACACCTATGTAATTTGCAATCATGTAAGCCGAAGAGCCATCTTTTCTGACCATCTCTACTTCATAATTATTTAGTTTTTTATATTTTACCAATTTTGAGAGTAATAGTTGGAAGGTATTCACATCACGGTATAGAGCAGCAATGTTTGTATCCTGTGCCTCACTGACAGATGTAAATCTAAACATTTCAGCAAATGCCGGGTTGCACATTAATATTTGACCGTCCGTTGTTGTTATGCAATCTCCCGTAACATCATCTTCAAAAAAACTTCGATACTTTTGTTCTAATTCTTTGAGTTGATTTTCCGATTTAATTCTTTCTGTTACATCCTGCTTAACTGCGATAAAATGTGTTATCTCTCCGTTGTTATCAGTTACGGGTGTAATCATCGACTCATCGATATACAATGTACCATCTTTACGCTTATTTTCTAATCTACCACTCCAAATTTTTCCTGAAAGAATTGTTTCCCACAGGTGTTGATAAAATTTCGGATCAAGTTTATTTGTCTTCAAAAAACGGGGATTTTTTCCGACAACCTCATCTTTCGAATACCCACTTAACGTTGTGAATGCTTTGTTCACCCATTGAATATTTCCAGATTTATCAGTCACCATAATTGAATTCGCAGCTGCTTCAAGGGCTGTAAATAGCAATTGCATAGTCTGTTCTATTAATTTATCCTCAACACTATCTTTTGTTTTTGATATCGCGAGCAAGCTGCCAACTAAATATTTTCGGGTTATCATTATTATCCAAATGACGATGCCTATCAAAAATATTGCTTCAAAAAATATGAATTTCAAAATTGAAAGGTTGTAATAAAAATTTAACGATGTGAAAACCAGGATAATGACTGCTATAACGAAATAACTCGCAATCGTTTTCCTGTATATTTTATTTTCTTGAATATTCATACTATTTCTCCTAATTAACTATTAAAACTTTACACATCATTACGATTTATATGCCCTTGTTGAAATACCTTCGTTACTGCTTGGGTGCGGGAGTGGACGTGTAGTTTGCTGTACATATTTTTGATATGAAAACGGACGGTTTGGATGCTGATAAATAGTTTGTCTGCAATTTCTTCGTAAGTCAACCCTCTGGCTAACTCGGAAACGATTTCATATTCTCTTTTCGATAGTTCTTCAGTTTCCTCAGCAGGTTTTATTTGAAAAACTTTAATAACTTTGCGGGCGATTTCGTTGGACATCGGGGCGCCTCCTTCGTCAAGCTCTTGAATCGCTTTCAACAATTCATCTATCGGTGTGTTTTTCAAAACATATCCGCTGGCTCCGGCAGTTAACGACCTAAAAATATTATCCGAGGTTTCGTAAACTGTGAGCATCAAAATGTTTAAATCGGACCTGCGTTTTCGAAGTTCTTTAACACAATCAATTCCCGAAATACCGGGCATATTGATATCCATCAGCACAACATCTACATCATCTATCGGTAATTTTTTCAGAGCTGCATCACCCGAATTAAACGAGCCTACACATTCGAAGCCCGGAGTATTATTCAATACATACTCGATACCGTTTCGGATTAGGTTGTCGTCTTCTACAATTGCTACTTTTATAGTTGTCATTTTAGATACAATATATAATATAATTACTAATTTAAAACACATTTTAATGTGGTTAAATAGTGTGCGAGTCTAAGGTTGGAATCCTCAGTGAAATTATAGTTCCATTATCCTTAATAGATTGGATGTTCAAAATTCCATCCAGAGCTTCAGCGCGTGAAATCATATTATTCAGCCCTCTCCCGTTTCGCGGGTCGGTGTTTTCAATGCAAGGTTCAAATCCACACCCGTTATCTGCAATTTTCAAATTGAACTCGTTACCCTTTATTGTAATTTCGAAATCAACTTTTGTTGCTTTTGAATATTTACATACATTCGTTAGAGCTTCTTTAGTGATGAAGAAAACATTTCTACGGAATTCGGAAGTAAATAACAGATTTTCGTTGTTGGAATCCGATTCAAAAAATAACTTAATATCTTTCGATTGAAGAAATCGTGCAGCGTAGTGCCTAATAAACGCAGTCAAATCCAGATAACTACTCGTCGATGGGTCTAATGCCCATATTATATCACGTAAGCCATTCATCAATGTATATATCGTTGATGCTGTAAGATTAATATCATGTTGAGCTGCCGCAATATCTCCCGAAGCTATTTTTTTATTCGCGACATCTAATGTTATTGATATTTGTGAAAGTGAACTACCAATGCCGTCGTGAAAGTCGCGGGCAATACGGCTTCGTTCCGTTTCAACAGCTCGCTGTTTCTCTTGAATCGCTTGTTTCGAGATGTATTTATTTTTTATTTCGTATTTACGGAGTAACCAAAAGAAAATTAAAATAACGACTGTTAGCCACCAAAAATTAAATTGCTTCCAGAAGGGAAATTTAGTTTCGATGTTCAACGAAGTTACTTCGCTATAACGATTTTGTACAGGATAGTATTCGCGAATTTCAAATTTATATCTACCGGCGGGAAGTTGCGACCATAATTGGTGATAAACAACAGCTGTATTCTTCCATGTACTATCATAACCCATTATTCGATACTGAGAGATTACCGAATCCGCCTCGCCTTTCTTAGCCGAGAAATTTTCATTGAGTGAGAATACAATATTAACACTTATTACGTAGAGAATTAATAATTTCATGGCACAAATAAAAGAATAAAATTGGTAATGAGCAAATACTGTTTTAGTATGGTATAATTTAAAAAGCCATAACTAACTTAATTGCTTTCAGTTACGGCTTGATGGATGCTTACTCTATTTACTTAATACCGAATATTCCAACCGAAGCTTGTGCAAAATCGACAAGCGGTCCGAAATACAACCCCAAAACCAAAGTCGGGATAACTAATAAAAGAGCAACAATAAAATGAGACGGGCTGAACTTGGTGGGTTCGTGTTCGATATCGATGTCGCGTAAAAACATATTTCTGAAAATGCGAACATAATAGTAAAGCGATACAACGCTGTTTAACACACCGACAATGGCGAGCCATATCCAACCGTTGTTTATTAGCGCTGCGAAGAGATATAACTTCCCGATAAATCCGGCAGTTGGCGGAAGTCCGGTCAAAGAGATCAAAAATATCGCTAACACCAAGGATATAAACGGTGCTTTATACCCTAAACCTTTATATGCATCGATATCTTCACTCCCTATTTTGTCTGCAATCAACATTACGATATAAAAAGCACCCAAGTTCATGAACAGGTAAGTTGCAAAGTAAATCATTATTGCAGAAATTCCTTCGTTGTTTAATACTACAACACCCATCATCATATAACCGGCGTGGGCGATACTTGAATAAGCAAGTAGACGCTTGAGATTGTTCTGCCAAACCGCTGTGAAGTTTCCGATTGTCATAGTAGCGACCGAAAGAATCGCGATTATGATGTGCCAATCGAAACCACCAACGGTAGTGAAATAACCGTTGATTGCACTTGCCAGCGGGTCGTAATAACTTACAAAGAAGTAACGCATCATCAGAGCAAAACCGGCAGCTTTCGACGCCACTGATAAGAATGCTGTAATTGTGATAGGTGCACCTTCGTAAACATCGGGCGTCCAGAAGTGGAACGGGACGGCCGATATTTTAAAACCAAAACCGACAATCATTAACAGGTTTGCGGTTATCAAAGCAAGCAAGCCGACTCCGCCTTGTTGTATTACCTGATTTACGTCGTATATATTCAGCGAGCCTGTCAGCCCGTATAGTATTGAAATTCCGTAAAGCAGCATACCCGATGATACTGCACCGTAAATAATATATTTGAGCGATGCTTCACTGGAATCCGGAGTTTCTTTTTTGTATCCGGCAAGTATGTATGAGCTTAAAGAGGTAAGTTCGATAGAAAGATACATCATTAGTAAATTGCTGGCGCCGGTCATCAAAAACATTCCTAAAGTCATAGAAATAACGAAAGCATAATACTCGCCTAACTTCCGTTTTCCGTTGTTAAGTTCTTTCGATTGCATCGAGAACATAACTACAAAAATTGAAGTCAATAAAATAATTACTTTGAAGAAAACCGAAAACGAGTCGACAACAAACATACCACTAAAAATCGAAACAGCTACTCCGTTTTGTTGGATTACGAAATACCCGGCGACAAACAAACCAGCAATAACAATCGATGCAATAAGCTGCGGTTTGTTTTTAACGATCAAATCGATCAATAGAGCCGCACAAAGAACAATAACGAGAGTAATTTCCGGCTGAAATATTTTTACGCTGTCTAATATTTGTTGTAACATAAAATCCAATTAAAAATTAAAAAAAAAAATCTCATCTACTCGATTACTTAAATATCATATACTCCCATCATGGAGTAGGCATCGGCATCCCAGCCCCCGCACTTACAAATTCGACCAAATGATTGATTGATGAATTCATTAAATCAATTAACGGACTCGGATAAATACCTAAAAAGATCACGATAATGGCTAATGGAATCAATGTAAAAAGTTCGCGTCCATTAATGTCTGGTAGGTTTTTCCATTTTTCGGGAAGTGTTCCAAGAAAAATTCTTTGCAAAGTCCATAACATATAAGCGGCTGTCAGCACAATACCTAAAGTTGAAGCAATAGTAATCCACCTGAACACCTGGAATGCACCCAAGAATGCAAAGGCTTCGCTTATAAATCCGCTTAATCCGGGTAAGCCTAGAGCTGCAAAAAAAGCTACCGTTACGATACCCGTATATCGAGGCATCTGCTGAGCGAGTCCGCCAAAATCGTTAAGTCCGCGTGTGTGTGCACGGTCGTAAATTACACCCACAATCAAGAAGAGCATTGCGGTGATTGTTCCGTGATTGAACATCTGCATTACTGCACCGGTTACACCTTGCGTGTTGAGGGCAGCCATACCTAAAATTACTACCCCCATGTGACTGATGCTTGAGTATGCAATCAACTTTTTGAAATCGGTCTGCGCCATCGCGACCAGCGCTCCATATACGATATTTATAAAGCCAAGTATTGCGAGTGGAATCGCAAAGTAAACCATCCCATCGGGGAACATCGGGTATGAAACTCTCAGCAAACCGTAAGTTCCCATCTTTAACAAAACGCCTGCTAATATAACACTGATTGCAGTTGGGGCTTCGACGTGTGCATCGGGCAACCAAGTGTGGAAAGGAAAGATCGGAACTTTGATAGCAAAGCCGATGAACAAACCTACGTATGCAACGTATCGCCAAATTGTATGAAGTCCGCCGAGTAAAGAGTTCGGATCGTAGTTAGCGGGATTCATCATCATCAACATATTGAATGTGTGAACTTTTTCGCCTGTCGCAGGATCGACATAAGAGACACTAAAATAAAGGGCTAACATTACAAGAAGCATCAACACGCTTCCGAATAGCGTATAGAGGAAAAATTTAATAGCAGCGTACTCGCGGCGAGGTCCACCCCAAATACCGATTAAGAAATACATCGGCAGCAGCATTACTTCCCAAAAAACGTAGAACAGGAAAAAGTCGAGCGATACGAACACACCCATCATACCCGTATCTAACAGAAGTAATAACGCAAAATAACCGTTCAGCGATTTCTTGATGTTCCACGAGGCAAAAACTGCAATGAAAGAAATAAGGGCTGTTAACAACACCATCGTAACACTTAAACCGTCGATACCCACAAAGTAGTCGATATCAATCCTACCGATCCAAGGCACACTTTGAACATTAATCCAGTTAAATTTTTCTACAAATTGAAATGTTTCAGCATTGTTGATACCGGGGAGACTTCTATTGAACCCTAAATAAATTAGCACAGCAAGAATTACCTGTAAGCCGGTAAAAACCACTGAAGTCCACCGTATGGCATTCCCGTTTTGTTTAGGAATTAAGAGAATGAATATCATCCCTATGATTGGTAAGAATGTAATCCAAGTTAATATTCCAATGTTAAGAAATTTTAGTTCCATTGAAGCTTATATACTCCGTAATGTTAATTGATTAAAACGTTCTAAAAACAAAATACAATATCATAAATCCAAACATCGCAAAAATCAGATATGTTTGAACCCGACCTGTTTGAAATTTTCTAAAAACTAAACCGAAGAAACCAGAAAGATACGCAACCCCGTTTACCATGCCATCGACAACATACTTATCGAAGCCGCCGGCACCCACCCAAAAACAAAACAGAGTTAGCAGTCCGGCAAGCACTCCGCCTGCGATTGCACCTATGTAATTAAAAAATCCCGTTGCATCGGGCCAGAGTGCCGACGACGAAAATATGGCGACAAAAACTGATGTAAGAATAGCGACTGTCATGTAGATTGAACTGCTTAATGTGCGTTCTTTCCATTGTTCTTTATAGCCCAGTGTAAAAGCAACCGTCCAATTGCCCGTGTTGTTCACGAGACCATCAATGATATTGTTATCGAACCATCTCATAATTCGTGTTACAGCGTGAGTGCCTGCAACAAAAACAAATCCGTACAACTCATCGAAGTACCATTTATTAAGTAAAAATTTATAAAGCCCGCTGAACCGATTTGCGATTGCATCGGCGTTAATTTTTTTCCAGTGGTAGGTAGCAAAAGCTAACAGAATACCTAAACCAGCAACAGCAAGCGATAAAAACATTGCCGGATAGTGAGCGTGATGAAATGCTTCGCCGAATATTTCAACGCTAGCTGCTCGCATTGCCATAGGAACAACCGACTCAGGTTTTGGTAACAACTGATAAATCCATCCTGCGGTTGCATCGAACGGATTGAACGAGTAAAATGCAAAGAAAGAAAAAACTGCAAACACTATCAATGGAATCGTCATAACTGCCGGTGATTCGTGAATGAGTTCGATGCGGTGTTTATCTTTGTGCTCACCGAAAAATGTAATTATCACAACCCTAAACATATAGAAAGCTGTAAGCCCGGCAACTAAGAATCCGATAACCGGAATCAAATAATGCCCCGTTAAATTTCCGTAAGCGAGTGTCCCTGCCAATATTGAATCTTTACTCAAGAACCCGGAAGTAAGTGGTACGCCTGAAATTGCAAGAGTAAAAATAAGGAAAGTCCAGAATGTAACAGGCATCTTTTTCTTCAAGCCCCCCATATTGCGAATATCCTGCGGGTCGGTGAGATGATCGTGTTGGTGATGAAGAGAGTGGTGCATTCCGTAAATAACCGAACCCGAACCGAGGAACAGACCGGCTTTAAACATGGCGTGCGTTACGAGGTGGAAAAATCCGGCAGTGTAAGCTCCTACTCCAAGCCCCATAATCATATAACCGAGTTGAGAGATTGTTGAGTAAGCTAGAACTTTTTTGATATCATTTTGGGTGATCGCAATTGTTGCGGCAACGAAAGCAGTTATCGCACCGATGTAAGAAATAAATATTAAAGAGTCGGCTGTGAACATAACAAATACACGGGCGACAAGATAAACACCTGCCGCAACCATAGTTGCGGCATGAATCAATGCGCTAACAGGCGTTGGACCCTCCATAGCATCGGGCAGCCATACGTGTAGAGGAAATTGTGCCGATTTTCCTATCGCACCGCAGAAAATTAAAATGCCCGCTGCGGTTAGCCAAGTTTCGCTTCCCATCGGAATTTGACCGGACGCTATCGCCGAAAAAATTGCATCGAACGAGAATGTTCTGAAGGTAAAAAATATTATCATCACACCGGCAAACATTCCAAGGTCGCCTATCCGGTTTACAATGAATGCCTTTATCGCAGCATCGGATGCTGACTTCTTCTCGAACCAATGACCAATTAACAGATACGAGCTTATACCGACTAATTCCCAACCAACATACATTGTAAAAAAGTTATTGGTAATGACAATTATCATCATCGAAAAAGTGAAGAAACCGAGATAAGCGAAGTAGCGTGAATAGCGGATATCATCTTTCATATATCCGATTGAGAAGAGATGAACGAGTGCGCTTACGATTGCAACCACAACAACCATAATTGCAGATAGATTATCGACGACCATTCCTAAATGTAGATCGAGCTGTCCGATAAAAGGAACATTCCCGAAAGTAAGCCATTTGAAAGATACTTGTATTACGTCATCGGGGAAAAGGATGAGTTTGGAAAACATTACAGTCAAAGCTGATGCAAGCATCGCAAATAAAAGAGACGTTCCGATAACATCGCCGCCGCGAGGGAGCCGTTTGCCGAAGAATATTAAGATCAAAAACGATACTAATGGTATTAGCAGGTTCGAAATTGTTAATATTAAAATTAATTCCTGGTTCATATCTTCAAACTATTCTTTCAACTTATTAATTTCATCAACGTTCACAGTTTGGAAAGTTTTATAGATGTTTAAAACGATTGCTAAAGCAATGGCAGCTTCGGCTGCTGCGAGGACTATTACAAAAATGGCAGCCATGTGACCGTCTAGATTTAAAGTGCCGTAACGAGAGAAGGCGATAAAATTTATATTCGCGGCATTAAGAATTAATTCGATGCCCATTAATACCAAGATGGCATTGCGGCGAGATACAACGCCCCAAATTCCGAGTGAAAATAAAATGGCGCTCAATACTAAGTAATGCGTTAATCCTATTTGTAACATTAATTGCCTGTTAAATTTCTTTTTTGTTTACTGTTTTTAAACACTATTTCGCTTGTTTCTCTCTTCTTGCCAGGATTGCAGCACCGATTAGAGCGATTAACAAAATAACCGATGCAACCTCGAATGGTAATAGCCAAGTTGTCATAAACATTTCACCAATCCCTTTGGCTGTTGGAATTGGGTCGGCGGTTTGTGCCGGTGCAATTTTCCAATCGGTTACAGTGAAGATGCCAATGAGAGTTCCAGCAATCATTGAAGTAATAAGCGCAGCGGGTAAAATTTTTAACGTGCCTGATTTAATGTCCACACTTATAACTTTATGAGTTAACATTACCCCGAATAACATCAGCACTAAAATACCCCCCACATAAATAAGTAATTGAGTGATAGCAAGAAAATCGGCGTTCAGCAAAACGTAAAGTCCGGCTACTGCAAAAAAAGTGAATAACAACGAAAAAGCCGAGTAAATTATATTTTTTGAAAAAACAACAATCGATGCTGAAACTACAGAGATTGTTGCAAAGAAGTAAAATAGTATATCGATCAAATTCATAATTTTTTATGTTGGATTTTCGGTTTTAGTTTGTCCGGGATTTGCCGGGACTGCGGGTTTTCCTGCTGCTGCCTTTTTAGCTGCTGCTTCCTTCTCGGCTTCTGCTGCTTGTGTTTTTACACGGGCAATCTCCTCTTCGGTCATCGTACAAAAATTATATATCAAATCGTGCCGTTTATATTCCGAAAATTCGTATGTATCGGTCATAAATATACATTCAGTAGGACAAGGCGGAACACAAAGCCCGCAGTAACAGCATTTTCCGATATCAATTTTGAATTCGGTTACATACAAACGTTTCTTAGTTCCTTTCGAAGTCAAACCCAAATCTTCGGTAGGCAACGATTTCACAGTTTCAATATCTATACAATTTACAGGACAGGCATTCGAGCACTGTAAACACCCAATACAATCGTCCATATTGACATACAAACGATTTCGGGCACGTTCGGGGAGTGTCTTTTTTACTGTCGGATACTGAATCGTAACAGCAGGCACAAACAGATGCGAGAAAGTGATGCGCATGCCAATCAGAACCGTCCAAATTGATTTAAATATATCTACAAAGTACTGTTTCATAATTATATTGAATGCAGAATTCTGAATGCTGAATATCGAATCATGAATTATTTTTTACCTTTCCACTTTTAGTAGTTTCTATGCTCTTCAAAATAAATGATATTAATTTATTACAGTTGTCGGCAATCAAGCGCATATTTTAAGTCCTTTGATGAAGTTAATCTCTCACTGATTTTCAACTGAACGTAAGATTCGCGTTGTTCTTTAAGAACAATTTTCAATTTGTGAATAAAATCGTTATTTGTTTCGGCGCCCAAAGCTTCTCCATAAATTTGAGCGGGAGAAATACTTGAACGAGTTAACTGCCACGAATGGTAATTGGGTGCCATAGTATTCGGTAATTTATCGACAAGCTTTATCACCGTTATGGCAAAGTTTATTAGCCACTCTTCCAAACCATATTTTCTATTTTTTTTCACTTCGATATTCAAAATTCATAATTCACTATTCGGTATTCGATTATTTTTTATTGTAACACCATCCACAAGCCAATTGCAAATATACAAACGAAAGCCCAGGGAGTTAAGACTTTCCACGAAATGTACATCAACTGATCGACACGCGTACGCGGCAGCGTCCAACGCAGCCACATTTGAACAACTATAAAAAACATACCTTTGGTAACAAACCAAAACACACCCCAGATTGGTCCACTCATAAAATCGCCGAACGGACTGTTCCAGCCACCGAGAAAAACTGCCGCAGCGATCGCCGAAACGGCAAACATATTTGCATACTCAGCTAAAAAGAACATCGCAAATTTCATCCCGGTGTATTCGGTGTGGTAACCAGCAACCAGTTCGGATTCAGCTTCGGGAATATCGAAAGGAGTCCGGTTGACTTCGGCAAGTGATGCTACGAAGTAAATTAAAAAAGCGAGAAATACGAATGGAAACTTTGCAAAGATAAACCAATTCCAGAACCAACCGCTTTGCATCTGATTAATTTCCTGAAGGTTCAATGTTTGGGCAATCATAATTACAGCGAGCAATGCGAGGGCAATCGGAATTTCGTAACTAACAATTTGAGCAGCCGCACGCATGGCGCCCAATAGCGACCACTTGTTATTAGCAGCCCAGCCGGCCATCAACAAACCGACAACCACCAGTGACGATACTGCAATGATAAAGAAAATACCCAAATTGAGATGACTACCGATATATTCGCTGCTGAATGGAATTGCTGCGAATGCGGCATACGAACCGACGAACACCAAGAACGGAGCGATCAAATGGAGTTTTTTATTGGCTGCCGATGGAACGATATCTTCTTTTTGAATAAGTTTGATGATATCGGCAACTGTCTGTGCCCATCCGTGCCAGCCGCCGGTGTACATCGGACCTAATCGGTCTTGCATAAATGCTGAAAGTTTTCTCTCGAGCCATACTGCAAACAATGCATAAGGAACGATAAATAAAAGCGGCAATATTGCGATTATTATGTATGCAAATATTTCGCTTCCTAATATGTCGGTTAAAAATTTATCCATCTTTTAAATTTCGGTATTCGGATCTATAATTTTTAATTTTCATTTTTCAATTATTCCATTTATCTATCAATCTCACCTAACACAATATCAATGCTGCCTAATATTGCAACGAGGTCGGCAATCATATAACCGCGAGTAATTTCGGGTAGAACCGATAGGTTCACGAACGACGACGACCTGCCTTTAACGCGGTAAGGCGATCCTGAACCATCGCTAACAATGTAGAAACCTAATTCGCCGCGTGGAGCTTCGGTGCGTATATAAATTTCGCTTGCGTTGGGACGAATACGTTTTGGAATTGCAGACTGAACATCACCGTCGGGCAATTGTTCAATCGCCTGTTCAATAATTTTTACACTCTGTTCCATCTCGCGGCAACGGACGATGTAGCGATCCCAGCAATCGCCAAGAGTTCCACGTTCACCTTTACCGATTTGTGGCTGCCAATCGAAACGGTTATAAATACTGTAATGATCGTCGCGCCTTAAATCCCAATCCACACCTGAACCACGTAGCACAGGTCCTGATGCTGCGTAATTAATTGCAACGTTAGCCGGTAAAATTCCCACGTTTGCTGTCCGCTTGATAAAAATTTCGTTGTAAGATAGTAAGTTGTTTACTTCTACAATTGTTTTTTTGAATTGAGTGCAAAACTGACGAGTTCTATCGACAAAATCAAGAGGGACGTCGTGCGAAAGTCCGCCTATCCAAAAATAGTTATATAATAGACGAGCACCGCAAGTTCGTTCGAAAATTTCTAAAATCATTTCGCGGTCGCGGAGTAAAAAAAGGAACGGTGTAAACGCACCTAAATCGAGTCCGAATGTTCCGATAGCAATTGTATGCGAAGCAATCCGCTGAAGTTCAGCCATAATTACGCGGATGTATTCAACACGTTCTGGAACTTGAATTCCTAACATCCGTTCCATCCCTAAAACATAACTCCACTCCATCGACATTGCAGCGACATAATCCATTCTGTCAACATAGGGAATCACTTGCGAATAGTTGCCCATTTGTTCGGCATGTTTTTCAAAACATCTGTGTAAATAACCGATGTACGGCTTTACGTGTGTAACTATTTCGCCTTCGACAGTAACTTCCAACCTGAGAACACCGTGCGTTGACGGGTGCTGAGGCCCCATCTGAATTACCATTTCTTCGGTACGGAGTTTTCTATCCTGAGTTTGTATCGATTCTGCCATAATTAATATGGTACCTTCATACCGTGATAAAATTCCTGAACTTGATAATCTTTCCTTAAAGGATATCCTTCCCAATCATCCGGCAAAAGTATTCTGCGTAAATCGGGATGGTCTGTAAATACAATTCCAAACAAATCGAATGCTTCGCGTTCGTGCCAATCGGCTGTTCGCCACACCGATTCTACCGAAGGAACGTTTGCAGCTTCAACAGAAATTTCTACTTTTAATGTAAATTTATGTTTTTTTGCAATCGACCCTAAATTATAAACGACTCCTAAAATTCCTTTCCCGTAATCCATTCCGCTCAAACACATAAGTGTATCGAATTGTAAATCAGAATCATCCCGCATTAAAGAAGAGATTTCCCGGATCGATTCAACTTTGACTTTTGCGTACGGTTCCAGCACACCTTCGACTTTTGCTTCAACAATTGCATCAGCAAATTTTTCAGTAAGTTTATTTAATATTTCTTGAGGAGACATGTTTAGATCTTATATTTTTCCGATAAAGTCGCCTACCTGCCTGAATAAGCCTGTATTGTAGGCTGGCGGGGATTCGGCTTTAGCAAAAGATTTATCCAGCCATATGCTGATCCGCCTTTGACGGAGATTTATGACTTTTTAATTCTACCAAACTTGATTTTCTAATTTTTTCCTGAAGTTTAATTAAACCTTCGAGGAGCGCTTCGGGGCGTGGTGGACAGCCGGGAATATAAACATCCACAGGTATAACGCGATCGACTCCTTTAAGAACGTGATACCCGTGTTCCCAATATGGACCGCCGCAATTGGCACAGCTTCCCATCGAAATTACATAACGCGGCTCAGCCATTTGGTCGTACAATCGTTTTATTCGCTCAGCCATTTTAATTGATACCGTCCCCGTTACAAGCATAACATCGGCTTGGCGCGGCGTTGCACGCGGCATTGCTCCGAACCTATCCAAATCGTAATGCGATGCACCCGTTGCCATCATCTCGATAGCACAACATGCAAGCCCGAATTGCATATACCACAACGATGATAGTCTTGCCCAGTTTAGCAAGTCATCCATTTTTGTAATAACTATATTGCTATTTTCAAAACGTTTATCTAATAGTCCCATTATTTTACTTTGCTTCAATTGTAGGTTTTTTATTATTGAGGAAGGTGATGAAAGGGATATCAGGTTCGGGTCTATCCCAATCTAAATCGCCTCGCACCCAAACATAGGCGTAACCGACGAATAGGATTGTAAGGAAAATTACCATTTCGATAAACGCAAAAAGTCCTAAGTCCTGATACACGAGTGCCCATGGAAATAGGAAAAGTATTTCGACTTCGAATATGAGGAAGATTAGAGCCACAACATAAAAGCGGATGTTGTATTTAACCCAAGGTGAACCGACCGGGTCTTCGCCGCATTCGTAGGTTGTTAGTTTATCGGGATACGGTCGTTTCGGACGGATAATCCAAGCGGTAACCAAACCTAAAGTAACAAAAATCCCAGCGATAATAAAGAATAATAGCACACGACCGAAGTCAGTTAGCATATAGAAACAATTCCAATTTTGATATTACTATTTATAATTTTCATAAAAAAAACTTGGAAAATATATAAATATTTGGAGTGAATTGCAATATCAGATTAATCTTCAGCAAACTTTTTGATTGCATCGTAGAACTTTACAATAGCTTTCGCTTTACTTTTTCCGAATGTAAACCAATGCCACGTAGTATCGGGGGATGGGTCGTCAACGATAGGTACTCTGATGGTTGGTTTGCCTTTAAATTCGCTGATTACAGGTTGTGCATTCTGTTTTGAATCTTCCATAGTTGTTCCTTTTTGTGATTTTATTACTGAGGTTTTATTATGTAAAACTTACGGAAAATAAGAGAGAATGGCAATATTGCAAAAATTTAAAAGAGCCGACCACCTAAAAAAAAAGGTGGTTCTACAACGCTCGGCCAAACTTCCGATTTCTTCTCAACTTACGCAAGGTCAGAAATCGGATGTTTTTTCAGCGCCATTTGATTGTGCAGCCAATCGAAAAAGTTTCCGGAACCTGAACTTCGTTCCCGGCTAAAATTGCATCTACTGCATCCCGTAAATATTTTTCTTTTACAGCATCCGGATTTTGCCAGTTGTCGTCCATCTTGCCGTGATACCGGAGTTTTCTTTCCTCGTATCCTCCCGAGGCGGAGCCGCCTTCGGTGGAGAATACAAAAAACTCGGGAGTATGCGTCGCCCCGAAAACATCGGCAACGGATTGGTCATCGTCTCTTAAAAAAACGAAGTTGAAGTTTTTCTTCTTCGCATTTTTTACCATCTCCTCGAAGTTATCTTGAGGATAGTTTAAAGTTTCGTTCGAGTTTATCGCAATTAACTGAACACCTTTTGCAGAATAATCTCTCTGAAACACAATCATTCTTTCTTCATAAGCTTTCACATACGGACAGTGATTACACGAAAAAACTACGACTAATATTTTCTTATCCGAAAAGTCGGAACTGCTGTATTTCATTCCGTCGGTTGCCGGTAAGCTTTCGAAAGAAGGCATTGCATCGCCAATTTTTAATTTTTTACTTGCCATATTATTGATTCTCCATTTATTATCTCTTCGCCCAATCATCGAACATTTTTTTTAATTGCCGCGAATTAAATTTGGGCTTTTTATAAATATCTTTTTCGAGTCGTTGACGCATCGCTTCGTAAAGTGAAACTGCACATGCAACCGAAACATTCAAACTCTGTATCATACCAACCATCGGAATCTGAAAGTTGCCGTCGGCTAATTCGGCAGCCTCGTCCGAAACACCGTGATGTTCGTTGCCTAGCACGAGTGCAATTTTTTCTGTTAAATCTAACTGATAAAGCGTTTTCGAGTCCTTTCCCATGTGAGTTGCATAAATTAAAAATCCTTCCGAGTGCAATTTAGCGTAGCATTCTTTAATCGACTCAAACGATCGTCTATCAACCCACTTGGTTGCACTTGCAGAACTTTTCTTACCCAATTTTGGAAATTTTTCAACATTGTAAACGAGTTGAACCACATCCACACCAACTGCATCAGCCGAACGAAGTATGGCGCTCACATTGTGCGGATCATGGATGTTTTCCATTACAACTGTCAGGTCGGGCTGACGGTGTTTTAAAACATTTTCTATTTTATTCTTTCTTTTTTCTGTTAATATATTATGTCGCTTCACTTTTTACCTCTTGTATTTCTTCCTTCTTAATCTGCAAAATAACAATTGCAGTAATAACTAACACTGCACCAAAAATCTGAATCGGTGTTAAAAATGCATCTAAAAAAATAAAAGAAGCTGTTATTGCAACAATCGGTTCGAATGTGCCTGTAATTATGGCACGCGATGCAGTGATGTAACGCAGTCCGCTAAAATATAATGTGTGCGGAATCAAGACAGAAACTATTGCAAACCCAATAAAGGTAAACCAGGTTTCTAGTGAGTAGTTTGCTGAATACAAATTCCACGGTGGGTTTATGAACAACCAAAATATTGATCCGGCAATAAAAGAATAGACTAAAATTGTCCAGACAGAATAATGGTTCAACACACGCCGCAAATAAACATTAGTGAACGCCCAGCAAAACGCCGATGCCGCACCTGTAATCAAACCAATTTTACTGACGTTTGCTAACGAGAAATCTTTCCCGCTAACGGTTAAATAAATTCCTCCGATGGAAATTGCGGCTGCGGTAATTTTTACCCATCCTAAAGATTCTTCTTTTGTAAATGCCGCATAAATTATTACTAGTAACGGCGCCATGTATTGAATTAAGATTGCAGTGGAAACACTTATTTCCTGTATAGTGAAATAGTAAGTGAAGTTCGACATTGCAATGCCGACGATACCTATAAGGGAAAACATATAAAAATCGGATTTTTTAATTTTTAAAAATTTTGGTTTGAACAGAAGAAAATAAACCAGCATCAGGATAGCAGAAAAAGTAATCCGTGTTTGAACGAGAATGAGTGGTTCGAGTTGCCGGGCGAAAAGATATTTCGCGAAAGTTGCCGACACTCCCCAAAAAATTGTTCCACCTAAAATAAGAATGTAGCCTTTTAGCGCTTTCATTCTTCGGGAGAACCGCAACCGGTTTCTTCAGCTAAACGGCGGTAGTATTCGCATTCATCGATATCTCCAATTTTTTCGTAAAGGTCGGCAAGCCGTTTGTAAAGTTGAACAGGATTTTTTACATAATCCAAACCACGCTTTACGAATTCGAGCAAGAAATCAATCGGCGGGATATTCAAATCGGGTTCGTAACAATCGCTTGCGGCGATGTAAGTATCAACCACTTCGGGTTTTGTTTTAGCAGCTTTGTTAAAATACACGAGTGCAAGTTCATAGTTATCACACATCGCGAAAGTAACTTCAAAAACTTTCGCAAGCCACATATAAACATCGTATTCAATGTGGGGGAAAACTTTGGCTAATTTTTCGCCGAACAAACAGAGTTCGTCGGGTGAAAGAGAACTGTTCCAGAACAATAATCGGTACAATTCCAAATCATCGATATTGCTGTTTACTGCCTCCTCAAACGCATCAAAAATTTCGTTGAACTCGGTTGACGAAGCAAACCTCCGGTGTATTTCTTCAATAGTTAGTTTGGGCATCTATAGTTTTGCAAATATCTTGTTCAAAATAATAAAGAGTATTTATAAAGTCAAGGTTTTTTTTAAAATCATCGTAAAAGAAGAATTTTTTTTACCGAGTAACCCTCGCTATGCCTCATCATTATGAAATAAGTCCCGTTCGGCAGTTCGTTTCCATCAAATAAAATCCGATATTCGCCCGCCTGATGGATATGGTTGGCTAATACTCTAACTCGTTGACCGAGAACATTATATGCTTCGAGTAAAATGAATCGTTGGGTTGGCACCTTGTAGGTGATCATAGAATACTGGTGAACCGGATTAGGATAATTTTGAACTACATCGAAGCTTTTCGGAATCAGAAATTGTGTCGAGTTCCGGTTCTCAAATAGTGAAGAATATCTTTTTATCAGTCCACAAATTGCCTTATCGCTTGTGCAATCGAAAGAATAAGCATCTACAAAACGATTTCCCGGAAACGAAATTTGCCAAAGCAATAATCCTGAGGCTTTGCTCTTAATAGTTTGGTCGAATAATACATCATAGAATAAACTCTTGTTGCTGCTGAAACCAGCCTCGCCAATTATCAGCGGCTTTTGTTTCTCCCCGCTGATTGTTGAATGGTCGATAATCCACGCATCGGTCGATGAAGAATTCATTCCCCACGCTTCAGGATAAATGTGAATACTTGCAACATCGATTTGTGAAAGATTTATATTTTTTGAAAATGAAATTCCAGAACTTCCGTTGAACATCCAATTTGGAAATTTTGAAGCGTTAGAATATGGAACTGATGTTACATCCATTCCTTCTTCGCCCGTTCCGAGAATATGATTGTTGTCGATAAATTTTAAATACTCAGAGATTTCTTGAACCCAGTTATAAACTATTCCGCCCGTCGGATCGCTCGACCTTGGCTCGTTTGCAAGTTCCCACATCATAATGGTAGGGTCGTCCTTATAGAAAGTTTGCGTGTAAACGTTGAAACGATTTAAAATGCTTTGAACATAATATTTAAACCATCCTCTAATTGTTACATTTGTGTAAAAATCATCGTGAGTTAAATTGCCCGAAACAAACATCCTGTATTTTCTTTCGCCAGCACCGGTAATCCATTTTTGATTTTCAACGACAGAATTGGTTTTACCGAACTGCTGATCGGCAAACCACTGAACATATTGATTCATACCGCCGTAATCGTCCCAATTATTTACAAGAGGAATTATTAGTTTAATGTTGAACGCACCGGCTTTTGCAATTACAAAATCGAGTGCCTGCAAACCCCGTTCGCTTATTTTACCGGGGGCAATTTGAATAACTGCCGGATTTGCCGAATCGGGTGAATCGAAAAAGCCCCAGGTGCGAATAGTGTTAACACCATTTTGCTTTGCCTCTCTGAAAATATCAACAACTTTTTGTGTGTCGCCATAGGCAGCTAAATTTTGCAAGTAGTAGCAATTAACGCCAACGGGGGAAAATGGTTTGTCGTTGATAGTAAAGTTTATACCTGAAGTTTTGACGAAATGTTGTTCTTGTGCAATTAACGGCTGGAAAAATAAAATAAATAAAATTTGGTAATTAATAAATATTCTGATTGTGTGTTTTAATCTAGCTAACGATATTTTCACCGAATTCATCACTCCACTTACGCCTTAAATAAACTCACCCCTTCTAAAATTTTAGCCGATTCACCGTCGTGAATTGCAAACTGAGGTTTGCCGTGTCTTGCACCGCCCCAAATTGAAGCGCAGCCGAATTCACCTCGTTTGTTTATCGCATAAAATTTTACGTTGTGTTTAAATCTTCCTTTTTCGTCTTGCAAACGTTTCTCACGGCACCTATCATTAATTCGCTTGCAGGCGAGCAAACAAGCTTCTTCAGGCGACTTCCCTTGCCGCATCCATTCAACAATCATAACGGAACTACAGTTTAACAAATTAGCTTCGCCTCTTCCAGTGGAACCGGCGGCGCCAACTTCGTTGTCAACATACAAACCGGCGCCAATTATTGGCGAGTCGCCAACACGTCCCGGAATTTTGTAAGCCAAGCCGCTCGTCGTTGTTACACAAGAAATGTTACCCTTAGTATCAAGTCCGCTGCAATGTATCGTTCCGTAATGGCGCGAATACGATTTCATATATTCACCGATATCGTTATCGTCGATGTCGTGAGGCGGAAGCCAGTCGTCTTCTTTGCTTAAATTTTCTTTCCACTTCAACCATTTTTCCCTCGATTCTTCTGTCAGCAAATTTTCTTCTTTGAAACCGTGGGCTTTGGCAAATTTAAGCGCACCTTCGCCCACAATTAAAACATGGTCTGTTCGTTCTAACACAAGTCTAGCAACTTTCGAAGGATTTTTAATATTTCTTAATGCTGCTACCGAGCCACCCCGATACGAAGGCCCGTGCATCACAGCAGAATCCAATTCAACCACACCTTCTTCATTCGGTAGCCCTCCATAGCCAACGCTATCATCATTCGGATCGTCTTCTACTATATTAACACCCGCAATTACAGCATCCAACGCATCCGAACCATTTTTAATCATCTCCATCGCAGCTTCCACGGTTTTTAAACCGTTGGCACTTGCAATAACAACAGGTTTAAAACGGGAAGATAGTTTTTGTTCAGCTAAAGCAACGTTTTTTAAATTACTTCCAATAATAGTCCCAGCCCCCAAAAGGGCAGTCGTCTTCAAAAAATCACGTCTATCAAACGAGTTCATAAAATCCTTTTTCAAATTAGCCTAATGTAGAAATTAGAAATGGAAATGTCAAATTTTATCTTAAATGGCATTTTGTTTTTAAACTCGGAATGGCTTATATTTGTATCGATTTTATCGAATGGTTGCAGAAAATTTAATAAAAATACGCAGCAGAATTGAACTTGCCTGCCGAAAATCGGATAGAAATTTCAACGAAGTAACCATTACTGCCGTTACTAAAACTTTCAGCAGCGAATTGGCAAACGAAGCTGTTGAAGCAGGCATCTTCGACATTGGAGAAAATTATGTGCAGGAATTTGTGCACAAAAAAAAAGCGCTGAACGACGATCGAATCCGTTGGCATTTTATCGGCCACCTGCAAACTAATAAAGTAAAATTTGTTTGCGGACAAGCAGATTTGATTCAGTCGGTGGATTCTTTGAGATTGGCAAAAGCAATTTCGGATTTTTGCTTGAACACTGGTTTCAAACAGAATATTTTAATGGAAGTAAATACTTCCGGGGAAACTACAAAATTTGGAATTAAGCCCGGCGATGCTCAAGTCGTCGCTGAAGAAATTATTCGGCTTCCAGGTCTGAACTTAATTGGTTTAATGACAATCGGACGATTTTCGGAAGACGCAGAAGAATCACGCTATGAGTTTAGAATGTTAAAAGAAATAAAAAACGATTTAGAACGAAAAGGCATTCCGCTGAAACATCTGTCTATGGGAATGTCGAACGACTTCGATGTAGCAATAGAAGAGAGTGCAACGATAATTCGCCTCGGCACCGCGATTTTCGGTAACCGGGATTATAAAAAATAAATCTATCATAGATAGGGGTTTAAAAAATGAAGCTATCACCTTTAGACATTAAGAAGCAGGCGTTTAAAAAAATCTTTCGAGGGTACGATCCCATCGAGGTTGATACTTTCCTCGAAATGATTGCCGCCGAAATGGATGACCTTGTAACAAAAAATAAAGATATGCAGGAGCGACTTTCAGTCGCAGAAGCACAGGTTCAAGATTATAAGTCGATTGAAAAAACTTTACACGCTACTTTATTGCAGGCACAAGACGTTAGTACAAAATCTGTAGAGAACGCAAAATACGAAGGGAAGCTCGTTATTCAGGAGGCAGAAATAAAATCCTCGCAAATCCTTGATAAAGCCCGTTCCGAAAATTCACGACTGAAGGAAGAAATCGAAATCCTAAAAGCTAAAAAGAATACTCTTTCGAGCCGATTAAAGCTTTTGCTGACTTCTGAACTCGAATTAATTCGGGCGTTAGATATAAATGAAGATATACCGATAAGCGTAACAGAGGAAATACCGGTAGATCAAAACCAAAACGAATACGACGATATAATAAAAAGCATAGAAGAAAATAATTGAGAGCAAAATGGAATTACGTGAAGAAATAAAAGAAACAGTTGCATACATCAGGCGCTTCACAAAAATGCGCCCGGCCATCGGAATAATATTAGGAACGGGTCTCGGCGGGCTTGCTAAAGAAATTACAAAAGAGACGGTTCTTGAGTATGAAAACATTCCGCACTTCCCTATTTCAACTGTCGAGTCGCATCACGGAAAACTTATATTCGGAAAGTTGAACGGTAAAAATGTGGTGGCGATGCAGGGCAGATTCCACTACTACGAGGGTTACACAATGCAGCAAGTTACTTTCCCCGTTCGTGTAATGCAATCTTTAGGAGTCAATACTTTATTGATATCGAATGCCGCAGGCTGTATGAACCCGCACTTCAAACGAGGCGATATTATGATTATCACCGACCATATCAATATGTTAGGCAATAATCCTCTCATCGGGAAAAATGACGACGCTTTAGGACCACGTTTTCCGGATATGTCCGAGCCATACAATAAGGAATTGATCGGATTAGCAGAACAAGTTGCCCTCGATTTAAAAATCAAAATTCAACGCGGCGTATTTGTATCGGTTCCAGGACCAAATTTAGAAACACGAGCCGAATATCGGTTTCTTCGTTCTATAGGTGCTGACGTTGTTGGTATGTCCACTGTCCCGGAAAATATCGTTGCTGTGCATATGGGTATGAAAGTGTTGGGATTCTCGATTATCACGGATGAATGCTTCCCCGATTCACTGAAACCAGCATCGGTGGAAGAAATAATTGGCATAGCAAAAAAAACCGAACCGAAATTAACGAAGATAATGAAAGAAGTAGTGAAAAAAATATAAAATGTTCAAAGAACTCACCGACAAACTTAATTACTCAGAACTCGAACTTCATATTTTAAAGTTTTGGAAAGAAAATAATATTTTCGATCAGAGCATCGCAACGCGCGATAGCAATAAAAGTTTTACTTTTTTTGAAGGACCTCCTACAGCAAACGGCCGCCCCGGTATTCACCACGTAATGAGCCGGACTTTAAAAGATTTAGTTTGCCGTTACAAAACTATGCAGGGCTATCAGGTGCATCGAAAAGCAGGGTGGGACACGCACGGACTTCCTGTCGAAATTGAAGTAGAAAAATCTCTCGGCTTCAAACACAAAGATGAAATAGTTAAATACGGAGTTGAAGCCTTTAACGCCGAGTGCAGAAAATCAGTTTGGAAATACAAATCGGATTGGGAACGGATGACCGACCGTATGGGCTACTGGGTTAATATGAACGAACCGTACATAACATTCGAAAATAATTATATCGAATCAATCTGGTGGGCACTGAAAGAAATTTACAACAAAGAATTAATCTACAAAGGTTTTAAAATTCAACCATATTGCCCTCGATGCGAAACTCCCCTTTCATCTCACGAAGTGTCGCTCGGATACGAAGACGTGAAAGACCCGAGCGTTTATGTGAAGATGAAAGTTAAAGGAGAGGAAAATACTTTTTTCTTGGTTTGGACAACTACACCGTGGACTTTAATCTCGAACGTTGCATTAGCTGTCAATCCCGAAATCGAATACGTAAAAGTTGAGAACAAGGGGGAAAAACTAATTTTAGCAAAACCCCGTGTTTCTGTTTTGGACGGTGAGTTTGTAGTGATAGATAGCTATAAAGGTTCCGACCTTTTTGGAAAAGATTATGAAAGACTTTTTAATTTCAATCCTGTTGAAGAAAAAGCATTTTATATAATCACTAGCGACTTTGTTACCACCGAAGACGGTTCGGGCATCGTTCATATAGCACCGGCTTACGGTGAGGACGATTATCAAGCCGGAAGAAAATTCGGCTTGCCGACAATACATCCTGTAAACAAAAGTGGCGAATTCAACCCAGAAGTAACCGACTTTGCCGGACAGTTTGTAAAAGATGCCGACCCGAATATCATCAACGATATGAAATCGCGTCGCATCCTGTATAAAAAGGAAACTATTACACACAGTTATCCGCACTGCTGGCGGTGCAGAACACCGCTCCTGTATTATGCGCGCGAATCGTGGTATATTAACACAACAAAAATTGCACAACGGATGATTGAGTTGAACAAACAAATCAACTGGGTGCCGCCCGAAGTTGGCGAAGGACGTTTCGGAAACTGGTTAGAAGAAAACAAAGATTGGGCATTATCGCGCGACCGCTTTTGGGGAACTCCGCTTCCAATCTGGCTGTGTAAATGCGGCGAAGAAAAATGCGTCGGAAGTATCCAAGAACTTCTTCAAGGAAAAATTATAAAGAACGGCACTACCGAAAAAGTTGACGCCGACAAAATTGATTTACACAAACCATACGTGGATTCAATTGTGTTCGATTGCCTAAAATGCGGCGGCACAATGCAAAGAACTCCCGAATTAATCGACGTCTGGTTCGATTCGGGTGCGATGCAGTTTGCTCAATGGCATTATCCGTTTGAGAACAAAGAAAAATTCGAAGGACAGCATCCTGCCGATTACATTTGCGAAGGGATAGACCAAACACGTGGTTGGTTTTACTCGCTTCACGCAATCAGCACGCTTCTCTTCGATAAACCGGCTTTTAAAAACCTGCTCGTAAACGAGTTGATACTCGATAAAGAAGGACAGAAAATGTCCAAGTCGAAAGGTAACACAGTCGATCCCTTTGCCATCATCGAAAAATTCGGCGCCGATGCAACTCGCTGGTACTTAGTTACAAACAGCCCGCCTTGGAAACCGACACTCTTCGATGGCGAAGGAATAACGGAAGTTCAGCGGAAATTTTTCGGCACTCTCATCAACACATACTCATTCTTTTCGCTGTATGCTAACATCGATAAGTTTAATTTCAGTGAAGCTAAGATCCCTATTTCGGAACGGCTTGAAATCGACCGCTGGATTATATCTTCGCTTAATACACTCATAAAAAAATACACACAAGCGATGGATGAGTACGATGTTACTAAAGCCGCACGATTGATAAGCGATTTCACAATAGATCAACTCTCCAACTGGTATATACGCCGCAACAGGAGACGTTTCTGGTCGACGACTCGCCTAGTCGATAAAAGCGAACTTGGGAAAGATAAAACCGCAGCTTACCAAACTCTGTACGAGTGTTTAGTTATAATTTCGAAATTGATGGCGCCATTCGCCCCCTTCTTATCTGAAGAAATATATAACAATTTGAATTCGGTTACTCATAAAGAAAAATATTCATCAGTTCATTTATCGATTATTCCACAGTTAGACGAAACATCAATCGATACAAAACTCGAAAACCGTATGTCGAAAGTTCAACGAATCGTTTATCTGGCGCGTGCGATACGTAATAAATCGAATTTGAAAGTCCGTCAACCGTTGCAGCGAATTATTCTCCCCATCACATCCGAGGAAGATAAAAACGAAATCGAATTGATGAAAGATGTTATCATCGATGAGATTAATGTAAAAACAATCGAATATGTCAGCGATGATTCGGAAATCGTTCATAAACGACTCAAACCGAATTTCAAAACAATAGGGCCGAAGTACGGAAAATTCGTTCAGCAAATTTCAAATGAAATCAAAGCAATGAACACAAATTCCATCAAAGAATTGGAAAAGAATGGCAAATTCACATTAAAGATAAATGAAAATGAATTTGAAATAGCTTTAAGTGATGTCGAAATTATACACGAAGATATTAAAGGATGGCTCGTTGAGAACGACAACGAAATTACTGTAGCATTAGATGCAGAACTTAACCAAGAATTAATAAACGAAGGCTTCGCACGGGAGTTTGTGAACCGTGTTCAAAATATGAGAAAAGTTGCGGGCTTCGAAGTTATTGACCGTATTGAAATTTATTTTGAGTGTGGAACGACCCTTGAAAACGCAATCTCAAAAATGAAGCAATATATTCAATCCGAAACATTAGCGGCGAGCATAGCGGCAGAACTACAAACTTGCGATTATTCAGCAGAATGGGATATAAACAGTGAGATGTGCAAAATCGGTATAAAACGAATACAATAAGATAAGGAGAAATAAAAATGGCAAAAACAACAAAAAGAGCAGCCTCAAGCACCAAAAAGTCGAAAGCTGTTAAAAAATTAAAAAGCACTTCTGTAAAAACCAAGAGTGCACTCGCAAAAGTGCGGCAGTCAAAAACAACAAAAAAAGTAGCTCCTAAACCAACCGACACGAAAGTAGAAACTAAAACCAAAACAGCCTTTACCCGTGAAGAGCTTGACCATTTCAGGCAAATCATAAACGAAAAGCGGAAAGAAATTTTAGAAGACCTTGAAACTCTGCGCGATACTATGATGGACAGCACAACCGGCGAATATTCAAGCGAAAGCCCTTCTTACTCGTTACACATGGAACAAGGCACCGATGCGATGGAACGTGAAAAAACATTTATGTTCGCATCGAGAGAAGGGAAATTTTTGAATTACCTCGACGATGCTCTGACACGGATCGACAAAGGTGTTTTCGGCAAGTGCATTGTATGCGAAAAACTGATAGAAAAAGAACGGCTCGAAGCAGTTCCTCACGCACAAATGTGCTTCAAATGTAAAAGCAGTCAGAAATCTTAAACCACCAACATTGCGGATATAATTTTGAGAGTTCTATTTATTACACTGTTCATTGTCATAGGCGATCAACTCACTAAACTATTAGTGAAAGGTATTTCGATACCACTGCTCGGCATTAATTTTCCCGGAATGCCATACGGCAGTAGCAAGCCAGTCATCGGCGATTTTCTCCGGCTCACTTATATCGAAAATGCCGGTATGGCTTTCGGGTTCGATCTCGGTGGGAAACACTTCTTCGGAATTGTGTCTATCCTCGCCAGTATCTTTATCATTATTTATCTGTTCAAAGTCCGTCATTCAAATTTTGGTTTCCGCCTTTCGCTCGCCCTGATATTAGGAGGCGCCATCGGAAACATGATTGACCGGATTTTTTACAGTGTTATTTTCGGTTACGGAAAATTATTCTTCGGCCGGGTTGTCGATTTTATGGATATCGATTTTATTAACATCAATATATTCGGTTATCACCTCGACCGCTGGCCAGTCTTCAACGTTGCCGATGCGTCGGTTACCATCGGTGTAATTTTGCTGCTTATTTTTCACAAAGCTGTCGAGAACAAAAGACCGGAATCTATAAATGTTGATGCGACGTAATGTTACGGCATTTACAGATCAAAGTTCCCCCCGGAAAAACACGTGAACGTTTAGATGTTTTTTTAACACACTCAATTGAAAATTCAACCCGCACGAAAATTCACGAAGCTATAGATGGGGGATTTGTATTAGTAAACGGAGAGCCCGCAAAACCAAGTTACAAAGTTAATCCGAACGATGTTATCGATGTTACAATTCCCAAACCCCCGCCACAGGAAGTCAATCCGGAAAATATTCCGTTAAAAATTGTTTATGAAGATGAATACCTGATTGTTGTGAACAAAGCAGCGGGTATGGTAACTCATCCCGCTTATGGAAATTACACAGGAACACTTGTCAACGCCCTCCTCTTTCACTACAACGGTATGTTAGCAAAACAAACTCAAACCGCATCAGACGAGTTAGGATACGAGCCAACAAATTCGCGTGCAGGAATTGTGCATCGCCTCGATAAAGATACATCCGGCTTAATTGTAACAGTTAAAGACGATGTTACACATTCAAAATTAGCACTGCAATTTTCGAAACGAAGTATCGAACGTGAATACTGGGCAATTGTTTGGGGACTTTTTGGAAAGAAGAACAAAGGATTTGTCGAAGCGAGTCTTGCGCGAAGTAAAACCGACAGAAAAAAAGTTGCCGTAGCCAACGTCGGCAAGTATGCGATGACCGAATATGAAGTTTTGGAAGAGTTCGATTTTCTATCGTTAGTGAAATTAAAACTCCGAACGGGAAGAACACATCAAATCAGAGTTCACATGCACCACATCGGGCATCCTGTTTTTGGCGACCCGACTTATGGGGGGAGAAAAATTGCTTATGGCGATACTGCTAAAAAAAGGAAAGCATTCGTGAATGAATTATTGGATATAATGCAGCGACAAGCGCTTCACGCAAAAACAATTGGTTTCGTCCATCCCATGACGGGTGCTAAAATACAATTTGATTCTGACCTCCCGCAAGATATGCAGAAAGTTTTGAGACTACTAAAAAGGGAGAGGACCGGAACTTAGATTTACGAACATAAGGTCGTTTTGATTACTTCCGTTTCTTTACTACGTAAAACACGATATATTTCTTTAAAGGCATCTTCAAGTAGTTGTAAATACTCCTTGATTGAAAGGTCGTCGTCATATTTTTTTTAAAACATTATATTGTGGAGACTTAATCATTAATTGAATAGAGTTGCTTGGTAATTCTTCATATTTTCAGCTGAACCGAGAATTAACTTATTAATAAATTCTTTAGATATTTCAAATTCTGTTTGTTCTGTTACTTCTATCCTTTCGAGTTCTGAATATAGTTTTGAGTTGAAAACTTTGAACAGTCGTGATTAATTCTACCACACGTTCCGAAAGAACTTGTTTCTGTTCCTTTATTTTCTTGGTAATTTTTCATTTGGATTAGAATATCTTTTGTACGCGAAGTAGCCACTTTGCAAATTATAAAAAAGTTGTTCAGGTGAAACAAAGTTATTGAGTGCTTCGGTAAAAAATTGAATTTCAGTATCGTTATTCAAGAGTATCATTATTTTCTTATTTTTTAAAATTTCCACTAACTCCGCTTTAAATACAAACAATAATTTCTACGCATAAAATTTTATACGGATCCTATTACAACCTTCCCGCGACAACCACAGCGCCTTTTATTGCGTTAACATTTCCACCGTTCACATCGAACGCTTCCAACAGCACTACATAAATTCCGATCCTTGTTTTTTGTCTTTCATCATTCATCCCATCCCAGATAACTTGTCCGCTTGAGCCACTCGGCTCGTTGTTCACTAACGTGCGAATAATTCTTCCTCTCGAATCAAAAATTCTAATCCTTATCATCGTTGCTGTCGATGGTAAGTTAAACGAAATTATACAATGGTCTTCAAATCCATCGGCGTCGGGCGAAAACGGGTTTGGTGAAAATACAAGTGAAGCGTCTGTCGGAATTGTCGAAGCAAAAACCGAATTTCGCTTCCCCGGTGTACCGCCGATTGTATTAGCATTTGTAGTCCAGTTGCGATAATCATTGCCAGGCAAATTCGGATTGATTCGTTCCAACGCTCGCGCGTTTACATCGTAAATTTCCGGGTTGTGCCACTTTGGCGAGTACCTGATACTATCAATTACAAGGTTGGTTAAATCTTTCAACACCACATCATCACCATCATTGTGTAAACTCAAACTGCTTTTCTTGAAAATATGTAAGTGGATATTATCACTCGTATCGCTTAAATAACTAAACAAATTCAAGATAGATGAATCGGCTGATAGAACAAGATATTCGCCCGGCTTTACAGTAATTAGTGAAGTTCCCAGTTTAAACTCGTTAGCTTTTCCGGCGGTGTCGGGTTTGTCGTGGATTTTCCAATCACGCATTTCAACCGGGAAGGATTCTCGATTGTATAACTCGACGTACTCGCACATTCCGCTTGATGGTGCGAACATTATTTCGTTTATAACAAGCGCCAATTGCGGATAACCAATTTTTAAAATCCCGTATGTAACGTTGTCTTTTAATCGCATCTCGTTCGGATATTCAACGATTCCGATTAACGACTTAACTCCGCCGCCCGGATTTTGCCATAAGAAGTTTAGTGTAACAGAATCCTTAAACGATAACATCCCTGAAAAATTTTGTGCTGATATTAATTCTGAACGCTGCCAAATTGAATCCCCGTTGATGTCGTGAAATAGTTTGATGTCAAAATTCGATGCATTCTTCTTTCCGGAATTTCGAACAGCCACAAAAATATTTACCGGTTCGTTTGGCAAACTTCTACCTGAAAAAATCCGTATCGCCTGCAAATCGAATTCTAACGGTGTCAAATAATTTTGTTTTCCTGGAGTTGCTCCAGTGGAATCGAGTGAGCTCCCCCAATTTGTTGAATCTAAAGGAGTTAGAGCTGCTTCAACCCGTTCAAGCGATTTTCCGTTTGAGCCGCCCCAGCTTGGATGATAAATAACACTGTCGATCATAACATTCCTGTTATCGAACAGCACAGCCGCATCGCCATTGTTGCTGAAAAGATAAGTAGGAATCGAAAGCGATTGAATTACTTTCGACGGAATCTCTCGACGTTTTATGAAAAACAACGAAGTGTCTTTTGTTACAATTAAATATTCTTTCGGCAGTAATAGAATTCGAGAAGATGTAATCAAATATTTTGAAGAAGAATTCCGGTTACTAATTTTCCAGTTGCAAATATCTACTGAATCGTCAGATAAATTGTAAAGTTCAAACCACTCCGGCTCGCCACTGATTGGCGCGAACATCAATTCGTTGATCACAATTGTGTTTGTTTTGTGCCCGACAAATACCGAAGCGAGTTTGTAATTGTTGAGTGTGTCTTCATCGTTAGGAAAAACTACTCGCGCAATGAAGCTATAACTGCCAACTGTGGGAATTTCAATTGACTTCAAAAAAATAATAGAATCGTTTGAATTAATTGAATTGCTAAAATGTGACGATGCCATCAGTTCAGATGACTGAAAATTCGAATCTTTGTTCACATCCAAATAAAGTTCAATTGAAAAATTACCAACCGCTTGTTTACCTTTATTGGTGATTACAGAATTCACTATCAACTCGTTACCAACGATTGGATATACCGGGTCGAAGAATATAGTTCTCACCCTTAGATCGAAATCTTTTTGTGTGAGAGAATTTTTTCTGTTTGGCGTTGCACCGTCGGGATGAGTGCAACTGCCCCAGTTGGATTTTAAAGTTGTTGGTGCGGTCGGCTCGATTCTTTCTAACGATTTTCCATCTGACCCGCCCCAACTCGATTTGTAGAACGCACTGTCGATAATTTTCCCTCGCCGATCATATATTACAACTGCATCGCTGTCGTTGTTGAATGCAGGCAATGACGAAACAATGAAAATTTTGCCGGCAATATTTTGCCGCGCTTCAAAAAGATTTATACTGTCCCTTGTAATCAATACACAATCTTTTGGTTTCAAGTAGTAGTCTATTGAGGTAATCGCGTATCGGGAAGTGGTTCGGTTATCCGATATTTTCCATAATTTCAAATTTATCGAATCGTCGGTCGTGTTTGTAAATTCAACCCATTCGGGTTCGGGGGCAGAAGGACGATACATTATCTCATTCACAACAACGGAAAATGGATGGATGCCAAAATCCACATACACAATTCTTTTATTGTTCTGCATATTTTCGTCTCCAACCGCTTCCAACTGAACTATCGTTTGAAGTTCGCTCGTTCCCTGAAATGGGATGAAGAAAGAAATCTTTACAGAATCGTGCTGATGCAATATCGAGTCCAGCGAAATAGTATGGTACAATTCGCTCGTCTGTGCAATCGAATCAAAATTCGCATCAATAAATAATGATAACTGGAAGTTCTGTACCGCATCCAAGCCGAAATTTTTAATTGTTGTTTTTAATATCAGCGAATCGCCAAATGTAGGGAAAATAGGATTATAATTTATCAACGATATTCCTGGGTCAGTTTTTACTTTTGCAGTAATCATAACATCATCAAATCGAATTGTTCCAGAAGTACCGGTACCATTTCCGACAACTCTCCAACGGAATTTTACATAAGCTTGATTGTTCAGCATTGCCGGAAGTTGAATTCTTCGTTGTAAATAATTTGTATGACCTGCATATTTTATTGTATCGCTTATAATAAAATTGTAAGTGCTTCCGCCGTCAGTTGATACTTCTATAAGAACTCCTGAATCGTGGGTGGATGAGCGGCGTTCAAAGAATTTGAGCGAATCGACTAACTTACCCGAGAAATTGAAAACTGGCGAAATCAAACTTTGATTAATACGAGCATTCGTAGAAACTACCGCATTCGGATTTGAGTTAGGGGTAGATGCGGTCGTTGTAAAATCGTTCGTTCCTGTAGTCCGGTTTTGAGTTGACGACCATCCCACCGGTAATGATGGAGTGATGATGTAAGAGCTATCAAAATTTTGGAAATAAGGGAATTGAGCAACTTGACTAATAGTCGCTGAAGTTAGAAAAATTGAAAGTAGTATGTAAAATTTCATAGTTCACCTCCGTTAAATAAATAATTAATCTCGGGAGGCGGACTTTTTTAGAATTTACCCTACCACATCCTACAGATTTTGACGGGCAGGGATTTTGAATTTAAAAATAATGACCAATGACTCACTCGGTGGATTTTACAAAAGTCGAGGCAGATAAAATTAATAACCCGGTAGAACACGATTTTACCCAATATGCACGACCCGGATATAAAGTTGTTGCAATATAATAACCGTAGAAATATCCATATATCTTACTACTGAGTATTCCAGGGGGAATTGTTTCCATCGAAGAGACAGAAATTGGATACGATATCGACCCGATTAAATTCCATCCAACATTCAAATAAATGGTATCGGATGAAATAATTGAACCAACTATTTGCGCATCAGTGATTGACGGAAATTTCAACCAAAAGCCAATACCATTATCAAGCGTATTTGTTATGCGATAATTTTCTTCGTAACTGTATGCATTTGAAATCGAACTTGGAAAAATTATATCCTTCTCAAAATTTGCGACACCGAGTGGAACTGATATCAAATTCCATCCCGGATTATATTGAAGCTTTACCATTAGAAAATCCAGAGGATAATTAGCAAAATCTTTATTTGTCGCATTATGATTTGAATCCAAATTAATTGTGTATGCACGGGGTGCTGCATTCGCACCATAAGTTGTGGTCGTTACACCGGGTAATGTTACATGTGGAAATGATTGAGACCAATTGTTGTATAAACTCTCTTCGACAGTATAGGTATTCGGCAATAAATCGTAGATAGAATAATTTCCGTTTTTATCGGTTGTAACTCGCCTTTGTAAAACTCCATCTTTATAAACTTTGATTACCCAATCTTGAAGAGTCGAATCGCCGACAGTCGAACTATCTCGATCTAAATCTTGATAAACCTTTCCACTCACACTTCCACGCTTAAACGGTTTGGCAAGTTCAGCTACAGTAGCAAGCATAAGTTGTGTACCCTTGCGTATTAAACTTGGTGTTAGTTTGTCGTAAGTATCGTTCACGGTATGATAGTAGGGGTCGGCGCCACCCCAAATTTCTTCTGGAGTTCCTTCAGCAACATGCAGTGCGTCATATCCTGCTAACGCGAATGGTCCGTAGTCGCTCGCTCCTGTATTGTCTATAATCGGAACAATTGTCAATCCGATATTATAACGCTGATTGTAAATTGCAGCGGAATCGATTAAACGGTTTAGTCTTTGATAACTGCTGGTAATCATGCGTGAGGTGTCCGCTGTCGTTGGATAACCAATCATATCTCCGTTTACAACAGCAATGATATTTCTCCCTTCATCGCGAGCTTTAAAAGCGTAGTAATCGCTCCCGAACATACCGTGCTCTTCAGCCGAAACAGCTATAAAGCGTATTGTATTTTCAAAACCGAAATCTTTACACAAACGTGCAGCTTCCATCACCGCAGCTGTGCCGGTTCCATTATCATTCGCCCCCGGTGCCGCAACATACGGGTTGTTGCTGTATGAATCGTAATGTCCAACTATGATACATTCTTTTTCCGGCGAAATTGTTCCGGGTATTGTTGCAACAATGTTGCTTGATGTATGAAGATATTGTTCTGGAAGCGATTCTGTTCTACGCAGCCAATTAAAACCACTGTTAGTTGTTTTATAGATATTTCCTGAAACTCCACACGCTGTAACAAGATTACTCGAAGTAGCTTTAATATTTGTAAGTTTTGCATTCCAACCTAAGTGTGAGTATTGAACAGCCCAACTGTTTCCGCCGTCAGTAGTTTTAATTATAACGCCGGCATAATCAACAACCCATCCGGTTTGGGAATTAACGAACGATACACCCCGGAATGTATTTTCAACTCCGATCGGTGCATATTGGTGTACCCAGTTTGCACCACCGTTTGTAGTTTTTAAAATTACGAATCCATCACCCACGACCCAACCATTTTGATTATCTATGAAACTTACAGCCCGTAAGTTACTTGTAATGCCCGACGGTGGAGATTGGGCTGACCAGTTAATACCCCCATTAGTCGTTCGCAGGATTGTTCCCCCAAACCCTACTGTCCAGGCGTTCAGATTATCCACAAATTGTAATTCACGCAAGGTTTGAGTCGTTCCTGAAGTTACACTCGACCAGTTGGTTCCTCCGTTCGTAGTTCTAAAAATTTTACCTGTGGCACCCACAACCAAACCGAGTTGATCGTCTACAAAACAAACATCGTAAAGAGCAACACTTTGGCCGCTAGTTTGTTGAATCCATCTTTCCCCTCCGTTTGTAGTTTTTAGGATCGATCCGCTGTTACCTACAGCCCAACCAGTTAAACTATTTACGAAATCAACTCCGAATAAATGCAACGAAGTTCCACCTGGGCGGGCAAACCATGACTCACCACCATCCGTAGTTTTTACAATCATACCATTATTCCCTACCAACCATCCAGTATTTTCATCTATGAAATCGATATCGTATATCGTAACAGTGTGGATACCGAAAGTATATGTATCGTATTCAGCTTGAAGTCCCCACTTAACAAATTGGTTATAAATATAAACTCCTGCCGATTCCTGCTGAGCCGTATACTCATAGCGTGTTCCAAAATTTTGGAGAGTTAATATTTTTTCTCTTAATGTATCGGTCGATACACTATTAATCATTGTTTGGACGTGTGGATTTGCCGATCCTGCCTGTTTGTTGATTTGAGGTGAAAGATGAACAGACTTCGGAACACTTAAAACTTTATAAGCATATTCACCTAAACGGATACTGGAAAAATCACGCGGCGAAATTTTTCCTGATACTGAATTTTCGGTTTGTGAAATAATACGGAATGTTGGAATTAAATCTTGGAGGTTTTCTGCTGATTGCCCTGGTTTGAAATTAATTTCGACGGTAAAATAATTTTCCTCCTGCCCAAGAATTGTAGAGATAGTTAGTATAATTATGAAAATTATAAAAACATACCGGTTCAACATAACTGTTCCTTTCAGATTGTTATAGGTTAGACCTGCATAATTTTACCAATTCAAAAGATGAAAAGCAAACTCAGCGAAAATCTGGATCTTATTTTATCCAACCAACTTCCTTATACCATTTAAAAGTTTCTTTTACCCCTTCTTCTAAAGTAATCTTCTGTTGAAATCCCAGCTCGTTTTTGGCTTTCAATATATCGCAAATCCAAGCATCGGCAATTATATCTTTGCTTTTTTCGAAATTAAACACTGAAGGCTTTTTACTGAAAATATCAATCAGATGATATATGGCAGCAACAATTACAACGATGAATTCAGGAATCCTAACCTTGATAGTTTTGCGATGGATAATTTCTTGTGTTACTTTTCCGATATCTTCCCAAGTATATGCTTTGTCGCTTCCAATGAAATATGTTTTTCCCACAGCATCAGGATGCTCGCCAGCTAAAATAAGTCCATCAACGACATCATCAACATGCAAAATATTTACATATTTATTTTTAAAGCCTACCAACGGAATAATACCATTATTAACAGTTTTAAAAAAATCTAACGTTGCCGTATCGCGCGGACCGTAAACTGCCGGGATTCGAACAATTGTAAAAGGAATTTTATCCTGGAAACTTAATACTTCTTTTTCAGCCGCCAACTTACTTTTTCCGTATGTGGTTATCGGCTGCAATTTCGATTCTTCATTCACCGTTTTACCATCGGTTGATGGACCGACCGCAGATAAACTTCCAGCCAAAACGAACCGCTTTAAATTCGAATTAGTTTCGGCTGCCTTCAACAATACTTTAGTTGCTTCCTGATTTCCCAGAAAATAACCTCTTTTTGTTCTTGATGCAGTAACCCCCGCAATGTGGTAAATATATTGGACATCTGAAATAGCTTTTCGCAAGGGCTCAACATCGAACAAATCGCCGTAAACATACTCAACAGGTAACTTTTTCAGCCACTTGTTGTTAGAGTGTTTTCGGACTAAACATTTTACACGATATCCTTTTTTAATCAGGCGCTCAACTAAATGGCTACCTATGAATCCGGTTGAACCTGTAACAAAAATTTTTATCATTTATAAGTTTTAATTTGATTGACTTTTTTAATTATATGAAGTATATTAAAAATAAATTTTGTATTCAAATTTAACGGTTATTCAAGGAAATTACTAATGACAAATCAATTTTCAAACAGAACCTCATTTTTTAACTGGCGGAAGAACATGACTGATTGGGCAACTTCGTTTAAAGGTAAATTCAACTGGAAAACAAAAAACGAAACATCCGCAGAAGTGGAAACAAAACCTGATGTTACTGTTATAGAGGAAAGTGGACCTAAAATCCCGGTCGATCTATTTGATAAATGTTTTTCTTTCACCCGCGCCGACGAGGTTAAAGCCGCCGGTCTATATCCATATTTCAGAACAATCGAGGAAAACGAAGGTCCTGTTGTTGAAATAGAAGGACGCAGAGTAATAATGGCTGGTTCAAATAATTATTTGGGTTTAACAGCACATCCGAAAGTTAAAGAAGCAGCAATTAAAGCCGTAGAAAAGTATGGAAGTGGTTGCTCGGGTTCAAGATACTTAACCGGAACTCTGGATCTGCACAACGAGTTTGAGGCTCGAATGGCAAAATTTATGGGCACAGAAGCCTGCCTGCTATTCAGCACCGGTTATCAAACAGCTCAAGGAATAATTCCAACACTCGTTCAACGCGGCGAGTATGTAATTACCGACAAAGATAATCACGCCAGTATCGTAGCGGGTGTTGTTATGGCGAAGGGGATGTTTGCCGACTTCGTTCGTTACAAGCATAACGACATGAACGATCTGGAGCGTGTAATTAAACGACTTCCATTAGAAGCCGGAAAATTAATTGTAACCGATGGCGTTTTCAGCACGTCGGGCAATATCGTCGATTTACCAGCCCTCGTATCGATTGCTAAGAAATATAACGCCCGAACTTTAGTTGACGACGCTCATGCAGTCGGCGTTATTGGAAAAGGGGGCAGAGGAACTGCGAGTCATTTCAATTTGGTAGAGGAAACCGATTTAACATTTGGAACTTTCAGTAAAACTTTTGCATCGCTCGGAGGTTTTGTTGTCGGCTCGGAACGTGTTATAAATTTTTTGAAGCACCATTCGGCAGCATTGATTTTCAGCGCCAGTCCTACACCAGCTTCGGTTGCAGCGGCATTAGCAGCTCTCGATATTTTAGAGAAAGAACCGGAACGGATCGACAAGCTTATACGCAACGCAAACAAAATGCGACAAGGATTCAAAAAAGCCGGCTTTAAAATTATCGATGGACAAACAGCAATAATTCCGGTTATCATAGGTGACGATATGCTCGCATTTAAATTGTGGAAAGAATTATTCGACAACGGCGTTTTTGTGAACACATTCATCAGTCCTGGCGTCCCACCCGGAATGCAAATGATGCGAACCAGCTATATGGCAACTCACGAGGAGGAACAACTAGATAAAATTCTTGAAGTATTCATTCAAGCCGGAAAAAAACTCGGCTTGATAAACTAATGAATAAAATTACAATTACGGTTGTAAAAACCCGAAGCGAGTTTAATAAGTTTGTAAAATTTCCCTGGAAAATTTATGAGGGAAACCATTACTGGGTTCCTCCACTTTTATTTGAACGAAGGTTTTTAGTAGATCGAAAAAAAAATCCATTCTACAAACACGCTCAAGCAGAATTTTTCCTTGCACTAAAAAATAATGAGGTTGTTGGCAGGATCGCTGCTATCATCAATCATAATCATAACATCGAACACAACGAGAATATCGGATTTTTCGGATTTTTCGAGTGTATAGACGACCAATCAGCCGCAAACGAGTTGTTTAACACTGCACGTAAGTGGTTGAAAAATAAGAGTTTGTCAGTTATGAGAGGTCCTGCGAATCCATCGGTGAACGACGAATACGGATTGCTGATTGATGGCTTCGATAAATCGCCGGCAGTAATGATGCCTTACAATCCACCCTACTACAGCAAGTTGATTGAAGGTGCGGGGTTCCAAAAAGCAAAAGATTTGTATGCCCACTTTTTGGAACAACACAAAGTCAACCGCGAAAAACTTTCGAGAGTTTCACAATTAGTGAAAGAACGTAATAAAATTACTTTTCGAAGCCTCGACATGAAAATTTTTGATGAAGAGGTAAAGAAGATACATCAAGTTTACAACGACGCATGGCAATACAACTGGGGCGCTGTTAAAATGACAGACGACGAATTCAGAGCACTGGCAAAATCGCTCAAGCCTGTGGCTGTTCCCGACCTCGTTATATTCGCAGAAGTCGAAGATAAACCTATCGGCTTCGCATTATCGCTGCCCGACATAAACATTGCGTTAAGATACAACAAAAAGGGACGCTTGATTCCCGGACTGATCAGGTTAATGCGTCATAAAAAGAAAATTGATGGAGTTCGGATAATCGCGTTAGGAGTTTTAAAAGAATACCAAAAGACCGGAGCGGCAGGTGTGTTATTTTTTGAAACAGCTGAACGTGCACTTGAACTCGGTTACAATTGGGGCGAAGCAAGCTGGGTACTCGAAGACAACGTGATGATGAACCGCAATGCCGAAACGATGCATTCAATTCGTTATAAAACATACAGAATTTATGAAAGCATTTTTTAATCACAATAAAACTTAGGAAGGATTATTTATGCCTTTGAAAAAATCGGGAACAATTTGGATGAACGGAAAATTTGTAAAGTGGGATGCTGCAAAAATTCATGTCCTCTCCCATGTTGTGCATTATGGTTCGAGTTGGTTTGAAGGCATTAGGTGTTACAATACTAAAAAGGGGTCGGCAATTTTTCAACTTCGACCACATTTCGCTCGCCTGTTTGATTCAACAAAAATATATCATACAAAAATTCCATATTCCATTGAAACATTAGAAGATGTTACAATAAAACTAATTAAAAAGGACAAATTAAAGAGCTGCTATATCCGTCCTGTCGTTTATCGAGGTTACGGTGAGATGGGTTTGAACCCGCTAAACAATCCCGTGGAAGTAGCGATAGCAGTTTGGGAATGGAGTTCCTATTTAGGCGATGAGTCGTTAGAGACCGGTGTTAAAGCTGGTATCTCATCGTGGCAAAGGTTGGCCCCCAACACAATTCCGACTATGTCGAAAGCCGGGGGAAATTATTTGAGTTCGCAGTTGATAAAAATTGAAGCTCTCGAAAACGGTTTTGCTGAAGGTATTGCACTCGATGCTTACGGGAATGTAAGTGAAGGGAGCGGCGAAAATATTTTTATAGTTAAAAACGGAAAAGTATATACCCCATCAATCGCCGACGCAATTTTACCAGGAATAACGCGTGCGAGTGTGATCCAAATTTTGAAAGATGAAGGGATCGAAGTTATCGAAACAACAATCCCGCGTGAGTTTTTAATGATTGCTAACGAGGTTTTCGTAACCGGTACTGCTGCCGAAATAACACCTGTTTGCTGTATCAACCACCAAACGGTTGACCACGGTAAACCCGGAAAAATTACACGATTAGTACAGGAAAAATATTTTGATATTGTTAAAAACGGAAATGATCCACACGGTTGGTTGACCTTTATCAAGTAGGTCGGCATTGGATTACGACCTAAAATTACTGATTGTTTTTATATTCTAATTTTCATTCCGAAAGCAAACGATGCTCTGCTTATACTTCGTGGCGAAATTGCCGCTTCAAAATTTTCGGTTGCAAACTCGATGTCCATAAAACTAAATAGAATTCCAAAACCAAATCCCATATTAAATCCATCAACACCACCGAATGAAATTCCTGTACGAAGAGGCAACCATTTCCAGGGTTTATATTCAACCCCCAACGAAAAACGGGGTTTCGTAGTATTGCCCGAAAGATTATTAAAACCCTGATTGTAATCGAGCGCTAAAAGTAATTCGCCTGGGAACTTACTTATGAAAGGAGCTTTATCGAACTGATACGCCGCACCGATACGCAAAAATGTCGGCAAACCGGATGAAAAATTTTTGATAGGCTTATTCGTTCCATTCAGCAATTCATCCAAATCTTCTAATTGTTCCTGAGCTGTTCGAGGATCGTCGAAATCGAACAGTGCATTGCCTGAATTTTCATACGTATTTTGTTTCCACATAATTGCGCCAACATCTGTCAGCGCGATTCCGATGCTCAATTCGTTATTAACAAAACCCGAAATACCGAGATCAATTCCGTATCCTGAACCTGCGGGTTTTGGGAAAGGAGAATACTCTACATCACTGTCTTCCCTTAACAAATCCAATCCTGCGAATTTTGCCTGATAATCTACCCGACCCCCAATTTTAGCATTTGCATCGGTTGTAAAGTGCGTGTTATTACGAGTCAACTCTGCAAAACCAAAGCCGTGTATCAGCTTAATTGAAAAACCCGCAGCCATCGACTTCATAAAAATAAAACGCGGAATCATTCTGCCATACGAAAGCGAGTATTCACGATACCACATTGAATTGAAATAAGTTTTACTGAAGTCGTAACGACTGCCGAGCGGATTTCCGTAGAGCAAAAATTGAACATAATCTTTCGGCATTAAAAAATTGACGCCTGTCCTTTCGATAACACTTATTACAAAACCGCCAACCGTTGAATGTTGATATGAAAACGATAATAATTTAAATTCAAAATTAAATCCTGTTTGAGCTAATCCTGATGGAAAAACTTCCAGTATTTTTCGCTTGTCAGCATCTTTAAGAAAAACTGGATCACCATTTTGGTCGCCGGTGAAATACTTCTCGTATAAATCTAAATCTATTAAATCGCTCCCGACTTTCGTTCCGAAGTTTAACAAATTAAATGTTACATTTTTTTTATCGGGATAACCAAGGTTAGCAGGATTGATTCCGACAGAATTTAATCCACGTGCAATCGCCGTATAAGTTCGCCCCATCCCGATTCCTTGTAAATTTGTAAAGTCGCCGCCTGCATCCACCGACTGGTACACGGTAAAAATAAAAAAAACGATTATTATTAGTGCTTTCATCATCTTTAATCCTCTACCCGATAATTTAATGTTCCAAAAACACGAACATTTATTTTATCTGAATTTCTGAATTTTACGGAAGGGGATGAATCAGATGTATTGAAGATAATTTCGAGCACTGCGAACTTCGCTTTGTTCAGATTATCCAACTCAGTTTTATTCATCGCAACAGAAAACTTCGATTGAACTACCTGCGAAGCAAACCCATCAACGCCGACAACAGGTGGAGATACATGAACAGGACCGGTGCCCGGTATATTTTGGATAAACAATCTGTTAGCATCGAGTAATTTTATTGAGATTCGTGTTCCTAATGGTATTCCGTTTGACAAAGTAAAATCGATAAACCCGGATTGAAGACGATTTATTAAAATTGAATCTAACTCGACCGTTTCGCCGTTATCATTCTTTTCATCCCCGAGTTGCAGTGTATCTCGAAAAACTCCCCCCTTGATACCGATGTTCGAAGGGATTTCGAATGAAATATTCCCTCCTATTTTATCGGAACTCGAAATTGACCCAACCACATAATATGGATTGATGGTGGCATTCGTACCTAACTTGAATGAATTGGGCAGGGTTTTATTTGCCGATACATAACGTGAAAGCGAAGAAACAACATCAGCCCCACTAATAGTAACCGGTGTTGTTGAACTTGCTGCAAGATTGGTTTGCGGAATTGTGATGGAATATTTAATTGAATCGTCCAACTTTATGCTTCCCCCAATTTGTATCGGAATATTAGGAGTTGAGAGATTTAATACAAAAGTTGCCTCAGGCAAACGTAAACTGTCGATCGAAAATATTTTGGGCACATCTCCTAATTTGAAATTTAACAAAGTATCGAAACTTAGTAGAGTTGGCTTTAAAATGCCCTCGACATAAGAGAGTATGAAAACATCGTGCGGAGGTGGAAGAATTAGCAGCGAAGCTACAAGTTCGTCGGTGCGCGAAAAAGTTCTAAACTGCATCGTATCTCCTTCCGAACCAAGCTGCCGGATCGATGCAGTGTAAGTTAAGGTCTCTGTCGGTGCGGCTGATCTGAATTCGTAGTTATATAAATTTACTGGGATAACCAACGAATCGTTTCGGGTAATTATTCTGTTGATTGAAAACGGCTGCTGAGTATTTCTGTTATACAGTTGAGGGAGCGATAACAACACATTTGCCGCTACATCGAAATCATTTCTTAATTTTAAATTAACAGCACCACTTTTAAAACGAGCGATTTTCAGCTTGGTAGGCGACGGCGAAGAATCGGTTATAAACTTTGAGCTGCCAATCCGATAAACATCAGTTGGAGGGATTTTTGCTCGCGCGCTATTGATAGTCAGATTTAAAAAATCTAATTGAATTCTCAATATTCGGTCGGGAATTGTAACGGGTGTTGAACTGCCCGGTGTGCGGGAACGAACTGTATCCAATCTTAGCGGAAGTCGAACGATCCTGCCATCCAAAATACCCTGTCCGGAACGCGATTGCGAAGGCAAAACTGATCCAATATCGAATACGAATCTGTGATTGTCTCTGTCTATAAATCGGATTGAATCGAAAGTAATAGTGATCGGGGTTGAATTGGTTACTGTTAATCTGATAACTCCGCTTTCAAATTCCAAATAATCGAATTGGTCGGACGAAGGCATCTCTATTGAAATCGGCGGAAGGTCGCCGGGAGGAATTATTCCGGACGGAATACCCGGATTCGGGATATCGAGACCAAACGAAAAATCTTTGAAAGGAATTGTTCCAACCGCAATTTTGAATTCTGGTGGCTGTGCTGGCTTCATATTGATTTTATCGCCAATACTATCGGAAGCCGCAGGTTGCGAATATGAATAAGTTAGTAATCCGTTTGTTGGATTTATTTTAATGAGAGAAGTGTCTTTTTTGATAAGCGAATCAATTGCATACGGACGGTTTACAATAGGAAAGTTGACCTGAACATCCCAAACCGGCGCAATCGGTTTTCGCAGGTTACAATTAACAGCGTTGAGCACTAAGAACAAGACCAAACTCCAACACAAAAATTTAACTCTTTTATTTGCCATAAATTTTGTCCTTTAATCTGGCTCGAATATATCTAGAAAGTATTCTAATATCAAGAGCACCACGCGAAAAGATGCTCTATATCACGCAAACACGAGAATTGGCTATTTTAGCCAAATTTTGAGGTCTATTTCAGGGAAAATAACATTCCTCTCCAAACATTCGTTTGCATATTCCCAATCAGCATCAGTAATGATCCTGGTATCTGCATAAGTGATAGCTGTTTTGAGTAACCGGTTAAAATCGCTGTTGTGATTTGTGAAGCGTTCTTCGGCGTAATTTTTAGCTGCTTGTGTAGAAATTAAAAATTGCCAGTCGGATGCTTGTAGCAGCAGCAACTCGCGAGCAGCTTGAGTTAAAAGAAATTGCAACCTATCGTCAGCAGATGTAATATACTTTTGGACAGTTTGTTTGAACAGCATTTCATTTTGGTATATATTTTTCCAAGTCCAACTCGTATTCTCATTCAACCAGATGAAATGGTGTCCGCCTTCGCCCCACGATCCTTCCGGAAGTTGAACAACTTTAACAGGCTGCCTCATATCAAGTTCAGTAGCGGCATTCGTTAACTTGATGTGTGCTGATTTTTCCAACTTCATTAATACTTTTTTAAAAAATTGCGGACCTTCGAACCACCAATGACCAAAAAGTTCAGTATCGAAAGGCGAAGTGAGTACACCGATGGTTTTAGTTTTCGCATAATGGTCCTTCAATGTCTCAGTAACGATATCAACAAAATGAGACGAATGCGATTCAAGTTTGTCTTCGATGTTTTCAGGTTCGTACTTAAGCTTATCCGCAAGGTCGGCATCGGAGTGTGTAACGCGCCAATAACGATGTCCGCTCAAATGATGTTTTTTGTGAAACTCTAAATAAGCACCGTCGCCAGGATAACCATAATCGCCGCTCCATACTTGTAAACTTGTTTTCGGGTCGCGTGTAAAAACCGCAACCGAAGGAGAGAGTTTGCTATCAGGCGAATCGATTAAGTATAAATCGTAAACCGATTTTTCAAATTCTTCTTCTCTTATAGAAATTTGTTTTTCGTGTTGTTCCCAAATTTTCTTTAACTCGCCAAATCTTTCGAGATAAACTCCGATCGGTTTTCCACCCAATAACATAGCTGAGTCGATCACGAAATATTCGATTCCATTCTCAGCTAAAATTTCTTCAACGCCCTGTCGCTCATACTCTTCGGCAAGCCCCTGAACTTTAACCGGAGGTTTCCATTTGTATCTTGGACGGTAAGCACATTCGGGCAGCCAAATACCCCGCGGCTTTACACCAAAATGTCGCTGGTGTGTTGCAATGGCAACCTTTACTTGTGCATCGATGCTTGAGTCCTGGCTTAATAACGGGAAATAACCGTGCGTTGCTCCGCAAGTCATTATATCCAGCACATCCGATACTAACAATTTTCTAAAAGCAGAAATTAAATCGGAATTGTATTTGCGAACAAAGTCGTCTTTTCGTGCGTTGTACCAATCAATCCAAAATTTTGCTGTATTCTTCAGGTGGGTGTCGCCGTTCGTTTGAAAATATTTTTCGTCTTTCTTAGCCGCAGAAACTTTTTCGTCGAGATAATGAACGAACGAATCTTTGAAAACCGGATCAGCCAATTGTTCGGCAAGCACAGGGCTGATGCCCATCGACAACTTCGGATGATAACCTTCATCCAACAATTCGTCAAGGATGTTTAAAATTGGTATGTAAGTTTCAGCAGCGGCTTCGTTTAACCAATCGGAACCGTGGGGCCATTTACCGTGTGTAACTACGTAAGGTAAATGTGTGTGTAATACAAATAAAAAATTTCCGAACGATTCTTTGCCCATTCTCAATGAACTCTAGTTTGCGAGTCTGTCGGTTGAAAACCAAAACCACCGGCATTAGGTTCGCCTTGAATTTTTATTTCACCGAACCGTTTTTCAAATTTATCTATGTTGTCTTCTAAAGCTCTTTGCAATAACTTTGCGTGTTGCGGGGTCATTATGATTCGTGCATGAACTTTTGTTTTTGGGAGGCCGGGAAGCACTCGTGTAAAATCGACTACAAACTCGGCGGGCGAGTGAGTAATAATCGCTAGATTGGCATATATCCCTTCGGCTTCCTTTTCACCAAGTTCAATATTTATTTGTTGTGGTTGTTGCGGTTGGTTAGTCATAAAAAAACTTTCTTCTATTATATTATTTTGCTTTTCTCAAGCTATCGGCTTTATCGAATGCCGCTTTGGCTTCTTTCGGGATATTCAAAAGTGTGTTAGCCATTCCTAATGTTTCCCAAGCAGCCACATCATTTTCGGACAACATCACTAACCTTTCTAAAAAACCTTTAGCTTTTCTCAATTTCTCTTCGAACGATTTATCCAATTGCTTGTTCTTATCGTCTCTAATTTCTGCTTCCGCTTTTTCTTTCATCTTTGCACCCCACTGCATATAGGTGGCGCTTACGTTATACAAAGCGTCTGTAAAATTATTATCAAGGTTTAAAGCTATCTCAAATTGTTCAGCAGCTTCCGCGAAATTCGTTGCACGGAGTAACAATACACCATAGTTGTAATGAACAAGTTTGTTGTTCGGGTCGGCAATGATAGCGCGTTGATACGATTTCATCGCGTCTTCGGTCCTACCCGCTGCAATATATGAATCGTTCAAGATGATTAAAATAGTTGCGTCATTCGGAGAAGCCAATAATGCATGTTCTAATACTTGTATCGCCTGATTAAAAACATTATTTACATCAGCTATAGCTTTTTCTTTTTGAGGACTTTCCAATTTTGAGACCTCTGCTTTCAACGACATTGCACGGTCGTAATAAATCCCACCTAGAATGCGTCCAAGCTGCGCATCGTTCTGTCGTGCAATCGCTTCTTTCAAATAATTCTCTGCGTTACTTCTATCTTTCATTCCATAATAAGATAAAGCTAACACACGATAAGGCGGGAAGCTATCGGGTTGAACCGTGATGGCAGTCTTTAGTTGAGATATGGCTTTGTCGAAAAATTCAGAAGTTTTGTCCGGTTCGCTGCTCAGAGCTGAATTATAATGTTCCACCCCTTTGTTAAAAGTTTGTGCCCATACACTCATACGTATAGCGTCAATTTCTTTTTTAAACTGACCACTTAATTTTAACGAACTATTGAATGCGCGTAACATCTCAGGATAGTTCTTCTTCTCGTGATGCATTCTTCCGAGCCAGTACCATGCTTCATAATTTTCTGGACGCTTTGCAAGTTCTTTTTGAAGTTGATCCTCTGCGTTATCCCATTCCGATCTTTGCATGTAAAGTTTAGCACTCGTCATTTCAGCAGAACCGCATTGATAGCCGGTGAAGATGAGGTTAGCAAATACAACTGTTAAAATTACAAAGAATATTGTCTTTTTCATTAAATCTCCTATAAAAAAAATTGAACGATTGATTAAATTTGTTATAAATATAGTTATTAATGTTATGATAATCAAGATTGCATTTCAGCATTGTTTTTGCTATAATTCCACAGTTTTTTTTCAATAATCAAATAGTTCTTAAACAGGAAACAACATTATGGCACATAACCTTTCTCAAAAAATCCTTAGAGATCACCTCGTTTCAGGAAAGATGGAACCGGGTTCTGAAATTTCAATTCGAATCGATCAAACTCTCACTCAAGATGCAACCGGTACAATGGCTTACCTACAATTCGAAGCTATGGGTGTTCCTCGCGTTCGAACAAAACTCTCGGTCAGCTACGTTGACCATAATATGCTTCAGCAAGATTTTATGAATGCCGACGATCATCAATATTTGCAAAGTGTAGCTGCTAAATACGGAATTTATTTTTCACGACCGGGTAACGGAATATGTCATCAAGTCCATCGCGAAAGGTTTGGCGTTCCGGGCGAAACTTTGATCGGTTCCGACTCACACACACCAACCGGCGGTGGTTTGGGTATGATTGCAATAGGCGCCGGCGGATTAGACATTGCACTCGCTATGGGGGGTGAGGCTTATGTGATATCGATGCCTAAAATTTTAGGCGTAAAACTCGTTGGCTCACTTCAACCTTGGGTCTCAGGAAAAGATATTATTTTAGAACTCCTTCGCCGTCTAACTTGCAAGGGTGGAATCAACAAGATTATTGAATATCACGGTCAAGGTGTTGATACACTTTCGATCGGGGATAGATTTACGATTACAAATATGGGAGCCGAGTTAGGCGCTACAACATCGATTTTCCCGAGCGATCACATCACAAAAAAATATTTAACGGCACAAGGAAGAAGTGAAGTTTGGAAAGAATTAAAAGCTGACGACAACGCAACGTACGATAGATGCGATTTACGATTGCATACAGTGAACGATGCAAAAGCTATAACAGCCCTCCATGAAGGGGGTAGTGTGAATCTAGCTATCAGCAAGCCCGATGATGCAGGATTTGTAACTGTTGAATTTGACGGTATAGTAATTGACTTGAACAAATTAGAACCGATGATCGCTCAACCCAACTCACCCGATAATGTAGTAAAGGTAAGTGAACTAGCAAACCAAAATATTAAAGCTGAACAATCGTGCATCGGATCGTGCACAAATTCGAGTTACTATGATTTAAAAGTTGCTGCCCATATGTTAAAGAACCGCACCGTTAGCCCAATTACATCTTTCACTTTAAGCCCAGGGTCGAAACAAGTTTTTGAAATGATTGCACGTTCGGGAGAATTAGGCGATATAATTTCGTCGGGTGCACGAATTTTGGAATCGGCGTGCGGACCGTGTATCGGAATGGGACAGGCCCCGCCGAGCGGGTCTGTTTCAGTCCGTTCGTTCAACCGAAATTTTGAAGGGAGAAGCGGAACTATAGATGCAAAAGTATATCTTGCATCACCGGAAACTGCTACAGCAACAGCTCTTGTCGGAAAAATTGCCGACCCGCGGGAGGTTGCGAAAAATTTAAATATTGCACCACTCGACCGCGAAGAGCCGGGTAAATATTTAATCAACGATTCGATGATTATTCCTCCAGCGACAGATTCTGGAAAGGTTGAAGTTCTCCGCGGGCCTAACATAAAACCTATTCCACAATTTGATGAAATGCCCGAAACCATTAAAGGCAGAGTTCTTTTGAAAGCGGGGGATAATATTTCGACCGACCATATTTCACCGGCTGGTGCAAAAGTCCTCCCGCTACGCTCTAATATTCCGGCAATTTCCGATTTCACTTTTACACGCATCGATCCAGAATTTCCGAAACGTGCTAAAGAATGGGAAGGGGGTTTCGTAATCGGCGGCGATAACTACGGACAGGGATCAAGCCGTGAACATGCGGCACTATCCCCAAGGTTTTTAGGAGTAAAAGCTGTTATCGTTAAAATATTCAATCGTATTCACCGTGCAAATCTCATCAACTTCGGAATCCTCCCGCTTACATTCTCGGATACGAATGATTACAAAAATATAGAATTTGGAGATGAACTTGTTTTGGAGAACATAACCACTCAATTAAAATCGGGTGTACAAAATGGAGAAGTCTCACTGAAGAATCTCACAAAAAACATACAAATAAAATTAGGATACGATTTAACCGAACGACAGAAGGAAATTTTATTCGCAGGGGGAATGCTCAATATGGCAAGGAAAAAATAACTAACTATCATAAATATCATTCAACGGAGTTACAGTGGTAAATTATCAAAAATTAATCCCCCCAAAAGAGGGACAAAAAATAACAGTCACAAATGGAAAACTAAACATACCCGATAATCCTATAATACCTTTTATCGAGGGTGATGGTACAGGTTCAGATATCTGGCGTGCTTCAGTTCGAGTGCTGGATGCGGCAGTAGAAAAAGCATACAACCGAAAACGTAAAATAGTTTGGTTCGAAGTATATGCCGGTGATAAATCGAACGAAATATACGGACCGAATACTTGGTTGCCCAACGATACTTTGGAAGCAATTAAAGAAAACATTATTGGAATTAAAGGACCTCTAACAACTCCGATTGGCGGTGGATTCCGTTCAATCAATGTTGCATTGCGGCAACTCCTCGATTTGTACGTTTGTTTAAGACCAGTCAGATATTTTAATGGAGTTCCATCGCCGGTTAAAAATCCTAATCAGATCGATATGGTTATCTTCCGTGAAAACACAGAAGATATTTACGCGGGAATCGAATGGAAAGTAGGAACACCTGAAGTAAAAAAGTTAATCGACTTTTTACAAAAAGAAATGGGTGTAACTAAAATTCGTTTCCCCGAAACTTCGAGCATCGGAATCAAACCAGTATCGATTGAAGGATCGAAGCGTTTGATTCGCGCAGCAATTAGATATGCCATTGAGAACAAGCGTAAATCGGTTACATTCGTTCATAAAGGAAACATACAAAAATATACAGAAGGTGGATTCCGCGAATGGGGTTACGAACTTGTTAAAGAAGAGTTCTCAGATGTTGCTGTCGGATGGGACGATTGTAATGGAAATTCAGGAAACAAATTATTAGTGAAGGATGCTATCGCCGACGCCTTCTTACAACAAATACTTACAAGACCAGACGAGTTTGATGTAATTGCAACATTGAATTTAAACGGCGACTATTTGTCGGATGCACTTGCTGCGCAAGTTGGTGGAATTGGAATTGCACCGGGGGGAAATATCAATTACACGAACGGTTACGCTGTTTTCGAAGCAACACACGGCACAGCACCAAAATATACAGGGCTTGATAAAGTAAATCCGGGCTCGGTTATATTAAGCGGCGAAATGATGTTCCGTTATATGGGGTGGAATGAAGCAGCCGATTTAATCATAAAAGCATTAGAGCAAACTATCAAATCGAAAGTTGTTACATACGACTTCGCCAGATTGATGGAAGGCGCCACTGAAGTTAAATGCTCTGAGTTTGGCGATGCGATGATAAATAATATGTAACGTACCACACCCTATCGTTGAAAAACCCCGTTTTCAAATTTGAAATCGGGGTTTTTGGTCTTTAAACGCTTCCATAATTTCTCTATTCCTAAAAAGTGAGCTTAATCTATTTTTTCCCAAAATCATCAGCATGTTTGGTTTTATACATCTCAAAAAAGCGTTATTACAATAGATAACGATAAGCAGTGAATCGGTAGCAAGAGCTGCTGTGTCAAATAAATTAAAAATATTTTCTGCCGTTTTAATTTTCATACAAATTTGTAATAAAACAACAAAAACATGGTTTCTTAACCGAATTTTGCAGAATATACAATAGTTTTCCCGATTTGAGGTAATTTATTTTACGATTATGACTGTAACGAAACCAAATCGGCTAATTATCGTAAAGCAATAAAGAAATTAGAACTGGGTAACTCTTATGTATAAATTTATCGTTATAGCTTTTTTTTCGCTGTTAACCACAGGTTTTATAATCTGTGGTGAAAAAACTTTCATTGAGTTAAAAGATTTTAGCCGCACTGAATTAAAATCGGGCGGCTTTAAGCTGAATGATCAAACTACAATTCACGTCAAAGCAAGAGGCGCTGCGTCAGAAAAAAAACGAGACTATCGCGACAAGTTGTTCGCATATGGCTGGATTATTAATTCGGACACACGCGAAAAAGTTTGGCTGATGACGCGCGATAACACGAGTTTAACCGGCACCAATAGGAAGTGTGATGACTATATTACGCTGCCAAAAGGATCGTACGAAGTTTATTTCGCTGCAACGTATTTCGGTTATCAATCGACATTTACAAATATCCGGGCTAATATCGACCACAGAAAAAGCGGTGACATTATAAGTATTGGATCCAGGCACGATTGGATAGCCTCATGGATAGAAGACTGGTTCGGTGTTGATATCTTCAGAGAGTGGATGAAAAATTCTAAAAACTGGGGCATCGAATTATTAGCAGATGAACGGGCTGAAATATCATTGTTTAATCCACCTCAAGATTTTTCGTACGTCCTCTACAAATCAATCGGGTTAGGTGAGAATGAATACGTACAACAAGGCTTCGTTTTAGATAAACCTGTCGCAATTCATATTTACGCTTTAGGCGAAGGAGTGCGACGAGAAGGCCTTTCCGACTTCGGATTTATAATTGATGTAAATACGCGTAAACGGATATGGGAAATGAAACAAAGCAATACAACAAAAGCAGGCGGCGCCGATAAAAATTTAAAATTCGATGGAACTGTTAATCTCAATCCGGGTAAATATGTTGTCTATTATTTCACTGACGATTCTCACTCATACATTGATTGGAATGAAGCGCCACCATACGACCCATTAAACTACGGCATCACATTGATGGGACAATCGGAAGCCGACCGAAATTCGTTTAACCTGTTTACTTACAACGACGAGAAAAATGTAATTACCGCAATTACGAAACTAGGCAACAACGAAAATCGCAGTGAAGGATTTACACTCAAACAAGATATGGATGTGCGGATATATGCAATCGGCGAAAGATATTCCTCGCGGCGGCGAATGGCAGATTACGGCTGGATTATTAATGCACAGACGAGAGAAAAAGTTTGGGAAATGAACGTAGATAAAACTGTTCACGCAGGAGGCGGAACAAAAAATAGAATGATCGACGAAATTGTTCATCTCGTAAAAGGGAATTACATAGTTAATTTTCAAAGCGATGATTCTCATTCTTATAACGACTGGAACGTTTCGCCCCCCTACGATCAAGAGCACTGGGGAATTACAATCTATGCTGTTGAAAATAATTTCGAAAAAAGTGCGGTCGATAAATTTACACCGGAACGGGACAAAAATATTATCGCCCAAATTGTACGTGTTCGCGACAATGCAAATCTGTCAGAAACTTTTAAACTGAACGAACCAACCCGCATCCGAATTTACTCTATCGGTGAAGGGCAGCGGAACGAGATGTTCGACTATGGTAGTATTGAAAATGTTAACACTGGAAAAATCATTTGGGAAATGACTGCTTCGATGAGTTTTCATGCCGGCGGCGCCCGTAAAAACAGAATTGTGAACACAACAATTTTGCTCGATAAGGGGGAATACCGCCTGCGGTATCTAACCGACGACTCGCACTCATACAATAGCTGGAACGATACCCCGCCGGAAGATGCACAATATTGGGGAATAACTCTCTACAGAGAGGATGATAACAAATAATTAGACGGAGAAATTATGATAAGAACCACAACTTTATTCACTTTCTTACTCCTTTTTACCTTTTTGGTTAATGAAAGTTTTGCACAAGACTCCACGTCGGAAACAAAAAAAAGAAATATCAGAAATCGGGTTGACAACATAGTTAAAGATGTTTTCGCACAAATTGAACGGGAATTAGGAGTCAAAATATACGATGATGAATCAATGGGTGAAGAGGATTATGAAACCGACCGTAACGATTACGAAAGTTGCGCCGGCGAAAAAGAAACGGCAGAGTTTAATTTTCCGCAAGCGGAACGATTTAGCTTATACGCGTTTCCAATCGATCGCGGAATTCCTCGTAATAACTCAACAAAAATAACAACGGATAATTTATATGATAAATTTCTTTTCCGATATAATCGTGTTGAAGGATTATTTCTCGGCATACAGTCGCCGCACAAATTTTTCTGGGACAGGGAAAGAAAATTTGCTTTGTTTGGGTCAATCGGCTATGGATTCGGAGTTCACAAATGGGAATACCAATCCGGTGCTTCGCAGCAGTTTGGATTCGATGATAGACTTTTTGAATTTGGAATTGAAGGACACAATCTCGTAGATACACGCGATCAGTGGCTTACTGGAAATTTGGAAAACACTCTTAATGCTATATTACTCCGCTACGATTACCGCGATTACTTTTTGCGTTCAGGTTTTTCGACTTGGGTTGGATATTACACACGAAACCCATTAGCCGATATGCAACTTAAAATTTCGTTTCTTAACGACGAATATGCCTCATTGTATAATAATGTTAACTGGTCTTTATTCCGTAGCAAAAAATCTTTTCGAACTAATCCGAAAATAAACGATGGAAAAATCCAGAGTCTGATACTCGCTGTCGATTTGCACAAGCTAGATGATCGCAAACTTCACCTTGCCGGATGGAGTATCTCGTTCACAGGAGAATTTGCCGGCAAATCTTTTAAAGGCGATTATGAATTCAATAGATACGTTTTTGATGTGCGCAGGTATCAACCAATCGGAAAATACGATAATATAAATTTCCGGTTCAGAGCAGCCACATCGGATGGGATTTTACCAGTTCAACGTGCATACGAACTTGGCGGTATAAGCACCCTCCCCGCATATATGTATAAAGAATTTAGAGGTAACCGGTTATTACTTGCAAATATGGAATATGTAGTCAATGGGAAAATGTTCAGCGACGATACGGGGTTCCCATTTTCAATGTTGAGTAATATGAATTTAATTTTATTATACAACGCCGGTTATATTAACGACGTAGCTGATTACGTTACTTTTTCTGAGGGGTTTGATGCCTTTCAAATCAATTCATTAAAAAGCGATTTAGGGTTTGCAATCGGTTCACGAGATGGGAAATATCATTTGGGTTTTGCATGGAAAACAGATGTAAAATCTCCGGTAAGGGTATTTTTTAGAATGAGTAGACCTTTTTAGCATTCTTCAAAAAATTTTCTTATCTTTCTCCATCACCTTACAAGAGTCCTTTCGATAAACAAAAATAAATGGAGAAAATAATGAATATTTTAGTGATAAACTGTGGATCATCGTCAGTAAAATTTCAAATCATCAAAACAGATTTAGAGCTCATTGAAAAAAATCAAGATAAACGAATAGCAAGTGGCTACTTAGAACGTATCGGAAGCCAGGCTTTAATTACTTTACAAGTGGAAGGTCAGCCCAAAATAAAACAGGCAATACCTCTTCGCGATCATAGGTCGGCGTTGGATTTTATTCTACGATGGATAATTTCACCCGAATCGAAATTGAACGGGATTAATTCGCTTGCCGATATTCATGCGGTCGGACATCGCGTGGTTCACGGTGCCGAGAAATTTACGATGTCAACTTTAATTAACGACGAAGTAATTGAAGGAATCGAAGATTGCATCGAGTTGGCACCTTTGCACAACCCGGCAAACCTAAAAGGAATTATAGCAGGACGCGAACTGTTGGGCCCCGGCATTCCGCAAGTTGCCGTATTCGATACAGCATTCCATTCCACTATGCCCGAAACTTCATACCTGTATGCAATTCCATATCAATTGTACCGCAGGCATAAAATCCGTAAATACGGATTCCATGGTACTTCTCACAGGTATATCGCATACCGCTACCGACAATTAGCAAACATCGAGAGAGAAAAAGTTAATATAATTACGCTTCATCTTGGTAACGGATGCTCAGCCTGTGCAATTAAGAATGGCGATTCATTCGATACGTCAATGGGACTTACACCTCTCGAAGGATTAGTTATGGGAACCCGCGGCGGCGATATGGACACTGCGATAATTGAGTTCCTCCATCACAAGGAAGGTATGACGATGAATGAAATCTACGCTATATTAAACAAGCAATCGGGACTGTTAGGTTTATCCGGACTTACGAACGATATGCGCGATTTGCTCGCCGAAGAAAAAGAACACGAAGACCGCCGTGCACGCCTCGCAATTGATATCTTCTGTGGACGTGCTCGTAAGTATATTGGCGCCTACCTCGCCGGTATGAACGGAGCTGATTCGATTGTCTTTGCTGGTGGTATTGGCGAGAACAGTTCTGAAATCCGCAAACGCATTTGCAAAGGATTAGAGTTCTTTGGTTTAGAATTGGATGAAAAAGCAAACAACAAAACTATCGGTGGAAAAGAAGGGATCATAACAAAACCCGAATCGAAATTAAAAGCTTATGTTATTCCGACTAACGAAGAGTTGCTCATTGCACGCGATACAGTTAGGTGTGTAAAAAATGTTCCGAGAAGATGGTAAGGAATTATTTGACCATTGGATAATTGGAGCAGTGGAGTATGTTATTATGGAAGCGCCGATTTCTTGAAAAAGGAATCGGCTTTTTTTATTCGTGCTTGTATGTCGGATTTTGTTTACATGCCACAGCGGCGCTGTAGATGGACGGGACTCGTCGACCTACAATGAATGTTAGAATGCGGAGCCCCCGATTGTTATCGTGCGTGCATCGCATCGTCCCGATTTAATCAAAATGTTTTGTATATCAAGGCGAGACGACCCATCGGGCGTCTCATCGAATTATTCAAATCACGATTCGTTCGTCAGATTTTTGTATACATCCGACTTACTGCACAATCGTTCTCTTTAATTTTGATGTTTGCGTAATTGGTATCATCATCGATTGCGGACCTGTAGTTGCCAGAGTTGTGGATATATCTGTTTCAACTTCTTCATAAATAACCAAACCCGCTTTCGGATCAAAATAGATATTTCCTTCGATATCTCCAGAAGTTTCGATATATAGCTCGACACCCTGCATTGTTGTTTTTCCTTCGCTTTCGGTTTCGGCTTGATATTCTATCTTCAAACACTCATGTCCGAGTTTTGTTTCTTTTTTTGCGATCGTGTATGAGGCATTGGTTTTTAGTGGCATTTTACTTCCCATCATTTCCACCGTATCGATGGAAGTTGATGTCCACTTATCTCCAATTTTTATTTCTCTATCTGTAAATATCGGGAAAGAAATTGCTTCATTAATAACTTCACCGGTCATATCTTTACCCAGTTTAATTTTGTCGATGACTACCTTATGTTCCACTTTTCCTAATTTAGACAACGTAATTTTTTTTCTCTTCCCTATTATTTCGTTCACAACGATGGTTGTGTCCAATTTTTTCTGTTGAAGCGATACGCGTGCTGAATCGAAAGATATAATTAACACCACATCCCCATTCGCGGATACAGAATCAACAACTAATTTATGAACGAACTCGCTTTTAGTATCCACCCTCGATTCGGTGCCCATCATTTCTTGTATAACTTTGGAGGAAACAATATCTTTATAGTGGTAAGTTTTTCCTCCTTCAAACTTATGTTCCAATTTAAACGTTTCCTGCGACGACGCTTGCATTAAAAAGAAAAAAAGAACAAAAGTAAATTTCTTAACGAATCGAGTTGTCAACATATTCCCTCCAATAATTGTTTATAATTTTTTGTTGAATATATTAAATCTTGAACAATATTCCAAACAAATTATTCTTTTATTTTGTAACAAACTACTATGCTTGTCGTAGTAAGTTTAGATTTTAAAATAATCGGAAAATCCAATATGAAAATTGTAGCTATTCTTATTACTCTATTATTTTTTCTTTTACAAACACACGGCTTTAATCAAAGTCCGGTAGAATCAAAGTCGGTTACCGCTACCCGATTGAATCATCCACTAATCATTGATGGAAAGTTGTCCGAAGAACTTTACCGGACAAAGGGATTAGATGATTTTATACAGAGTGAACCAACAGAAGGAGCAAAACCTACTCAACGCACAGAATTTTGGATTAGTTACGATGATAATGCTTTATATGTCAGTGCAAGGATGTATGACTCTTCACCCGATTCGATAACAGGACTATTGGCTCGCCGTGACAATTCACCAAAATCTGATTGGTTATACGTTTCAATAGATTCTTACCTCGACAGACGAACAGCCTATTACTTTGGTGTAAATCCTGTCGGCTCAATCGGTGATGGAACTTTTTATAACGATTCGTGGAGCGATGATACGTGGGACGGAGTGTGGGATCGCGGTGTAAGTATTGATGATCAAGGATGGTGTGTAGAAATGAGGATACCATATTCGCAACTCAGATTTACAAAAAAGAATGAATATGTTTGGGGCGTGAATTTTTTAAGAGAGATAGCACGAAACAATGAAAGCGATTTTTATGTGATGGTGCCAAAGAAGGAAAGCGGATTCGTTTCCCGATTTGCTTACCTAAACGGAATAAAAAATATTTCTCCCCCTTCACGATTTGAAATTACACCGTACGTTGTTTCGGGGGGAGAATTTACAAAAAATTTTGTTAAGGGCGATCCGTTTAACGATGGAACGAACTATCCCAAAAATATCGGCGCCGATTTTAAAATCGGGATCGGCAGCAACATCACCGTGGATGCAACTATCAACCCCGACTTTGGCCAGGTTGAAGTTGACCCTGCCGAAGTCAACCTATCGGCTTTTGAAACTTATTACAGCGAGAAGCGACCTTTCTTCATCGAAGGCTCGAACATTTTTAATTTCGGGAGAGGAGGCGCCAACAACAATGCGGGTTTTAATTGGAGTAATCCACAATTCTTTTACAGTCGCAGAATAGGGAAAGCTCCCTCAAGATATCTGAACGGTTTTAATAATGTCCCTAATCAAACCACAATTCTCGGAGCGGCAAAAATTAGTGGAAAACTTAATAGTGAGCAGTCGTTAGGAATTCTTACTGCCGTAACTCAAAAGGAAATTGCTGATGTAGAAAATGACAGAGCGCGAACCAGAGAAGAAGTTGAGCCCCTTGCGTTTTACGGAGTCGGCAGGACACAGTATGAATTTAACGACGGTTATTACGGAATCGGTTATTTACTGACTGCAGTCGAGAGAGACTTGCGGAACAAAGATTTAACCGGATTATTAAACCGCAGGCACTATACTGTGGCAAGCGACGGCTGGTTTTTCCTTGACGACGATCGAACTTGGGTAACAACCGGATGGGTTGGATTTAGTTATGCAGCAGGAACAAAAGACAGGATATTATCTCTGCAAAAGTCGCCGCAGCGTTACTTCCAGCGGCCCGATGCAAATTATATAACGTTGGATAGCAATGCAATTTCGCTCTCCGGTTCGGCGGGCAGGTTTGCCCTTAACAAACAAAAAGGTAATTGGATGTTCAATTCTGCTTTTGGATTTATATCTCCTGCCTTCGATGTGAACGATTTGGGATATCTTTACAGAGCCGACCAACTAAACGGACATATACTCGTTGGATATCAATGGTATGAACCGGATAATTTTTCCAGATCTAAATCGATTTTTATTTCTACTGCACGAAGCTATGATTTCGGTGGCGACAAAACTATGGAATTATTTTTCGTCGGATATAATTGTACCTTTCTAAATTATTGGGGAGTCAATGGACAGGTTTTCTACTCAACGAAATCTACCGATATTCAACGAACAAGGGGCGGCCCGAAAATGCTTGCACCTTCGAGTTATGAAATTAACATTTCCGGTTTTACCGACTCACGTAAGCAAACTGTCTTTAATATTTATACCGGACACAACGAAAACGAATTTGGGGGCAGTGGTACTTACTTTGGAACCGGTATGAGCTGGAAACCAACTTCTTATATAAATATTAATTTCTCCCCAGAATACAGTTTCAGTCACGCTATCGCTCAGTATCTCGGTGAAATAACCGACCAAAATGCATTCGCAACGTACGGGAAGAGATATATATTTGGCAAGTTAGATCGAACAACAATTTCAGCAAGCATAAGATTAAACTGGACGTTTACACCAACACTTAGTTTACAGTTGTATGCCCAACCCTATTTCACGGTGGGAAAATACAGTAACATCAAAGAGCTTTCACGATCAAACACATTCGATTTTAATAACTACGGTGAGAACGGCTCGACAGTAGTGAGGGATGAGGACAAAAATTATTTGATTGACCCCGACGGGACAGGCCCTTTAAAAACATTTACTATTCAGAAAGGATTCAATTTCAAATCGCTTCGCGGTAATGCAGTATTCAGGTGGGAATATTTGCCGGGCTCGACATTATTTTTTGTATGGACACAAAGCCGGGAAGAAAACAGCGACCCGGAAAACACGAATTTCGGAAGAGATTTTTCAAACTTGTTGGATGCAAATGCCGATAATATTTTTATGATTAAAGCAACGTATTGGTTTAGTTTGTAGGAATACAATTCAATCGATATTTTTATTCCATATCAATTCGGATCGAAGGCGTCCGATTTATTTTTAAAGTTGATTACAGCAATAAAATTCCTGGATGTTGAACCAATTCTTTGTTGCTCAACTAAACTGCCAATTTACTTCTCACTAACTTAAGAGTAAAAACTCGGAAGTTATTCTACAATACACATCGACTTAATAGCTCTTCAAAACATCATACACATTTGGTAATTTCGGATTGGTTTTACCTCCGCCCGACCACTCACCGGCTTTCGCATCCACACTCCTGAAATTGCCCATTCCAGCACCGCCGTGGTCATCTTGCCCCCCAATTAACACTGTGAACCGCCACTTTTCAGCAGGTATGCCTATATATTTTTGTGGTAAGGCAAACTCGATAGTCCCTGTCGAAATATCTCCTAAAGGATTTAACACATCATTATCGACAGGAATGTATTGAGCTAAATTTTTTCCATCAGAATTAACAACCCGAAGGCCACCCCCTACATAAATTATTTTTTCAAATGCTAAATCGGAGTCGAATATAAAATTCGAGTTCATCCCCACCTCCCTTCTACCTGAATTAGTAATTCCATCCTGATCGATTGCTATTGCAGCATAAGTTAATTGAAAACCATACTCCGGATGCCATCCAGGATCAACGAGTTTGTTAAACCTCAATTTAAAATAAACATTATCGTCGTCGTAGGTAACTTTGAAATTTACTATATCTAAAATTCCTTTATGAAAATTCGGATTGAGTGGATAAGTATAGTTTCCGTTCCCCTTATCATCGCCGATTGGATCATCAATTTCAAATAACACCATGGCTGAACTGTTTGATTTTTTGATTTCAAAATTATTAAGCAGCGTATATTCGGGAGCCCGCATAACCGTGTATTCGTCTAAAATCGCTGGCGATGCAAATTCTATTTTGGTAAAAATATTTTCGTAAGGAATCGGTTGGAATATAATATTGATATCCGGTCTCATAGTTTCAGGATTTACTTTTACCAGCGTTTGTCCTGTTTCGTCAATCGTCGCAATAAAATCGGATTTGGGCTGAATCACTGAATTAATTTTAGCAACCTCGTTTGAAGTCATTCGCAAATCTAAGTTTATTGTTATCGGCTTTTTGGTATTCACACTTGAAATTTGCACCGAATATTTAGTTCTTTTTGAAACCGACAGCAGAAACGATTCATCGCCGAATTTAATCGTTGCATCGATGTTCCCAAGTGCCTCTGGTAACCGAGGCTTTATATACACGATACGCTTATCTTTGAAGTCGAATTTCACTCCGATAAAATCCTGATACACATTTCTGATGAATTCCGCTAAGCTCCAAGCTTGCGTAAATGTTCCTGAAACATCCGGTTCATTTGCGCCCCTACGTGGATGAGCATCTAAAAGTTCTGAAATAGTTCCCACCGCACCACGGTTAATTATTTGATGGACTAAATTATCGGTTAGCTGAAATGCTTTTTCCTGCTTTTCAAATCTGCACAACTCCGAAATCACTTCCCCGCTCAACCAAGTCCAAACTATGCCTTGATGATACGCGGCGTCTTTTACATAGTAAGGAAGATTCTGATGATACGGATGAAATTGTTCATCGAACTGATTAAGCGATCCAACACCATAGACGTATGTAAGATTGGTTACAATATTAGCCAAAACATTTGCACGCGTTTCTTCGTCCAGAATAGGAGCGCAAAAGATTTGATTCGAACGAAGTTTTGTATCAGCAGTTCCATCGGCATTCAGGTGGTCGTATATGGAATTATTTTCAGGTGAAACGAAAACTTGATTGAAATTATTTTTCAATTCCTCTGCAAGTTTTTTCCATTTATTTGCGAGTTGATTCTTCTTCAATAGTTTGGCAAACTCGGCGCCTGCGAGTAATTGCTGATACCATAATGCCTGAACATCATTAGAACGATCACCTCGCGGTGTCCAGGGACCATCGGGCCCGACTGCATCCATCCATGTTTCCTCGTCGCCGTGAACTAAAAATATATATTTGTCGGAGTGGTGCTTCAACGTTCCTTCAATTGACATCTGGATGACGGGAAAAATTTCATCCACAAAATTTTTATCTCCGGAATATTTGTAGTACTCGAGTGCGGCAATAACAAAGCGCGGTGTGCCGTCGGCAGTGTTGTACGACTTGTGCGTTGTTGTAATGATGTTTGGAATCCTGCCGTAATTCGTGTTGGTTTTATCTTTTTCTTGAAACGCTGCAAACGAAGTTAAAATTTTGCGCGCTTCTGCAAAACTTCCTGTAACTAGCGAAGACCCAGGCAACGATATGAAAGAATCTCTCCCCCAATAATTGTTAAACCATGGAAGCCCCGCGAATATCCCTTTTGTTACTTGATTCATAATTAACGCATCCATCGAAATTTTTGCCCACATCAAAGCACGGTTGAAACGATCGTTTTGTGTTTTGATGCGTGTATCACGCAGCAATTTTTCCATCCGACTTTTTCTTTTTTCAATCAGTAAGTCTGAATTTTGGATTGAGTGCTTTACCAATTCGATTGTTTCTTTTTTTGTATTCCCCACACCTATCGTTAGTTTAAAATTTTTTTGTTCTTCGGTTGTTACTAATCCCGACGGCGAGTAATTTTTTTCAACCCGGTATTCATCAAGAATACGAAATATTTGAGTGTTCAAAGTAATTCCCAACCAAACCGGATAGTCAGCCTTCGCAGTTCGTTTCAAATGATTTTTGCGGGCGATTAAAAGAACGTTATCAACAAAATCAATTTCGTAATCAGCTTGCCTTTTAAAATCGGATAGCAGCGGGAAGATTTTTACCAAAGAAGCATTCGGCAAGGCAACGTCGATCGATAACACCGGCACACTGTCCAATAAAGTAACCACCTCTGAAGCGCCGTTTTTATATTTTCTGAACAGTTGGTGAGGATAAACAAGCGCCGATGCAGTATTCTTTTTATCGATTTGTAAATCACCCGCGATTATCAGATAATCTTCTAAAAATTCGCGAGCCATCACATTCAGTCCCTGCCAGCTCGATTTATTTCTATCATTCGTTTCGCCATAATAGAATGCCGATTCTTTATTCGTAAAGCTGAATTCGCGCGATTGTTTTTTAACTTCGATCGCAATCTGTTCTACTAATGGAATCTCTCCACCTGTAACAAAGTGAGGCAACAATAGGATAAAAAGGTGAATGTATTTTTTCATTTTATAATCTCCCTTCCAAAAAAATATTTTAGAATATCGTCGATGCGTGCTTGCCAGTTCGTCCAGTTGTGCCCTTCAGGATATTCGGTGTAGTTTAGTTTTATTTTCCGTTCAATTAGCAAGGCTTTCGCTATGCGGGAAACTATTTTTGTATCGTTTAAAGTTCCGGTATCGATATACACGTCGATGTTTTTGTACTCGCCTTCAGCAATCATTTCGATGCCAGAAAAATCCGCCTGCATATAAGCGGGCGATTGTGCAGCGCTGTTTTTAAAAACATCGGGTCGCGAGTATGAGGCAAAAGTTGAAATCAATCCACCCATCGAAGCGCCCATTATCAACCTGTCGCCCGCTTTAGTTGAAACGGAATAATTTTTTTCTACGAATGGAACAAGTTCGTCGGTAAGAAATTTCAGATAATTTTCGCTCGCCGAATAATCAACCATCCGCATATTTGATTCAAAATTGGCTGGGTCGGTGCGGGGGTCTATAAATACTCCGATTACAGGTTTAGTAATGTTATTCGCAATAAGATTATCCAACACATTATTCATTTTAGCGATGGATAAATACTCGCCTCCATCGTTTACATAAACGGTGGGAATATTTTTCATCATTTTAGTAAAGGGCTGATATATTAATATCGGATGAGTTCGTTGTAATATTTTACTCTCGAACCAAATCGTATCAATCTTTCCGTGAGGTATTCCGTCGTCGAATTCGATTTCTGTTGACGGAGAATACTTCGGCATCCAAACATCTGAATTATAGCCAAAGCCGCCAAGCGCCTTACGCTGATTCAAAGGATCGAGCATCCAAACACTATCGACCCATATTTTGTATTCAGCACGGCCGGCAGCATCCAGCGTATCGGTATGGAAAAATAAATCTGTTCCATCAATTTTTTGCATTAACGATTTATCGATGTTCCATCCATTCAACTCGCCCGGAGCTGCAACCATTTTCGCGTTGCCTCGATAGAGAAAATAAATAGACTTCTCTTCAACGACTGGAATTTTGTTCTTCGAAATGTAGTTTGAAATCATCGACGCTTTTTTAACGCTGTCGGCTTCAGATTGGAGTAGGGCTAGTAGTTTGGTAAATTTTTCCTCTCCTAAAGATGTTGAAGTTATAATGAATAGAAGGAGTATTACTTTATTTATCATTTTTGTATGCGTTATATTTTCAAAAATATAGGGCTTTTCGGCAAAATTAACAAGCTTTTTATAAAAGGTGTTGGAAATATTCATATAGTTTATTAATTTTACCGGTGAAAATTAACAAAACAAAGGAATAAAAATGGAACACATCGAACAAACGACATCATTAATAGACCGCATCACGAATGTATTCGCTTCACCGTTTGAACTTTTCGACGAGGTGGCAGTAAATAAAGTCCAAACAAGTTCGTGGCTCGTGCCCTTAGTGCTTTCGATTTTTATGGCAATATCAATAGTCGTTGCACTTTACTATAACGATTCATTACGTTCTCAAATTTATGATAAACAAGCAGAAAAAATGCACGAGGCGGTTGAGCAGGGAAAGATGACTCAAGAACAAGTCGATCAATATGTTGACGGAATGAGAAATAGCGGACCTGTTATGTTCCTTGCCATTGGTGGAGGTTCGGCAGTTATAATGACAGTAATCATTTTCTTTGCCGCGACATTGATATTTTGGTTAGTTGCAAAATTTGGTTTAAAATTTTCAGGTCCTTACACAAAAATGCTAGAGGTGTTAGGACTGACAAGTATGATAGGATTTTTAGGTTCGATAGTTACAGTAATTATGATGTATGGATTCGACTCGATGACTGCCACGCCGAGTGGTGCAATTTTAATTTTTCAGAACTTTGATATGAATAGTAAATTACATTTGCTGCTTGCACAATTAAACGTTTTTACAATCTGGCAGATGGGTATTTTAGGAATTGGAATTTCAAAGATTTCCTCTAAATCGTTAGGCACTGGACTTGGAGTTGCGTATGGTTTATGGATTTTGTGGGTACTCGCTTCCGTAATGTTTGGATTTGGAATCAGATAATTGAGTACAAAATAAAAAAGCCCATGGAATGTACACACATGGGCTTTTAAGGAGTGAGATGAAACAAATCTTTACTTCAGCAGGATCATTTTGCTCTGTTCACCATATGAGCTTGCGTTCACATCCGTTTGTGAAGCAATCTCAACAGCAAATTGCGAGGCGATGGCAAGGAGCATTACACAGCTCCTTAAAAAGTAGGACCACTTTGTCGAAGTTTTCATAAAAATATCCGCTTTTAATTATTTGAGCGATTTTTGGTTGTTTAATATAATTGAAGGAGTAGGAAGTAACAACACATCTTTATGTAGTTTTATATGTGAGGTGTGCCGAATGAAAAAAATTAGGAAGGTTTTTACACGATTATGAATTCATTTATTGACCTGCGAACAACAACCTCACCGTTCTATTAATGAGTAAATCCGCCAGAAACGAAGGAGCCTCCGGCTAAGAACAACTTATGACGGAATGGAAATTTACTTCAAATAATCTTTGCCACAACTAGTGTCATATCATCGAATTGAATCTGATCACCGACAAAAGTGTTTATATCATTAATTATAGCTTCCTGCAACCTAATCGGCGACAGATCTGCATTTCCCTCAACGATAGTAGCAATTCGATCCTCACCGTAATTATCGTTTTGATAATCTCTCGCATCCGAGATTCCGTCCGAAAAAATTATTATGATATCGCCCCGATTTAGCTGTATTTTCTGTTGTGTGAATGTAGCATCGGGAAATGCACCTAACACTGTGCTGTTCGAATCGATATTAATTTTTTCAAAAAAATTGCTCCCAATTTTATGAAGATCGAATGTCTTCGAAGGGCTATGCTGGTTTGCCGCTCTTCTGTATAATATTGGATAACTCTGACCCGCATTGACATATGTAAGTGAATGGTTCAAATCATCATATACACCATAAAATAATGTTACAAAACGATTAGTATCAGTTGATGTATAAATAGAGTGATTAATTTTATTCATCAGTTCAACCACATTCTTGCCATACATCGGCGCAAAACTTCTAAGTAAACCTTGTAAATTTGCCATCAACATTGCGCCAGATATACCTTTCCCGGCGACATCGCCGACCGCTATTCCAAGTTTATTCGATTCGACTAACATAAAATCATAATAGTCGCCTGATACGCATACGTTTGATTTACACATTCCTGTGTAAAGGAGTGTCTTCATTTCTGGAAATGACTGGGGCAATAAATAAGATTGAATTTCTCCGGCTAATTTAAATTCTGCTTGGAGTTTATCTTCCTCTTTTTTTTTCATAGCGGCGAGTACAACAGTGATAACTATTAAAGGCACTAATGTTTCAGTGAATTTCCAAAGCGGTATTAGTATATCGATAACTTTATATGTAGTGATGGATTGTGCCCCCGCCATAATATGTATATAAATTAAGGCTGATGAGATGAACGATAATAATAACCCCTGACGCCTGCCTGCGAACCAAGTTACAATCAAGATCGGAATTAAATAAAAAACATAGCCCGATACCCGCGGTCCCGAAAGAGAATCGAGTATCGCAATTATACCCATCGTCAGATACGCTCTGATGAGTATCGCTAGTTTTGATTGTTTACTTAAATGGTTGAGTATGAATTCCATTCCATCCCTTACAGAAAACCGACATCATTTTAACAAAATATGTGTATGTAGAAACTTATCATTTTTAAATTCTGAGATTATAACAATGGTTTATTTTATAAAACGTTAAGAAATAAAAGTAAGCCATAACACACATCTTTATGTGGTTTGAGGCTTCAAACGTAATTTTATCTGCATAATCCCGATAACTTATTAACGCAAAAACAACCCCACTCAAAATTCCCACAAAACAAACCAATAATCCAATATAATAGACGGTGTCTCCCAGCGGCTCGGCAAATTCAAGGTTGCCCGATAGCAACCAATTCCAATCGTGGATTAATCCTTTGGCTAATTACTTTAGTTTTCTGGATGGTGCATCCTGGATATAAACGCTAACATTGATCAAGCTCTGCCCAAGCCAAAAAGCGGGATAGCTAACATTTCGGACATTTTACCACCACGTTACAATTACCAATGCAAGAGGTAATAGAACTTGTAATAATGAACCTCCCAAAATGTAAATCCAGGTGCCGAATATTTTAAAGAAAAAATGCCCGGTTTCGTGTATAAATAAATTGATAATGTCTAGAACAAATATCGCAAATGGTGGTTTGTATGATACTGATGCCGGATCATATCCATCGATTAAGAAATAAAAAATGTATCCAAGATAACCGAAAAATATTATCTTATCTAGACAGAATGATATTTTTCATTATTGTACGAACAACATTTTTTTAATTTCATTAACCCGTTTTCCTGGATTATTTACAGGCGCCGCATCGAGCTTATAGAAATAAATTCCTGAACTTAAAATTATCCCACTGTTTTCTGGCGTCCAACGTTGGTTGTGATTACCAGCTTCCTGAATTCCTGTAAACAAAACCGCTACCTCCCTTCCCAGAACGTCAAACACACTCAAACGAACACGGCTAATTTCCGGCAAAGCATATCTGATTTCTGTTGTCGGGTTGAATGGGTTCGGATAGTTTTGATACAGTGCAAATTCTGCTGGCACTACGTTGTTTGTAACTAAAAGCGAAATGTTTCTAATATCTTTAATTTCTATAGTTCCCATACCTGAAATGTCTCTGCTATCCTCAGTTCTGTTTTGCAACTGATAACTGACTTCAGCTCCACCTTTTATGTTCCAAGAAATTTTAATCGGATTGCCATCCGATTGAATTTGGATAGGAAGTTCGAGAGTATTTTGGAAATTGTCGGGAATCAATTCGATATACTTACCCGTTCCAAATCGAACATCGAAAGCACCCGCCGGCGGTGTCGGGGGAAGATCGCCATAAAAACGATTTTTAGTTTTTCCGAAATACAATGTCTGCTTTTTGTTGCCTACTTCAAAGGTTAGTGTATTTAGTTCATCAGGTTTTTCCTCATAATATTTTGTCTTCAGCTTTGGTGAAGTGGTTTGTGATAAATATAATTTTCCATCGCTTGCCGCTTTTATCCAATAACCTTCCATCGGTTTAATTTTATCGGCATTATAATAACCGGAGCTGTATCCAAAAAATTGGCTCGCAAGAATTTCGGGTGGGTTTGTTTTCAGTGATGAAACTAAAACAGAATCAGTAATTGCACCGACGATGTTCCATCCTGCTTGAAGTTGGATTGAATCTGATATTATTTGCAAACCATTGATAGTAATATTTTGTGGCGAAGAATACTTTACCCAATATCCCTGTCCAAACGACAACGAACTTGCCTGAATATATTTTCCAGAATATCCATAAATTTCTGAGGCGGTATTCGGAAAAATCCAAACACGATTCCAATCTAAAACATAAAGTGGTACTGAAACTAAATTCCAACCTTCGTTAAGATTTCGATTTACACTAATTGTGTTCATCGCATAATTTCCAAAATCTTTATCCGTGATGATGGAGTTTGAAGTTATCACTACCGAGTAAGCTCTTGGTCCGGCGTTTTCTCCAGAAACTGTTTGAACGACTCCTGCCGCTCCGACTCGCGGATAAGTTTGAACCCAATCTGTTTTTAAGCTTTCTTCCACAGTATAGGTGCCAACCCCAAGATTTGTAAAAATATATTCACCCTCTGTATTTGTAACTGCCCGCTGTTCGAAGAGACCCTCCTTAAATAACTTAATTACCCAGTTTTCTATTTTCTGATTACCGACAATCGAACTGTCTCTTTCAACATCGAAGTATTTTTTACCACTGATAGAGCCGAACTGGAAATTTCCAAAATCAATATTTGTTATGTTCGCCCCTTCGACGAGGGAAACTACGTAAGCACGACTGCCAGCGTTGTAACCGAACGTAGTTAATGTAACATTGGGCGAACTGACTCGCGGAAAAGTTTGCATCCATCCAGTATTTAAACTTTCTTCAACTGTATATGTTCCGGGTAGTATTGAATTAAACAAAAAATTTCCATTCCCATCCGTAACTGTTCGGGCTTGAGGTAAACCATCTTTGTATAATTTAATGACCCAACCGGCTAATCCGGAATTAGATGCAATAGAGCTATCCTGTTCAGTGTCAAAATATTTTTTACCGCTGATGTTACCGGTGATTTGCGGAAGTGTCATCTCGAAAATACCTCTACCGTGAGTTCCAACTCTTAATATACGAGTTGCTGAATGATAACTAAAACTCACTGCCGCAGTATTAGGAAAATTCTGACTCAGTTTAACCCAATTCATACCCGAATTTTCAGTAACGTAAACACCTAAATCTGTTGCGACAAAATATCTTGTGTTAGCATTCGTGGGATCGATAAAAATATCGTTCGCAGGAATATCGGGAAGCGTCATCGAAATATTTGTCCAACTCGATCCTGAATTAGTCGAGCGGTAAACGTGTCCGGTACCAAATCCTGAAACCGTAACGAATATAATGTTTGATGAATCGGGATGAAAGCGAACTTGAGTCATGTACCGAGTTGGTAACCCGGAAGTAATATTTTGCCAGTTAAACCCACCGTCGCTCGATATGAAAACTGCCGGCGAAGCTGTTCCCTCGGAAGCGAGTGCGAGCATTCGATTCGAATTCACACGACTGATATCCATCGAGTTAATGCGAGTCGTGCCGTTCAAACCATCTGAAATTGGAGTCCAGCTACTCCCTCTGTCGGTCGTTCTGTAAATTCGATATGTGGCTGTGTATAGAGTTGTTGGTATTGTAGGATGAATAATAATTGGGGTTATCCATGCACCACTTTCTAGTATACCTGAAGTAATTCTGTAAAAATTATTCCCACCGTCGTGGCTTCGGTAAATACTTCCGTTGACGTATTCTCCATAAACGTAGTTTGGGTTAGAGTAATCGAATACAGAAATACCGCCGTCGCCGCCAATAACACCAACCCAATTAGGACTTCCTGGAGGACGCCTCTGTGTTGCATTGTCTTGTGTGCCGCCGATGAGATGAGTTACATCGTGCGGACTCGTTGCGATGTGATAAAATTGCGTGATCGATAAATCGGAATTTAAACTAGTAAAAGTAGAACCACTGTTTGTCGATTTATTAATACCTCCATCATTCACGATAAATATTTTTTCTGGTTCCGTCGGATGGAAAGCCATAGCATGCTGATCGACGTGGGCTTTACCATCCCAACTTGTTACTAATCGGGTCCATGTTGTCCCGCCATTAGTAGTCCTCATCAAATCAACATTGCCTACATATACAACATCTGGATTTATTGGATTAACAGCAATGTGCAAATTATACCAGCCCTGATCATAATATGTAGTCCCCCAAATCCCACCGAACCAGTAATTGCCACCTGCCCTCAACCACGAGCTGCCGCCGTTTGTACTTTTAAAAACCCTTGTAGAATCACTCGAATATATTGTTGAATAAATTATTGATGGATTGTTTTGAGATTGAGAAATATGCATTCTCCGAATCGAGCTTGCTGATACTAATCCGCTGTTTTGCTGAACCCAAGTTTGTCCCGCATCGGTCGATTTATAAAATCCGCTTGAAGATGCCGCATTGCCAACCGAAGCATAAACAGTGTCTTGCCCCGTAGGATGAATGATTACATCGAAGGCACGAGTTACATTGAGAGTACGTGTCCAGTTAGTGCCGCCGTTCGTACTCCGCCAAATGCCTTGATTGGTTGGCGTAGCAGCATACCATAAACCTTGAGCGAGTGCCGCATAGACAAAATTGGAGTTGGACGACCTGACAGCAATTTTAGAAAAATGTGTGTTACTTCCAAAACCGTTTGTAATTCTTGTCCACGAGTTTCCTCCATCGGTAGATTTAAGAAGACCAGCACCAAAGTATGTGGTCCGATTCGATCCAGCCAATGCTTCTCCGGTTCCCGCATAAATTATTTCTGGATTATTCGGATCGATCGCAATAGCTCCCATAGCTAAACTCGCTTCATTTTCAGTTAATGGAAACCACGACAAACCGCCGTTAGTGGTTTTCCAAACTCCCCCGTTTGCAGCTCCGATGTAAATGATATCCGGGTTTAGTGGATGGATTGCAACACTCCTCATTCTTCCGGATATATTTCCCCACAGCGGACTGTACGACATGGTTGCAGCAGGCGAGGGACCCACGTTTAACCAAGCGGGGTAAGAAACCTTCAACAAGTTTTTGTTAAAAGTTTTGCTAAGAATTTGATCTTGTTCAAAAGCCTGCATGCGGGCATTTTCTGGAATCTCTTCAAACGGCAGCGCCCGCTGTTTGTAGAACCATTCTTCACGCAACGAACGGTTTTCTCCTTCTTCTTCTGGAACACCATTTTTGTTGATTTGGGAATGTGTAAGGTTTGGAAGGAATATGATTATCATAAATAAATAAAGAAGACGTGTACTCATTATAAATTTCTTTCTGTATATTTATATTTTTCTGGTCCAAATTGTTTCATTTTTGCTTTGCCGATGGTTCACCCACCTTGCCAGTACAAACAAAAAATCGGAGAGACGGTTTAAATAGATGATAGACTGTGCGCCTATCTTTTCTTTTGAAGAGAGTTGAACGACCAATCTTTCGGCGCGGCGACATACAGTCCGGGCAAAATGAATGTTTGCTGAAAGCAATGAGCCACCAGGGAGTATAAAACTCCGAAGCGGCTCAATTTCAGAATCTAACTTATCGATTAATTCTTCCAAACACTTTGTATCATTTTCAGAGATTCTCGGAACATCTCTATTTTTTCTGTTAGATAAAGGCGAAGCTAAATCGGCTCCGAGTGTAAAAAGTTGATGTTGAATTTTAACAAGTGAATCATCAACTTGTTGAGGTGGGTTTAAGGCACAGCAAATACCAATTACTGTATTCAACTCATCGACCGTTCCGTATGCTTCAATTCGAATGGCAGCTTTAGAGACTCTTTTCCCGCCATAAAGCGAGGTTTCCCCTTTATCGCCTGTTTTTGTGTAGATTTTCATTATTCCTTTCATCCAATTCTATTTTTTCAACAAACAATAGATTCCTCCTCATCAACCATGATGCTAACTAGCGAAACAGAGTATCCAGTATTCAACGGAAATGAAAGTCGATGGTTTGCATAGAGAATTAATTCATTCCTTGAACAGGAAGACGGACCAGTAAACCCAATATTTTTCAAACGATGAATGAACACAAGTCGTTTACTCGGATGCCATCGCAACACGTTTTGTAACCTTATTTTAATTAATGCCATTTATTACCGGCAATTTGTACCCCTATTTTCAGTTGAACAAGTATCCAATTTCCCAAAGTTGATTGTAGTTCGTCTTCGCACATTTTGAGTGATTTGCCGAATGCTATAACTCCTTTGGATTTTGGGATCCGTCCTGCATAAGATCCATCATCTAACTCATCATAAACAGCGCTCGGAATAACGCTTTCTATATATTCCGTGAGTGCAAACTTCATAATTTGTGCTAATATTTATTTCTTCTTCAAATAATTTGGCAGCTCATTGAACAGATGTGCAACTGTTCTTATCCCGCCGTAGAAATTATCAAGATTGATGAACTCATTCGGGGCATGGGCATTTTCATCGGGTAACCCAAAACCGAGCAGTACAGTATCGAGCCCGAGGATTTGTTTGAAATCGACCACAATCGGTATTGAACCCCCTTCTCTCTGGTATAACGGTTTTTTGTTAAATCCTTTTTCTAGCGCTTCAACCGCGGCTATAACACCGGGACTATCTATCGGAGTAATCGCAGCTTCGCCGCCGTGTAAATTTCGAACAGTAACTTGAACTGTCTTCGGTGCAATTTTCTTTATATGTTTCTCGAATAGTTTGGCAATCTTTGTCGACTTTTGATGAGGCACTAATCGCATAGAAATTTTTGCAGATGCTTTTGACGGAAGGACTGTTTTGGCGCCTTCACCGGTAAACCCGCCCCAGATTCCGTTACATTCGAGTGTAGGCCGAGCCCACAAACGTTCGAGCGTTGTAAATCCTTTTTCTCCGTAAAGTTGTTTAACGCCTAATTCTTTTGCATACTTCTTATCGTTCCATGGAAGTTTTTTAAAAGCATCACGTTCTTTTTTTGTTAACGCAAGAACATCTTTATAAAATCCGGGAATTGTAATCTTTCCATTTTTATCGTGCAGCGATGCGACAATTTCAGTCAATGCTTGAATCGGATTATGTACTGAACCGCCGAATGAACCTGAATGCAAATCGCCCTTCGGACCGACTAAATCGATCTGCATATAACTCAGGCCGCGAAGTCCGTAGCATATCGAAGGGACTCCTTTAGCAAACATTGATGAGTCGGATACAACAATTAGATCAGCTTTCAATAAATCTTTGTGTTCTTTTAAAAATTTCGGGAGATTACGGCTACCAACTTCTTCTTCCCCTTCAATCATCATCTTAACGTTTATCGGAAGACTGCCGATATTTTTCATATAAGCTTCGAATGCTTTGAAATGTATGAACACCTGTCCTTTGTCGTCGGCAGCGCCGCGGGCATAAAGATTATCGCCACGCACGGTCGCTTCAAACGGCGGTGACTTCCACAGATCAATCGGGTCAACGGGTTGAACATCGTAGTGTCCGTAAATCAGAATCGTCGGCTTGCCGGGCGCACCGAGCCATTCGCCATAAACGACCGGGTGTCCTTCTGTCGGAAAAACCTGCACATTATTCATCTCGATACTTTTCAAATGATCGGCAACCCAATTTGCACAACGGGCTACTTCGTTTTTATTTTCTTCGCCTGTGCTTATGCTTGGAATTGCTATGAACTCTTTTAATTCATCCAAAAAGTTTTGTTTGTTTTCCTCTATATGTTTCATCACGCGTTCCATAAAAAGTGATCCTTTTATTAATTTTTGAATAAAATTTTTGCTCTCAAATATAAGAAACGCTTTCGGTAGATGCAATCAAATTTAATAAGGGGCGTTAGAACAATGCTAAAAACACTTTTATTCATCAAAAATTGCTTATGGCATTCGAGTTGATTATCTTTATATCCAAGATTACCAAATTAACATTTTTAAAATAAAACAATGAAGTTCTTGATTGACCCGTTAAATATTCTTCTTCCGTTTTTATACATAGGGGTTGTTTATGCTTATGGAAAATCTTTTTTTAAATCATCTAAACCAGCAGAAACATTAAAAACACCCCTTCTCTTCGTGTTAATAATTGTACATTTCATTTATCTGATTCTTAGAACAGTTGCTTTTACTCATCCACCCATCACTACAATTTTTGAAATCTTCTCAACAGTTTCTTTTAGTGTTACTCTGGCTTACGCCTATATTCAGGTTAAAACAAAGGTCCGTTCGACCGGTTTCTTCATTTTGATTGTCGGATTCTTCTTTCAACTTTTTTCGTCGTTGTTCATAAAAGATTTATTGAACGTGCCCGATGTTTTACGCAGCAACTTGCTCGGTTTTCACGTTGTAAGTGCGTTGTTAGGATTTTCAGCGATTACTATTTCTGCTATTTACGGAATGTTGTATCTGATGCTCTACCACGATATCAAATCGAATCGCTTCGGCATTGTTTATCAACGACTTCCCAATTTAGAAATCTTAGAAAGGATGAGTTTGACCGCAACTGTACTTGGTTTCGTTTTACTCACTGTTGCAATTGTTGTCGGATTGGTTTGGCTGCCGAAAGCATTTGAAACTTTTTCGTATGCCGACCCAAAACTAATTGGCACTGTTTTCATCTGGGTTCTGTATGCAACGGGCCTCATCGCCAATCGATTTGCTCGCTGGCAAGGTAAGCGTATCGTTTGGCTTTCAATTTTAGGTTTTATCGTTTCATTCTTTTCAATGACGATAGTAAATATGTTCTTTAGCGGTTTCCATAAGTTTTATTAAAATGAATTTAATTACAATAGGTATAAATCACAGGACTGCTCCGATTGACGTACGTGAAAAAATTTGGTATTCTACAGAAGAAACCAAAAACATCTTACCTCAATTAAAAGAAAAGTTTTTCAACGAGTGTGTGTTAATTTCGACCTGCAACCGGACTGAAGTTTACGGAATTCCGATTGACGAAGTAGAAAAAGAAAAAGGAGTTGTAGATTTACTGATTTCAAATAAGGACTCGGGCGACATCGTAAAGCACGATCACTTCTACGAACTACATTCATCTCTCGCAGTTAGTCATTTATTTAAAGTAGTTTCGGGTATCGATTCGATGGTTTTAGGCGACGTTCAAATAATAAGCCAGATGAAAGAGGCATATTTAACCGCATCTAATATGAAAACTGTCGGCAAACTCACTGCGCGTTTGTTCGATACAGCTTTTCACGTCGGCAAACGTTCCCGAACCGAAACCGAAATTGGCGAGGGAGCAGTTTCGGTCAGTTATGCGGCTGTCGAACTTGCCAACAAAATTTTCGCCGACTTACACAAACATACTGCCCTTGTAATCGGCGCAGGCGAAACTGCCCAACTTACTGCAAAACATTTACAAAGCAAAAACATCGGTAAATTGGTTTTTACAAACCGCACGCGCGAAAAAGCTGAAGCCATTGCCTCCGAGTTAAATGGCAGTGTAATCGATTTTGATTCGTTTCACACTGAATTGAAAAATGTTGATATTATTATAAGTTCGGTCACAATTCAGTCCTACATATTAACGGCACAACAAATTCAGGGAGCTATGCGGCAGCGGCATAACAATCCCTTATTTATTATTGATATTGGAGTTCCGCGTAACATCGATCCAGAAGCATCAAAGATTGATAACGTATTTCTAAACGACATCGACGCTCTTAACAATATGATAGATAAGAACTTAGAGAAACGGCGAATGGAAATTCCAAAAGTAAAAAAAATTGTATTTGAAGAATTAGAACAGTTTTATAATTGGTTCCGATCGCTTCAAGTCTACCCCACCATACAAGAATTACGAACACAGTTTGAATTAATTAGGGAAGATGAAGTGCGGAAAAATATAAACCGCTTCAGCGAAAATGACAGAGAGTTAGTTGAGATTCTCACAAAGAGAATTGTGAATAAAATTTTACATACACCAATCGTAAACTTAAAGAACGGAACGCACACCGAAGCCGATGAAGAGACAATGAACAAGGTTAGTTTGCTACGTCATTTATTCGGACTTGAAAAGAAGAAGCACTAATTATGAAAGAAAAAATTATTATCGGATCGCGTGGAAGCGCACTTGCCCTGTGGCAAACTAACTGGGTAAAAGCTGAATTGGAAAAATATTTTCCAACGATTAAAATTGAAGTCGAGTTAATTAAAACCACAGGCGATAAAATATTAGACTCGCCCCTATCCAAAATCGGAGATAAAGGATTATTCACTAAAGAATTGGAAGAAGCGCTCCTTGATAAACGAATCGACCTTGCCGTTCACAGCTTAAAAGATGTTCCTACGAAAGTTCCCGATGGCTTGTCGATTTCAGCTATAACCAAACGCGAAGATGTTCGCGATGTTTTTGTTGCACCTGCTGGAAGCAAGTATGGTAGTTTGGATAGTTTACCAATCGGGACATCTGTTGCCACAGGCAGTTTGCGCCGCAAATGCCAGCTATTAAGATGGCGAAGTGAAATACATATTATCGACATACGCGGAAACCTAAATACACGTTTTGCAAAATTGGATGAATCGGATTGGGGGGGGATGATACTTGCACGCGCCGGTGTTGTGCGGCTAGGTTGGGAAAAACGAATTACACAAATTTTACCTCTTGATAAAATGCTCCCAGCTGTCGGGCAGGGTGCGCTCGGAATAGAAGCTCGAACCGACGACGCATCTGTAAATGAGATAGTTTTAAAACTCAACCATCGGGCTACTGAAATTTCTGCGAAAGGCGAACGAGCGCTTCTACGACACCTTGAAGGTGGCTGCCAGATTCCGATTGGAGCGTTCGGAAGAATTGAATCTGGAGTTTTCAAACTCGATGCTTTGATCGGAAGTTTAGATGGAAAGCGCATTGTCCGCGATTCGATTGAGGGAACTCCCGAATATTCAGAAAATTTAGGAATAGAATTAGCCGAAAGATTATTGAAAAACGGCGGCGATAAAATTTTGAAAGAGATTAGATAACCTCGTCCGTTAAAGGGGTTGACCAAAAATTAAATATTTATTAGTGTTCGCCCAAGGCGAATCGGTGACTTCGTGGTAAGCCTGCCAGCCGCTTCGTTTTGGCAAGCGGGAATTCTTTGGTTTAATTCAATAATAAAGTATCAACACCGCGACACACAAAGATTTTCGTCAACCACTTGAGATGAGGTCGTTTGCCCAGAAAACAGATATGTCCTTAACAAATAAAACTATACTTATTACTCGAAGCGAGGATCAGGCTGATGAGTTTATCGAATTGATTAAATCGCGCGGCGGCAAAGCAATCTTATTTCCGACAATCAAAATTGCAGACCCTGATGATTGGCAGGAGTGCGACCGAGCTTTAGAAAATTTGAACTCATTCGACGGAATCATATTTACTAGTCGCAATGCTGTCGAGCATTTTTTACAAAGACTTAGCTTTACAAAATCCCGTTTCAACGCTCTTAGCTCGAAGCTCATCTTTGCTGTTGGCGAAAAAACAAAATTACTACTCGAAAAAAATAAACTCAAAATAAACGCAATTCCCGAAAATTTTACTGCCGAATCTTTGGCGGAAACAATAAAAACGTTTAACGTTCGAAACAAAAAATTCCTTTTCCCTCGCGGCAATTTGGGTCGTGATGTTATCATCGAAAAACTTTCCGTGTATGGCGCCCAAGTCAAATCTGTGGTCGTGTATAAAACAGAAAAAGCAGTTCCTGAAAATCTGCGCTGGGTAGAAAAAGAATTATTGGCCGGTAATATTGATGTTGTAACATTCACTAGTCCTTCCACTATTAAAAATTTTTTTTCACTTTTTTCCGAAGAGACAAGGACACGATTCACAAAGCTGACCATATTTGCTGTTATCGGAGATGTAACTGCTGAGGCTTTACGAAAGTTTGGATTAGAACCGGCTGTTATAGCCAAACCTTCAACTATCGAAGGAATGGTTGAGGGGATGGAGAGGAATATTTTGGCTTGAATTTATTCTACTATTTTAATAAATTGTAATCAAATTAACTGATAGGTTTAAAAGATGAATTTTAAAAAAGTTTCCCTACATCTGCTTTTTTTCCTGTTTGCTTCACAACTATACGCAGGTAGCAACAACACTTTCGATTTTTTGCGCAACGATGCCGGCCCGCGGGCTGCCGCACTCGGCGGTAGTTTTTTGCTTGCTACCAACGACCCGAATACAATTTTTTATAACCCATCACGAATGACAACGGTAGCAACGCCTCAAATTTCGTTCGGATTTTTTAAACATTTGTTGGATATTAAATCAGGACATTTGAGCTATGTTCAAGAATTAAGCGGGTTTGGCTACGTCGGTGGAGGAATTGTTTATACCAACTACGGCGAGTTTGTGAAACGGAACGAGTTCGGCGATGAGTTAGGAAAATTTACAGCAAACGAAATTGCGATGTCGGTCGGTTATGCCAATCAGTTTGACGATAATTTAGGTTACGGGGCAAGCTTAAAATTAATTTACTCAGCAATAGAAAAATATAAATCGACTGCGGTAGCTCTCGACTGGGGAGTAACCTATGTGGTTACGCCCGATAAATTTCTCGTTGGTGCAAGTTTATTGAACCTTGGAACACAATTAGACCCGTATATGAACACTAAAGAAAGTTTACCAACAGATTTAAAAGTTGGCGCCTCGGTTAAGCCTGAACACTTGCCGCTTGTTATTAATTTCAGTTTCAATCGATTAATTGATAAGCATAATAACTTTATGTCGCGATTTCAAGTATTTTCGATTGGAGGAGAATTTATGGTTACTCAGAATGTTCAATTCCGGTTTGGCTACAACAATGAAAAACGGAAAGATTTAAAAATCGGGAAGAGTTCTGGACTTGCTGGATTTTCGCTCGGCGGAGGATTTGTTCTCAACGAATACAAAGTCGATTACGCATTTAATTCTCTGGGTAAAATTGGTGGACTGCATCGCATAGCGATTGGCATATCTTTCTAACGGAGTAGATACTACCCGCCGGGTGTATCTCCAATTGTTACCGCATCACCCTTCACCTTCCGAGGACTAACGCAGGAGGATCATTTTTCTCACACTCGTAAACGCTTGCCCTGATCCGCCGTCGTGAGCAGAGCCAAAGGATGTAGGAGGAACTACAGCGAGTTTGTAAAAGTAGACACCACTCGGTAGACCGCCTTGGGCGGAACTTGCATCAAACTCAACCGACTTGTAACCCGCAACTTGAAACTCGTCAATCAACTGCACAACTTCACGTCCCAACAAATCATAAACACGCAAAGTAACTCGTCCGGCGTACGGAATTTGATATCTGATTATAGTTTTCGGATTAAACGGATTCGGATAGTTCTGATTCAACACATACTCGCCGGGTAACCCGCTACTAGTAATTTTTATACGTGAAATTCCGTGTGTAACATACACCGGCGAATGAACCGATAAGTACTGGTCGAGTTTAACATTCGCATCATCCGAAGTTAAATGCAAACTAACATTTTCGTCCCCCTCAAAAAACAATTGCACCGGATAATCTGCATAATTTATATTCATAATATTTTCATCGGATAAAAGTCCGACAAATTTATCATTTACAAATCTTACATCGAACACACCAGGTGGCGCTTGCGGCGGGAATTCAATAAATTGATCCGCCTCGAAAGTATCGGTTAAGTATAATTTTGTTGAGTTACCTTTAGCATCTATAATTTTTATTGCATTCCTGTTTCTTGTCTGCACTTTTGTGTAATTAGAACCAGTCGCTGATGGGCTTATAAATTTGATGCTTCCGTTTGCTGAAAGTTTTATCCAATACCCTTTTCCCATTTCGACTACAGGAGATTCTGAATACCCGCCATTGTACACCCAAAACTGACTTGATATTAAACCGGGTGGGATTGTGGTAATATCAGAAACATTTATATTCTGATTTAACCCTCCAATCAAATTCCAACCTTTTTTAAGAGCAACTGTTATACTGTCTATCTTATTCCCTATAAATGTATGGGTGCGAGAACTGTCCATCTTTACCCAGTAGCCATATCCATTTTTTATGGAATCTGCAATTATATATGATCCATTAAATCCATAAGTCAGGGAAGTTGAATTGGGGAACAAGACAGATGATCTTGGGTCGACTAAAGATATCGGCAGCGATAATAAATTCCATCCCTCATTTGTATTCAAATATGTTACAACAGGTTGAACTCCTTTATTATAAACTGTAACTTTTATATCATCCACATAAAAACCATCGGCCACAACACTGGCATCGCTTCGGAAATATAAGCGGAGTTTTATATCATTTTCTATATACGGATCAAGACTTATTTGTTCGGTAATCCAAGCCGACTGTAATCCGTTGTATAATGGTTGTCCGGTTGGTTGGAAACTGCCCGAACCGAGTTTTGTATAACTACCCGCTAACGGAATCCACGTGGAACCGAAATTCGTAGATAACATAACTTGCACATAGTCGTATCCGTTCTCTAAATCCCACCGTGCAGAATATTCCAGCGTAGCACCATAAGCTTTTTTTAAGCTAACACTATCTTTCAGTAAAAGGATATTTGTTGTATTGTTCAGATAGTTGCCACTCGGCGAATCGGTCGCCGAAGAAGTGGGTGATACGAAATAATTTGAAGTTAACCCCCAGAGCGAAACCGAATTCCATCGCGCTAATGATTTAAAGCTTTCGGTAAGAGCAGTTGTTATATTTGCCACAATGTACCTGTAAAATTGCGGTGGTGGATTTAACCCCGGTGGGTTTACACCACTACCACCGACAGGAGCCGTTTGTAAAAATTGAGCTCCTTGATCCTGAACGGCTATATAATATTCCACGGTTGTTCCGAGTGGTTGTCCCGGAATAACAAATTCGTATTGAGAACCTGTAGGACCATCGACATCATTAACATAATTGAAAGGACTGAAACCAGAACCATAATCAACGCGATAGTACAGCCTTGGCTGCACACTACCACTGCCAACAGTTAATCCTGTAACAATATTTACCCGTGCTGTGCGAGGGTCAATTATGTTGCCCGATGAAATGGGAGTGTGTTCAATTCCAATTTTTAAGTTGAGTGCATACTTTGCTAAAGTAGCCATGGTTGCCTTAACCATTTTATGGAAATAGGGAACATTGATAAACTGGAATCTGTCGTTTGTAGTATGATAATATGGATTGAAATCGTTATTATCTTCGATTACTAAAATAGCGCCGTAGTTTTTTTGAAGGAAAGCTTCGTGGTCGCTGTACGGCTGGGAAGCCACAATGACAGGAACTAAGCCGATATTATGGACAGCTATATTCTCCACAAAATCGTTAGCAATTGCAACTGTGTTTGCAACGTTCTTTGAGTGCACATTAATTTTTCCGTCGTTGTTGCCATCGTAACCAATCATATCTAAATTAATTACACCCAAAATAGTATCGTTGCGGTTACGGGCTTGTGTTGCATAGTAGTGGCTTCCAACTAAACCTTGTTCCTCCTCATCGAAGCCTATAAACTTGATAGTGTATTGAGGATTGTATTGCGATAAAATTCTGGCTAATTCAATCACGGCGGCAGTTCCACTGGCATTATCGTCGGCCCCGGGTGCTGTCGTTCCCGCTGGCATAGCATCGAAATGACCGCAGACAACATAATACTTATTAGGGAAATGCGTGCCTACTTTTGTTCCTATTACATTTTTCCCTGTCGTGCTGAATGAATCGTACTGGGCTGTAAGTCCGAATGATCGAAATTTTTCTAGTATATATTGTGCAGCTTTATCGTTGCCCGGCTGAAATTTATGCCGCGACACTATCGTATATGGCGAACCTCCGATAACACAGCTCGTATCGCCAGAAAGCTGCCTGATGTATAATCTTAAACTATCGACAGAAACTTTATTGATTAAAGAATCCAATAGAGTTGATTGCGAAAAGGCATTCCCAACCAAAAATGATAGAAGGAAAAAGGTAGATATAATTTTTTTCATCTGTATACTATTTTAATATTATAAGTTTTTTAATGTCGGAAAAATTTCCAGCTACTAATCTGTAAAAAAATACACCGCTTGATAATTGCGAACCGTCTCCGCCATAGTCGGACCCGCCTTCGGTGGAGAATCGAACTTCATACCTACCAGCCGGCTTTTGTTCGTCTACAAGTGTTGCTACTTCTTGACCAAGTAGGTTGTACACTTTTAGCGTTACGCGATGTTCCCCGCTTGCTACTCGGGGTAGCTGATAATTTATTATCGTAACTGGATTGAAGGGATTCGGATAATTTTGAGATAGTGCAAAATCTGTTGGAATATCTGTTTCTCCGTTTTGATTTGAATATTTGAGATATAAAACAGTGTGATTCTTATCATCCAAAACAAAACTTCCCGACGATGTGTGTACTTCGGTTAATAATTTACCTTTTGTAGTTACAAGCTCATAATTTTCGCCGGTCAAAATTTCCCAAGATATTTTAATTGGGTACTCGGAAGCCGAAATATTAATTTTATTCTCTTTTTTAATTTTGTGGTTGAACAGATATGATTCGCCGTCAAATCTCACATCGAAAACATCCGCCGGTGGTCGGGGCGGCGCTAAAAAGTAACCCGCATCGAAAGAGGCATTTTCAAAACTTCCAAAGTAGAGCACGCATGAATTTCCTCCTTTATCGGTAATGAATAATTTGTTGCTTTGATTTATCATATCTTCTGCAAGTGAGTTGTGTTTGGAAAGCGTTGACCCGGGACGCATAATAAGTTTTCCGCCTTGAGAAACTTTTACCCAATAACCTTTCGACGGTTTTATCGTATCTGAAATCGAGTATCCGTTCAGAAAAGCATAAACCGGAGATCTTATAATATTTGGAGGATTTGTAATCAGCGATTTGACTGGGAAAGGATTACTTGTACAACCAATCATATTCCATCCCGTTTTCAGGTCGATCGAATCAGCGTCAAACGCACTACCCGCCAACCATATTTGATGAGCCGACGGAAATTTTAGCCAATATCCTTTAAGATAAGCCAGCGAATCGTGAACAACATAACTATTATCGAATGTAAAAGCTGACGAATTAGCGCTCCCGAAAATAGATGTCTTACTCCTATCTGTTGTTCGCAACGGCAATGATAGCATATTCCACTTGGCATCGACCGAATAGCTTATAGCAGTTGTTGAATAATTTCCGAAATTATGGACAGCGCTTAAATTACCGAACGAGATTGATACTGAATACGCACCTCCCCCAACGGGTAAAGTTTGTATCCAACCGGGATTAATAGCTTGGCTGAGAGTATAATTTCCGAACGGAATATCGGCAAAAGCGTACTGACCATTAATATTTGTAGTAACGGAATCTCGTTTTGGTCCGCTTATGCGAACGTTCCACCCTGCAAGCGGTGGGTCGGTTTCGTCCTTCACTCCGTTATTATTTAAATCATAAAATACGGATCCCGACATAAATGTTGTTTGCCTGTATTTTATTGTTATTACATCTGAGTAATCGAGCGAATCATATTCGGCGCCCGTAACAAAAATATTACCTAAATTATCCATCGCCATTGCTATAACTTCGTCGGCTGTACTCGTTTGATTGGCATAATATGCAACCCATTGTAATTCACCGGCCGTATTGTATTTTATAGTAGCATAATTATTTTTTTGTGAGCCACCTGTTGTGCCAGATATGTATGAATTTCCCCACTGATCAACAATCATCCCCTCTAGGTAATCGTAATCGTTGCTCTTGTCGTTATAACGAGCTTCCCAAATTCGACCCCCATTTGAAGAATATTTTAGAACAATCATATCAGCGTATGATGTAGTTCCAAAACTCCATCCGCCGACATAAATTTCTCCCGATTGAATTACGAAGATGCTTTTAGGATAATCAACGTTGTTAGCTGGTCCGTCATATCTCGAAACCCATTGTTGATCGCCGTTCGGATTATATTTAATTAACACGATATCGTTCGATGTACCGACTCCAACACTCGAGCCTCCAACAATGATATTTCCTAAGGAATCGATTGCGATTGAAGTAGCAAAATCGTCACTGTTCGATGGACCGTTGTAATACTTTACCCATTGCTGTCCGCCTGCGGCTGAATATTTAACTGTAGATATATTGTTTCCGGAGGTTGTAGTCGTGCAATATCCAGTAACATAAACATTGCCCGCTTTATCGATGCCTAACGTCGCAGCGAAATCGTCGGAACTTGTAGAACTGTTAAAATAGCTCACCCATTGCTGTGTTCCATTTGTATTATATTTAATTGTAATATAATCGTAACCGGTATTTCCACCAAAACTATAACCAACCACATAAACATTACCTGCGGCATCAACTGAAAGAGCGATGGGTCTATCGGTGCTATCATTTGAACTGTTGAAATTTCGAATCCATTGCACGATGCCATTTTCATTAAATTTGATTGTTACTATATCATCACCTTTATGATACGCGTAACTTCTTCCTGTAACGTAAACATTCTTTGAGGCATCGACCGCAACAGCAACAGCTTCATCATTATCGTGGTAAGGACTGTTGTAACGAGCAGTCCATAATGTATCTCCGTTTGTACCGTATTTGATAATCAGAAAATCGTATAAAGTTCCATTGTCGAAACTCGATCCGACTACATAAGCATTCCCAAGATTATCGGTGGTAATTGCATACGGAATATCCTCGTATGATTGGTTATCGAAATTATTCTGACGTTCTGACCATAGAACCGTGCCCGCATTATTGTACTTGAGTATCAAAGCATCGTAGGCTTTTTCAACTGAAAAACCTGCACCGGTAACAATGATGTCGCCAGATAAATCTACTCGAATTTTATTTGCTTCACTCGAAAAATTAGTTTCAAGAATATAAAGTCGATTCCACTGCCGAGATCCAACAGCATTATATTTAATTGTGTTGAATTCAGCGTCACCTAAAAGAGAAGATGTTGTACCAGTAACATATACGTTCTCAAAGTTGTCAATATCTATACTTTCTGCAAAATCGTCTGCATTGCCAGAGCCGTTGAATTGAACTCCCCAACCTACGCTACCTGTTGTATTAATTTTAACAGTCAGGTAGTTGTAATCCTCGAAAAGGTTGTAGGTATAACCTGTAAGGTAAACAGCACCCCCGCTTGTAATGCGAAAAGCGGTAGGTATATCCTCGAAATTACCTGGTGAGTTGTAGCGTGCCGCCCATTGTCGTACACCGCTTGAGTTATATTTTACAACTGCAATATCAATGTCTGTTGTATCTCCGTAACTTGTTCCGGCAACGAATACATTATTAAAATTATCTACCCCAATTGTTACAGGAATATCCTCATCGAAACCGATACCATCATAAGTTACCAGCCAGAGTCTTAACCCTGCAGAATCGTATTTCAAAGTCATAAAATCTATGAAAGAAGTTGGATTATAAGTCGAGCCGGTTATATAAACATTATTTAGTGCATCGATAGTAATTGCCGTTGGGAAGTCGTCGCCGTTACCCGGGCCGTTATCACGTCGTACCCATTGTTGCGTACCATTCGCGTTATATTTGATCAAAATAAAATCGTTCTTACTGATTGGGTGATAATTATAAGCGGATACATAAACATTTCCTGAGGCGTCAACCGTTACCCCTGTTGCAATGTCGTCGTTTTTTGAGCCACTGCTATATCGTGTTGCCCATTGTTGAACACCGTTCGTATTATATTTAATTGTTAGTATATCGTACGAAGTATCGGGACCGATTATACAAGAAGTGATGTAAACATTTCTTTGAGCGTCAAGCTTCATTCCTGCGATGTAGTTGTCCTCACCAAAGCTATTGTCGGCAAAAACTGTCCATAACTTTACTCCAAAAGTATTGTATTTACTTATGGTAAATTGATAATTGCTAATTCCCGCCACATAAATATTTTTGGAATTATCAAGTTCTACAAATTCGAAGGAGTCGTCAGCACTGCTTTTGTGATTATATTTTGATATCCATTGTTGGGTAATTTGAGTATAAATTATTGACGAACTAAAGAGCAATAAGAAAAGTATATATATAAATTTTTTCATATTGATGACTAAGTAATAATTAACAAATTTATAGAAAAGATAAATATAAATTAACTCAGTGTCAAATTTTCGATTTGCCTCTAAAAATCTAAAGGAAAAGTATTCGTTGACTCATGTAAGAATCTATATGAAAATGAAATAAAGCGAAGTTGTTTTCTATGAGACTATACCCGATTTTCTTAGATATTAAGCCAAAACTGATGATTATGAATAGCTATTCGACAGAAATCGAAACAGGAGACAACTATGACCGAAGCATTTGCACAACGTTACCAACAATCAAGGGAGTGAAAACCATCTACGAGTTCGGAACTTCGAAAAAGAATCTCTTTGCGTTCTTCAAACCGCACTCGAAAACCTCGGAGCGCTATGGGTATCATCTCAAATACATCCGGGTAAAAAAGTGGTTGCCTCTACTCAAGCCCATTATACACATAAACGGATAAGCACGTTCTTGGTTTAGAGTTTGAATCCGTTGCGTGCGATAACAAAGGGTGAATGAATATTGACGCACTCCAAAATTTGCTTGAACGCGTTGATGTAGGCACGGGAATAGCGACCATTGGCACAACTGCTATCGGTTCAGTTGATCCATTACCTGAATTACTCTTACTGAAAGATAAATACGGTTTCAGATTGCATACAGATGCAGCTTACGGAGGTTATTTTATTCTCGCCGATAATTTGAACGAAGAAACGAAATTGACATACAGCAGATTGAACGAAGTCGATTCAATAGTCATAGACCCACACAAGCACGGACTTCAGCCCTACGGTTGTGGATGTGTATTGTTTCGTGATCCCTCGGTCGGGAAATTTTATAAGCACGATTCACCTTATACATATTTCAGTTCCGATGAATTACATTTAGGCATAAT
>JBBIOD010000003.1:0-1517 GCA_037443545.1 Ignavibacteriales bacterium | reverse complement strand
TATATCATCTGGCGGTCCATACACTATATAAACTCTCCCTCGGTCAGTTTTCCAACCTTTCTTGAATGAGGCTGAATAGGTTTGCTTAACGTATTCCACTCGCTTCATATATTCTTCCTTGAATTCATTTATCGTAGTAGAAGGATCGATATCACGACGTTTCCAAAAATCATACAAGAACTTCCTCTTTGCATCTAATTCGGTCAGTTTCTCAAATTGCTTTTTCTCGCCATCGGTTATAATATATGAAAGCAATTCGTATTCGTCCTGAACATCGGTGTCCGACATCAAAGCATATTCGCTGCTGACCATTCCACCGGAAGATAATGTACGCAGGGAATCGGTGTGACCGGGATTGTAAATAAAAAAACGCTTCGCCGAAACTGCGGCTGTACGTCTAACCGTATCGCTAATCGTAATTTTAAGAGTATACGTTCCGCCTTTTAACGATGAAGTATTGATTGTCCCAATTTCGACGCTGGAATTGTTAACACGCTTCTTGTTTTTCTCGTGTGTTATAATTTCCTTGCCGGTTGCATCTAATACTGATGTTTTGAGCAGGTATTCTTCGGATGATTCTTTATGAAGAAGATTGTAACCTTCAAGATAATAATATAGAATTGGTAAACCGGGACCGAAAAGGAGACTCGGATTAGGAATTACCTCTAAAGTATTTTTATAAAATATGTTGTTGTCATCTTTTGGAATTTGTTTAATTGACGAACATATTTCGATATCGCTAATGGCTTCTCTATCAGTTGGGAAAAGAGAAATACTTATTGGGAACCGTAAACTATCAACCTGATCTTTGTCATTTATATCGGTTGCAATAATTTTAAAATCATACTCACCCGATTTTAAAAAATATTTTCTCACACCGACGAGAGTTTTACCAATCGTTACTGTAGCGGAATCGGCGGCGGAACTTGGAACGGTCCAGTTGTCTTTTTCAAGAATATTTTCGGCTTGCTTTATCTCCACGGATATATTAATACCACCGCTAAACATGCCGTCGTTAAATATATAAGAGAGTTCATCTGTGCGGAAACTATAATAAGTTTCCAGTAGCACATTTGATTCATCACCAAAAAAACGTGTTAAATCCACATTCAATTGTAAATTATGTTTTGGTGAAATTATTTGCCCGAATAAATTTATAGTTAAAACGAAGGATAGGGTTATAATAATTATGAGTTTGAATTTCATTTTTATTCTTTCAATTTTTCAAAATAAATATAAACTAATCATAAAACTTTTGCAAACCCTATTCGCCCATTGCTTTGATGATTACCCGTTTCCGGCGTTGCCCATCGAATTCGGCGTAATAGACCTGCTGCCAAGGCCCGAAATCGAGACGACCATTCGTAACAGGAACGATTACTTCGTGATGGATCAGCAAACTTTTCAGATGTGCATCGCCGTTGATTTCGCCCGTTCGATGGTGTCGGTATTCAGGATTGAACGGCGCCAATTTTTCGAGCCACTCATCGATATCTTGTATCAAACCGACTCAGCGT
>JBBIOD010000002.1:0-1741 GCA_037443545.1 Ignavibacteriales bacterium | reverse complement strand
TCTAAATTCGGTTGTGTTTTTATCCAATCCAGCAGAGCATCGATGTCTTTATATGAATCTTCTCGTAAAAATCCATTATCTAATTTTAAGAATGTCTTTCCATATCCGGATGAGCCACGGATATTTGGAAAGATTATCGCAATGCCTAATTCATTGAGATAATAATTATGCCTTCCGAGGAAGCTTGGATACGACTGCGCTTCGGGACCGCCGTGAATGTTGATTATTACAGGACGTTTTCCCGTAAACTTTGCCGGCGGCATATAAAGGAAACCTGAAATCAACATTTTGTCAAACGATTTCCACTTCACCAAATCCGGTATAGAAAAGTTCTCAACGTTCAAACCGCCAGTTTCGCTGTACGTCCAACGATCCAATTTCCCAGTCTTGATGTTAAGTGAGTACGCATCAGTTGTAGAGCGGGCAGAGTTAATATTGAAGCCGAGTTCACTACCGTTTTTATGCCACCGGATTCCGAAAATCAGACCTGTCGGCAATTTAGGAAGTTTAATTTCCTTATTTGTTTTTGCGTCGATAACGTGGAGAACTCCGATACCGTCCTCATTGGTTATAAATGCAATATATTTTCCGTCGAGTGATAAATCGAATTCATCAACATCCCAATTTATTTTGTCTGTAAGAAAAGTATATTTCTTTGTTCCGATATCAATGTAAGTGAGTCGCCGGAATTCTGAGTTCAAATCTGTTGTAGTGTAAATTCCTTTACTGTCGGAACTAAACTTGCCTCCACTGTAGGCAACTTGTTCTTCGCTAAACTTCGGAGTAACAAGTAGTTTTTGGCCTGTCTTTGTGTCAAAAATCCATAAGTAGGATTCATTAATTGATATTTGTTCTTCTGCAAGAATCTTGCTGTCGTCGGATGACCAATCGAGTACACTCCAAGCTTCACCCTTATCCAGTTGAGCTAACACCCGTTCACTCTTTGGGTCAGATGGGTTCATAATATAAAAATCAATATCTTTTCCGTTTCTACGAGTTGATCCGTATACTATTCGGTCACCTTTTTCTGAAAACAAACCTAAAGAGTTTTTGGATTTACCGTCTGTTAATAGCGTGATGTCACCGGTTGCTAAATCGTAGCGGTAGTTTTGAAACCATTCACCGCCGCCAATATCTTTGCTGAAGAGGAAATAATCGCCTTTGTTTGGGTTGAATGTTGCACTGCCAACTCTATCCTTAAAGAAGGTTAACTGAGTTCTTGCACTACCGGGGAATTTTACAAGATGGATTTGCGGAACATCAGCAAAGCGTGTGCTGATTAGCATTTCTCTCTTTGTTGGATGCCAGCTTAAAAAGGTTGCCGAGCGAAACTCGGTATATCTTCCAACACCCTCAACAACAGCTGCTGGTATAGCCGTAATACCGTCTACAACGAGGTTGTCAGAAGGTAATAAGTCGTTAGTTTGAGAATGTACAAACCCGACAAAGAATATTAATAATAAAAAATTTGATAAATATTTCATCACGACTCCTATTTTTTTTAATATACGAGTTAAAAAATTTAAACTCAATTTCCTACTCAGCCACTTTCTCCCAGCCCATTTTGGAGATAAGCTAGAAAATAATAGCTTTGGCCGTCAGCTCTGTTACAATTTCCATGTTAAATATTTCAATGATTGAGAAGTTGATGGGGATAAGTTTTTAACCTGAAAAATTCAATAGAAAGAGTTAAATTGGATTAACTGAAAGAAACGAAAGAAGATACAGCTATGAGAACAGA
>JBBIOD010000001.1:0-2784 GCA_037443545.1 Ignavibacteriales bacterium | reverse complement strand
GAAAGCATCCTTCAGGTTTATTACATTGCCGAGCGATTTTCCCATCTTCTGTCCATTCACAGTTACCATATTGTTGTGAATCCAATATCGTACGAAAGGTTTTCCGGTTACCCCTTCGCTTTGAGCAATCTCACATTCGTGATGAGGGAATTGGTTTTCCAAACCGCCGCCATGTATATCAAAGGGCTGCCCCAAATATTTAGTTGACATAGCCGAACATTCCAGATGCCAGCCCGGATAACCTTTGCCCCATGGACTTTCCCACTGCATAATGTGTCCGGGTTCAGCTTTTTTCCATATTGCAAAATCAGCTGGATGTTGTTTTTCGGGACTCACATCAACCCGTGCACCCGCAATTAAATCTTCAACCGATCTGCCTGAAAGTTTTCCGTAATCCGAAAACTTTGACACATCAAAATATACCGAGCCATTAACTTCGTATGCAAATCCTTTTGCCAGCAACGCTTTTACAATTTCGATCTGCTCAATTATATGTCCGCTTGCAGTAGGGCTAATATCGGGTCGCTGAACTCCGAGTGCATCCATATCTTCAAAATAACTCTGGGTGTATTTTTGAACTATTTCCATCGGATGAACTTTGTCGATTCGCGACTGCTTCAGTATTTTATCTTCACCCTCGTCTGCATCGTCAGTTAAATGACCCACATCCGTGATGTTCTGGACGTATAAAACTTTGTAGCCGATGTAGCGCAAGTAACGGACTATTACATCGAACGAGACATAACTTTTTGCGTGGCCGATGTGCGAATGTCCGTAAACAGTTGGGCCGCAAACATAAATGCCGACATTGCCTTCATTTATCGGTTTAAATTCTTCTTTATGACGAGTAAGTGTGTTGTGGATTTTTATAGGCATAAGTTTTTGTGTTTAGATTTATTTATCATCGAGCAATACTTCGAAGATTATGAGTAAACGCTTATAGATCAGGTGACGAATTATTAAAAAGAAAGATTGTAAAAACACAGCTAAAAACACTAAAATTATGATGGAGGGAACCCAATAAAATTCCTGATTCATGAAATCGCCCCACGGTTTAACAATTAGTGTTGATAAAATATAGCCGGAAAGGATAAGCCCAATCCATGCACCAAGATAGCTGGTTCTTGAATTGATTTGCTTAATTTTTTGTAATTCTTGAATTAAATTAATTCTGTTTTCAGGTTTCATTTTTTCTCCGTTTCATTTTATTGTATTCGACACTCGTTACAGTATGTACACCGCCACGTATTTTGTAATCGGCAATTACTTGCATCCACTTTGGTTTGCAGGATGCAACAATATCTTCAAGTATTCTATTGACTGCGTGTTCCTGATAAATGCCGACGTTTCGATACGACATTAAATAATATTTGAGAGAACGTAGCTCGAGGCAAAGTTTATCCGGAATGTAATTGATTTTTATTACTGCAAAATCGGGTAAACCGGAGAACGGACACACTGCTGTGAATTCATCTGTGTCGATGTTAATTGTTAAATCTCTTCCCGGATATTCGTAAGGAAATGTATCAAGGACATCCACGTCTATCGTATCCAACGGCTGAGTATCGTAACGACGGTCGAGAGGTTGAAGTTGTTCTGTTTGTTTTTTCTTCATAAAAGTTAAGTATTTATTTTTTTTGTGGGTCTGTCTTTATGTCAAATTGATACGCCATTCCTTTTAAGAGCATAATTCGTTTTGAAATGGGAGGATGAGTAGCAAGTAAATCTGCCCAAAATCCTTCCTTGAAATTTGCCTTCAGGCCTAATGGATCGACAATACAAAGATGAGCTGAACCGCGTTTAATAAATTGAGTCGGAGCCGAGGCTCTCTCAATTTTCTCCAACGCAGAAGCTAATGCTAACGGGTTTCGTGTAAATTCGCCGGCAGTTGCATCGGCGTAGTATTCACGCTGCCTCGAGACAGCCATAACTAACAACCGACTTAAAATCGGAGCGAGGATGATTCCATTTATCCATAAAATAAATAAAACCAAAGCAATCGGTCCGCCCGCGCCGCTTTTCGAGCTTTTCTTATTTCCCCGACTGATGCCGCCGAACCTCAAACCTCTGACTGCTAAATCGGATAACAAAGCAATAGCACCGATTAGGGCTGCTATAATTGTCATTAAACGAATATCGAAATTCCTAATATGTGCCATCTCGTGTGCGATAACACCTTGTAACTCTTCACGATTCAATGTGTCGAGTAATCCTTGTGTAACGGCAATGTATGAGCTGTCCGGGTTTTTTCCCGTGGCGAACGCATTCGGGTCGGCATCCGGAATTACGAATAATTTTGGGTGTGGCAATCCCGATGCAATCTTCATTTCATCTACAACATTTCTGAGAGTCTGAAATTTAGGATCGTTTTCAGGAACGGGATACGCTCCCGCAGAAGTTAATACGGCTTTGGCTCCACTCTGCAATCCATACAACGAAAATATGAAGCCAAACATAAAAGCGGCAATTGTTGCAAAGGGTAATCCGTAGGTATCGGAAAATATTCCGAGCGGATCATTCCCAAAGTAAAACAGGTCGAAACCGTATCCTAAGAAAACAAAGAATAAAATAAATATTAGCATAATAAAAACAGTACGTCGTTTGTTACTTACCTGCTGTTCGTAAATATTCGGAAATAAATTTATAGCCATCGGTTATCTGTTTAACGACAAATCGACTTGAGGTACAGCACGTTCTGTTTCTGATGTAACTTCAAACAATTCAGCTTTTTTAAAATTGAAGATGTTCGCAATGATATTGGTCGGAAATACTTCCCGCGCAATA